>NZ_CP046620.1:2712500-3033064 GCF_009931615.1 Algicella marina | reverse complement strand
TCCGTTCGCGCCGCTGGATCCGAACGCGGCCCCGACACTGATGACCCCGATGAAACTGGCGCGTACGGCACGCAGCCCGCAACTGTGCCGGGCAGCGCTGGAATCGCTCGAAGAAACGGAACAGGTTTGGCTGGACGACCGAGAAGACTCGGCAGAATGCCATATACGGCAACGAGCGCGGCTGACACGGGTCGCCGATGCGCGGACGGCACCGCTGGAGACGCGATGTGAGATGGCATTGCGGCTGGGAATGTGGATGCGCCATTCCGTGCAGCCGTCGGCGCGGGAGTGGCTGGGCAGTGATGTGGCCGAGGCACGGCATTTCGGCAGCTTTTCCTGCCGAAGGATGCGGACAAGCAGTGGAACCTCCACCCGGATGAGCGCGCATGCCACGGCCTCGGCGATCGACGTAGCCGGTTTCCGGCTGGATGATGGCCGGGCCCTTTCGATGTTGCAGGGGTGGGAAGCGTCACTGGCGGAGCAGGCGTTCTGGCGGCAGATCCGGGACGATGCCTGCACCTATTTCCGGACTGTGCTTTCACCCGATTACAATGCCTTGCACGCCGATCATTTCCATTTCGCCCAAGGACGCTGGCCAGCCTGCCGGTAAAAAAAGGCCCGGGCAGAGCCCGGGCCAAGTCCAACAGGGAGGTCGCGCCATAACCCCGGCGCGGAGGGATTTCAGACGGAGAGGCGGTAGCCGCCGCTCTCGGTTACCAGAATCCGTGCATTGGAAGGATCGGGCTCAATCTTCTGACGGAGGCGGTAGATGTGGGTCTCAAGCGTGTGTGTCGTGACCCCGGCGTTGTAGCCCCAGACCTCGTGGAGAAGCGTATCGCGCGCAACGACCCCGCTTTCGGCACGGTAAAGGAACTTGAGAATATTGGTTTCCTTCTCAGTCAGACGGATTTTCTTTTCGTCCTCATCGACCAGCATCTTCGATGCCGGTTTGAAGGTGTATGGTCCAACGTTGAAAACGGCATCCTCGGACTGTTCGTGCTGGCGCAATTGCGCGCGGATGCGTGCGAGCAAAACCGGGAATTTGAACGGCTTGGCTACGTAATCGTTGGCGCCGGCATCGAGACCGAGGATCGTGTCGGCATCCGTGTTATGACCGGTGAGCATGAGGACTGGACATTTGACACCGCCCTTGCGCATCAGGCGGCAGAGTTCGCGCCCATCCATGTCCGGCAGGCCGACATCGAGAATGATAAGGTCGTAATGACCTTCCTTGGCGCGTTCGAGGCCGGTGCCCCCGTCCTCGGCTTCGAAAACATCGAATTCTTCTGTCAGGACGAGTTGATCTGCCAGCGCCTCGCGCAGGTCTTCATCATCATCGACCATCAATATTTTTTTCAGATTGCTCATGATCCTGCCCGTCGTTCCATTAACGTGAAAATGGGTCCCGAGATCGTGAAGGACAAGGTCGGGGGTGATATTTCACGGTCAAGTGTGTGGCGGGTTGCCTTTGTTTCAATTTGGCGGATGCCGGGATATAGGATTGAAATGCTTTGAAGGATTGGATCACGGGAGTGTCAGCAGTTGGGGCTGTTTCTTACAGATGCCGAACGGGTTGCGCGGGCGCGGAGTGATCTGCGCATGGGCGCCGCCGTTGTTTTGCGGGCGGACGATGCCTTTGCGGTGATACAGGCGGCGGAGGTGCTGCGACCCGAGAGGCTGGCCGACCTGCGGCAGGTGGGTGTGCCGGAAATGGCGCTGACGCGACACCGGGCGGAGACGTTGCGGGCGCGGGCCTATGACGGCGACATTGCCCGTATCGCCGTGCCTGAAACTGCGGACTGCCATTGGATACGGGCGGTGGCGGAGCCGGCAACGGACCTCGATACGCCGATGAAGGGACCGTTCCTGAGCCTGAGGGATGGCAATGCCGGGTTGCACCGGGCTGCGATTTCGCTGTGCAAGTCGGCGCATCTGATTCCGGCTGCGGTGGTTGTGCCGCTGACCGAGGGCGCGGCGCTGGCGGCGGCGAATGATCTGACATTGCTCGATGCCGGGCTGGTGGCCCCGCTGGCGCCTGTGTTGCATTCGGTGGCGGCGGCACGAGTGCCACTTGCCGTCTCCAGCGCCGGGAGGGTGCATGTGTTCCGGCCTGAGGACGGTGGCGAGGAGCATTACGTCGTCGAGATCGGAACACCGGATCGCGCGGCGCCTGTTCTGACGCGCCTGCACTCGGCCTGTTTCACGGGCGATGTGCTGGGATCACTGAAATGCGATTGCGGGGCGCAACTCGCGGCGGCGCTGGCGCAGATGGGGGCGGAAGGCGCGGGTATTCTGCTGTATCTCAACCAGGAAGGGCGTGGCATCGGGCTGGCCAACAAGATGCGGGCCTACTCGTTGCAGGATCAGGGATTTGATACCGTCGAAGCCAATCACCGACTGGGTTTTGAGGACGATGAGCGCGACTTCAGAATTGGCGCGGAGATCCTGAAGAAGCTGGGTATGGTTTCGGTACGGCTGATGACCAACAATCCGGCTAAGGTGGAGCGGATGCAGGCCAATGGTATCGCGGTTGTGGAGCGGGTGCCGCTGAAGGTGGGACTGCGGGCCGAAAATGCTGCGTATCTGGCGACCAAGGCCGCGAAATCCGGGCATCTGCTGTGACGCCAGCCGATCTGGTGGTGGGCCGGTGGGGGGCGAGGTTCATGGGGCGGAGCCTGCCCTGCGCGATCGGCAAGGGCGGTGTTGTTTCTGCAAAGAGGGAGGGTGATGGAGGCAGCCCCCGCGGATGCCATCGGGTGGTCGGCGGCATGTATCGGGCGGACCGGCTTACCCGGGCGGAGATGCCCGGCTGGCTGCGGCCGATTGGGCCGCAGGATTGCTGGTCCGACGATGTGCGCGACGACGCTTACAACCACCTGGTGCGCTGGCCGCGGGGGTTTTCCTGTGAGCGGCTGGCGCGTGCAGATCCTTTGTACGACCTTGTGCTGATGACGGATTACAACTGGCCGGAAGCAAAGAAAGGCGCGGGGAGTGCAATATTTCTGCATGTCTGGCGCAAGGCACGACATCCGACGGAGGGGTGCGTGGCGTTCCGGCTTGCGGATCTTCTCTGGATTGTGCGGCGTTGGCAGTCGGACAGCCGGGTGATTATCCGTTAGATGCCATGGAGCGCGGCAACGGTTTTGAGGACCGAAAAGCCATAAAGCGCCTCGAACCCCTTTTCACGCCCGTGACCCGAGTGCCCGATCCCGCCGAAGGGCAGTTCGACGCCACCACCGGCGCCGTAGTTGTTCAGAAAGACCTGACCGGCACGGAGCGTTTTGGCCAGCCGCATCTGACGGCTGCCGTTGGCTGTCCATACGCCGGCAACGAGACCGTAGCGGGTGCCGTTGGCGATGGCGACAGCCTCCGCCTCGCCCTCGAACGGCAGAAGGATCTGGACTGGACCGAAAATCTCCTGCTGCGCGAGGGGCGTGTCGGGGGCGATGCCTTCCAGCAGGGTCGGCCGGACGTAGTGGCCGCCGGGTAGATTTGGTGCAAACTGGCCGTGGGCGACGATATTTTCAGGCTGTGCCTGGGCGAGGAAGCCGTCGATGACGGATTTCTGGCGTTCCGAGATGACGGGCCCGAGAGAGAGGTCGCTCAGAGCCGGTCCGACAGATAGGGCCGTGTAGGCCTCTGCCATCCGCGCGCGGACTTCCGGGTAGACGCTGCGCTCCACAAGGATGCGTGAGGCGGCGGAGCAGGTTTGGCCGGCGTTCTGGATGCCGGCGTTGACGAGGAAGGGCAGCGCGGCATCGAGGTCTGCGTCGGCGAAGACCAACTGGGGAGACTTGCCACCGAGTTCGAGGGTGACGGGCGTGATGTTGCCGGCGGCAGCCGCCTGAATGCGCTGGCCGGTTGCAACGGAGCCGGTGAAGGAGATGTGGTCGACGCCCGGATGGGCAGAGAGGTGCGCGCCGGCCTCTGCCCCGGTGCCGGGAACGACGTTGAGCGCACCCGGCGGCAGGCCTGCTTCCTCTGCGAGCCGGGCGAAGGCGAGCGCTGTCAGGCAGGCTTCCTCCGCGGGTTTGAGGACGCAGGCGTTGCCCATGGCAAGTGCGGCACCGACGGAACGGCCGATGATCTGCATTGGATAGTTCCACGGCACGATATGACCGGTTACGCCATGAGGCTCCCTCAGCGTGTAGACCGTGTAGCCGTCGAGGTATGGAATGGTTTCGCCAGTCACCTTGTCCGCCGCACCGCCGTAGAATTCCATGTAGCGAGCGAGAGCGCGGGCATCGGCGCGGGCTTGCGTGAGCGGTTTGCCGACGTCTCGGGCCTCGATATGGGCGAGTGCCTCGATCCGCGCTTCGACGAGGGTGCCGAGGCGGGAAAGACACCGGCCCCGTTCCGCCGCGCTCATCCGGCCCCAGTCGCCTTGCAGCGCGGCGCGGGCGGCGGCAACCGCGGCATCGACTTCGGGCGGGCCACAGCGGGCGATCCGGGCAAGTGGCTCGGCGGTGGAAGGATCCTCCAGCGTCAGGGTTTGCGCGGCACGGGACCATCGGCCGCCACAGAGGTATTCGGAAGGGTCGAACCAGAGCTGTTCCATGGGCTCAGACTGTGAGCATCGGCGTCGCGGCGAGCAAGGTTTTTGTGTAGGGGTGGCCAGGTGATTGCATGACCTGATCGGTCGCCCCCATCTCCACGATCCTGCCCTGACGCATCACCATTACCCGATCGGTGATTGCGCGGACGACGTGAAGGTCGTGGCTGATGAACAGGTAGGAAAGGCCGTGAATCTCCGCCAGATTTGCGAGGAGATCCAGTATCTGGGCGCGGATCGAGACGTCGAGCGCGGAGACAGCTTCGTCGAGCAGGATGAGCTTCGGACGGGTGATAAGCGCGCGGGCGATGGCGATGCGCTGGCGCTGACCGCCGGAAAATTCGTGGATGTACTTGTCGGCATCGGCGGGAGATAGGCCGACGGAGGTGAGGGCGTCGGCGATGGCTTCCTGCCGGGCCGCACCACGGGGAGGTGAAGACAGAAGGTGGAAAGGTTCGGTGACAAGGCGGGCGACCTTGTGGCGGGGGTTGAACGAACTGAACGGATCCTGAAACACGACCTGCATGGTTGCGCGCATGGAACTGGGCATGGGGCCTTCCGGGACGGTCGTGCCGCTGATCGAAATGGAACCGGAATTCGGCGCGATCAGGCCGAGAATGGTGCGGGCGAGGGTGGACTTGCCGCAGCCGGATTCGCCGACAAGGCCAAGGCTCTCGCCGCGCTGCAGGGTAAAGCTGACGTTGTTGACCGCCACCTTTGGCTCCTGCCGGGCGAATAGACTGCGTCTGCGGCCCGGATAGGTGACGGTCAAATCGCGGATATCCAGCAGTGGCGCATCCGGTGCAGCGGTGCGGCGCTCCGGTGCATGGGAGGAGGCGGCAAGCAGCGCCGCTGTGTACGGGTGGCGGGCTTCGGCGAGGATTCGGCGGGTGGGTCCCGTCTCGACAACCTCACCCTGGCGCATGATGGCGATGTCGTCTGCGAGATCGGAGACAACGGCGAGATCGTGGGTTACAAAGATTGCGCCCATGTTGTCCTCGGCCACGAGGCGGCGGATGAGGCGAAGGATCTCCGCTTGTGTCGTGACGTCGAGCGCTGTTGTCGGCTCATCAGCGATGAGAAGGCGCGGGCCACAGGCGATGGCGATTGCGATGACGACACGCTGGCGCTGGCCACCGGAAAGCTGGTGCGGGTAGCGGGTGAGCGGGAATTCATCGGCAGGGAGTTCGACGCGGTCCAGCACCCTGCGTGCTTCGGCCAGCGCCTCGCTGCGGGACAGGCGCTTGTGGATGGCGATGGCTTCGGCGACCTGATCGCCGATGGTCTGGACAGGATTCAGAGCTGTCATCGGCTCCTGAAAAACCATGCCGATCTGACCGCCGCGAAGTGTGCACATCTCTGCTTCCGTTTTGGCGGGCAGGCTTTCCCCTGCGAAGGTGATTTCGCCGGAAAGCTCCGAGCCGCCGGGCAGGAGGCGGAGAATGGAAAGCGCGCTCATGGATTTGCCGGAGCCACTTTCGCCGATCAGGCCGAGAATCTGTCCCTCTTCGAGTTCGAGAGACACACCCCTCAGGATCGGGGTGCCGTGGATGGCAAGATTCAGGTCGCGGACCGAGAGCAGGCTCATTGCCGCATCCTCCGCAGTCGCGGGTCCGTCAGGTCGCGCAAGCCGTCGCCCATGAGGTTGAGACCGAGCACGGTGAGGATGATGGCGAGGCCGGGATAAAGCGCGAGGTGCGGGGCGAAAGAAATCATCGTCTGGCTTTCGGCCAGCATCCGGCCCCAGCTTGGCGTCGGCGGCTGAGCGCCAAGGCCCACGTAGGAGAGACCCGCTTCGGCGAGGATGCCGAGGGAGAACTGGATGGTGCCCTGAACGATCAGCAGGTTGGCAATGTTGGGCAGGATATGCTCCACGCTGATACGGGCCGGGCCCTTGCCGGCGACCCGGGCGGCGAGGATGTAATCCTGCTTCCACAGGGCCAGCGCCGCGCCACGGGTGAGCCGGGCGAATACGGGGATGTTGAAGATGCCGATGGCGACGATGGCGTTGAAGGCGGACGGGCCGAAAATGGCCGTGATCAGGATGGCGATAAGCAGCGACGGAAAGGCGAATACAAGATCGTTGCTGCGCATGATCACTTCGTCAAGCAGGGAGCCGGAGCGCGCGGCGGCGGCAAGGCCGAGGGGCACGCCGAGGCCCATGCCGATGCCGACGGCAACGAGGGCGACGGCCAGCGAGATGCGCGCGCCGACCATGATCATCGAAAAGAGATCGCGTCCGAAATGATCGGTACCAAACCAGTGGATCGAGGAGGATTTCTGGAGTTTTGCGCCGATGTCGAGGGCCGTGACGTCGAAGGGCGTCCAGACCAGCGAGACGAGGGCTGCGGCTAGAAACGTGCCGGCGAGGATGACGCCGATCAGGAGGCTGCGCATCAGGAGGCCCTCAGCCGCGGATCGACGGCGGCGTAGGCAAGGTCGACGAGGAAGGTGACGAAGATGACGGCGAAGACGAGGATCATGACGACACTTTCCACCACGATCAGATCGCGTTGGGCGATGGCCTGGAAAATCAGGCGCCCGAGACCGGGGAGGTAGAAGACGTTTTCGATGATGATCGCACCGGCCAGAAGGAAGGAAAATTGCAATCCGAGGATGGTGAGGACAGGGATGAGAGCGTTGCGGAGTGCGTGGCGGCGGAGAGCCTGCCCGCGGGTGAGGCCCTTGGCGCGGGCGGTACGCATGAAATCCTGATCGAGCATGTCGATAAGGGCCGAGCGCATGACACGGGAGAGGATGCTGGCCTGCGGTAGCGCCAGCGAAATGGCAGGCAGGGTGAGAGCCTTCATGCCGCTGAGAAACCCTTGATCCCAGCCCGGAAAGCCGCCGGAGGAAAACCAGCGCAGGTTGATGGCGAAGACGGTGACAAGGATCATCGCGAACCAGAAGTTAGGAATGGCGATGCCGAGCTGTGTGGCGCCCATGATGCCGAGGTCGGCAGTGCCCCCGCGGCGGGCGGCGGCTATGATGCCGACAGGGAAGGCAATGAGGGTGGAGAGGGTGAGGGCGTAAATCGCCAGCGGCAGCGAAACCCAAAGCCTGTCTGCGACGATGTTGGCTACGGGGGTGCGGTAGGTATAGGAGGTGCCCAGATCACCCTGAAGAAGACCGGATACCCAAGTGAAATACCGCTCCACCGGGCCAGCATCGAGACCAAGCTGGGCCCGCAGGGCGGCGACGGTCTCCGGCTGGGCGTTGATGCCGAGCATATAGGAGGCTGGATCACCGGGGATCACCTCGATGGCGACGAACACCACAAGGCTCGCCGCCACCAGTGCCGCCGCGAGGGAGACAAGGCGCTTCAGGGCAAATCGCAGCATTCAGGTTCCCCGGGCAGTGTATTCGGCGCTGCCCGCCGGATTCATTCCTCCCAGTAGACAGCCGTCAGATCATTAGCCTGCGTGGGCGAGTTTTCCCAGAGGCCTTTGATGCGAGCGTCTGCAACGCCGGTTTTCGCCAATTGGAAGAGGTACGCGTTGACATAGTTCCGGGCGATGGTTTCCTGCACCGTCTTGAGAATGGCGGAGCGGTCCTCCGGATCCGTCACGGCCGCGAGGCCGGCGACGAGGGCCTGCACGGCTGGGTCATCGTATTGGAAGTAGTAGTCGGGCCGGGCGTAGATGCCGATATCCATCGGTTCGGTGTGGCTGACGATCGTCAGCCCGAAATCCTTGCCTCGGAAAACTTCCTCCAGCCATTGAGCCCATTCGAGGTTGGTGATTTCGGTCTCGATGCCTACAGCGCGGAGCTGAGAGGCGACAATCTCGCCGCCACGGCGGGCGTAGGAGGGAGGCGGCAGCTTGAGGGTGGTTGAGAAACCGTCGGGATAGCCTGCTTCCGCCAACAGGGCCTTGGATTTCTCCGGATCGTATTCCGACAGGTCGGTCAGATCTATGTAAGCCGGGTGATGTGGTGCGAAATGGGTGCCGATCGGGGTGCCGTAGCCGAACATCGCGCCGTCTATTATCGCCTGGCGGTCGATGGCATGGGCAATGGCCTCTCGCACCTTCACGTCGGCCAGTGGACCATTCTGGTTGTTCATGGCGAGGATTGTCTCGCCTTCAGTCGAGCCGACGATGACCGAGAAGCGCGGATCCGCTTCAAACTGGGGCAGGTTTTCCGGCGCGGGGAAGACGGGGAAGGCATCTATGTCACCGGCCATCAGCGCGGCGAAGGCGGCAGTGGGATCGGAGATGAATTTGAAAGTGGCCTGCGTCAGCTTTGCCGGTTCGCCCCAGTAGTCCGGATAGGCGGAAATCTCGATCCGGTCGCCCTGATACCAGTTGTCGAACTTGAAGGGACCGGTGCCTATCGGGTTCTGCTGGATGGTTTCGACATCGCTGTCATCGATGATGATGGCATCGCCCCATGCGAGATTGAACAGAAGTGCGCCATCGGGGTCCAGCAAGGTGATTTCGACCGTGGTGTCATCGATGACGTTGACGTCGTCGATGGCCGCAAACAGCGCCTTCTGGGCATTGGTGCTGTCTTCGGCGCGGGCGCGGTCGAGACTGAAGGCGACATCGTCGGCGGTGAAGGCCGCGCCATCGTGGAAGGTGACGCCGGAGCGTAGGGTAAACGTGTAGCTGAGCCCGTCATCCGAGATTTCCCAGCTTTCGGCAAGGGCGGGCAGGACAGACCCATCCGGGCCGAAGCGGGTGAGGCCTTCGTAGATGTTGGCGTAAACCACTTCGTCGATGGCGGCAGCCGCCGCCCCGGTGGGATCGAGATGGGGCGGTTCGAGCTGCATTCCGAGGGTAATCCCGGTCTGCTGAGCTAAGGTGGATGACGCGGCGAGCACGAGTGCTGCGGTCAGAGAAGTGGTTTTCATGGCGCGGTGGCCCCCCTGTTATCGTTGGCAACAGTTTTTCCGAGCGGGGGCGTTCGGTCAATGGTCATCCCGCGTTAGAAGCGATTGCAGCGTGAGGGCCATGACTTCGGTTGAAACAAGCATGTCCTCGATTCCGATCCATTCGTCGGGCTGGTGCGCCAGATCCAGGATCCCGGGGCCGTAGGCGATGCAGTTCTTCATTCGGCCGATCCGGTCGATGTGTTTCTGGTCGTAAGTGCCGGGCGAAACGACATACTCGGGTGTGACACCCTGGGTTTCGGCCACGGCGGCGGCGACGGCGCGGACGACGGGTGCGTCCGGCTCCGTCATCGTTGGCTGGACTTCATGCATATCGCGCAGATCAAAGGTAAATTTGGGCCGTTCCGCCCCGACTTTCGCCAGAAGGTCGCGGAATTCCTGTTTAACTTCGTCGAGTTTCTCTTCGATAAGGAAACGGCGGTCGATGACGATGCGGCAGCTGTCCGGAACGACCGGGGCGGGAAAGCCGGTGAAATCCTCTGGCAGTTCTTCCTGTCCGCCGTGGACGGAATTGATGTTGAGCGTCGATTGGCGGGCGCCGGGAGGGACGACCGGCATCTCGGTGGTCTTGGCCGCAAGGGCGGGGAAGAGGCTGGTTTCCATTTCGGAGATGACCGCGCCCATGTGCCGCACGGCGCAATCGCCGAGAAACGGCATCGAACCATGCCCGATGGCGCCGTAGGTTTCCAGTTCCGCCCACCAGACTCCGCGGTGGCCGAGGCAGATTCTGTCCTTGTTGAGTGGTTCGGGGATGATGACATGCTGCACGCGTTCTGGGGAGAAGTGGCCGTGTTCGGCAAGGTATGCGACGCCGCCGTAACCGCCGGTTTCCTCGTCGGCGGTGGCAGATATCTCGATGGCACCGGCGAACCCCGGGATCATGTCGGCGAACACTTCGGCGGCGATGATCGAGGCGGCGAGGCCACCTTTCATGTCGCAGGCACCGCGTCCGTAAATGCGGCCGTCACTTACCAATCCCTCGAATGGATCCACCGTCCACCCGCGTCCGACTTCGACAACGTCGATGTGTGAATTGAAATGAACGGTCTCACCGGGCAGCCGACCTTCGCGCCGGGCGATCAGGTTCCAGCGCGGGTAGCGGGAACTATCGCCACGTGCGCCCTCGGCGCGGATCATCTGGCATTGGAAACCCCTTGCCGCGAGGCGCTTTTCGAGGAATGCGCAGATATCGCGATAGTGCTCGCCCGGCGGGTTGAGAGTGGGAATGCGGATCAGGTCGCGGGTCAGGGCGACGAGGTCATCTTCGCGTTTGCGGATTTCGGCGCGGAGCTTGTCAGAGTGCATGGGCGGACTGTGCTGAGGCCGGGCGACGCTGTCAAACCGACAAGTGCGCCATTGCGCGGGAATCGCGAAAAGGGGGTTCGGTTTGCCTGAATTTCGCACTAGGTGTGGGGCGAAAGACGGAGGGTTGAGTATGGGGCTTGCTGAAATCAGGGCACGGGTTGCGGCGGCGGAAGAAAAGGCCGGCCGTGCACCCGGCAGCGTGAAGCTGATCGCGATTTCCAAGGTGCAACCGGATGAGCGCGTGCGGGCTGTGTTGGCGGACGGTCACCGGCTGTTTGGGGAGAACAAGGTTCAGGAAGCGGCTGGAAAATGGCCGGGGTTTCGGGAGGCCTACGGGGAAATTTCGGTGCATCTGGTTGGGCCGTTGCAGTCCAACAAGACCAAGCAGGCGATGGAGCTATTCGACGCGATCCATTCACTGGATCGGGAAAAACTCGCGCGCAAGATCGCAGATCAGGCGCAGGCGATGGGCCGGTGCCCAGACTTGTTCGTGCAGGTGAATTCGGGGGCGGAGGAGCAGAAAGCAGGCGTGCTGCCGGAAGACACGGACGCTTTTGTGGAACTGTGTCGAGGCATGGATCTGCCGGTAATGGGCCTGATGTGCATCCCACCGGTGGACGAGGAGCCGAGCCTGCATTTCGCACTGCTGGCGAAGATTGCCGCGCGTAACGGGCTCGAAGGGTTGTCGATGGGCATGAGTGGCGACTTTGAATCGGCCATCGCCCTCGGCGCGACACATGTGCGCGTTGGCTCCGCCATTTTTGGCGAGAGGACATACGCGCGGTGATTCCGCTCCGCGACCACAACCCTTCACGCCGGTTGCCGGTCGTGACGGTAGCGCTGATCGCGATCAACTGTATTGTCTTTCTCGGCTACGGGTTCCGACTGTCGGACCCGCAGGTATCCTTTGCCGTCTTCGGCGAGTACGGGCTGATCCCGGCGCGGCTCTGGTATGGCGAGGGGTTTCATACTTTTCTGACGTCGATGTTCCTGCACGGCGGTTGGCTGCACCTGATCGGCAACATGCTGTTCCTGTGGATATTTGGCGACAATCTGGAGGATCTTTTCGGTCATTTCGGATTTCTGGCCTTTTACCTGCTGGCGGGATTGGCGGCAGCGCTGGCGCAGTTCGCCGCGGGCCCGTTCAGCCCGGTTCCGATGGTCGGCGCCTCGGGCGCGATTGCCGGGGTGATGGGTGGATACCTGTTGCTGTTCCCACGGGCGCGGGTGGACGTTCTGTTCATTATCATCATCTTCTTTCGCGTTGTCGCCCTGCCCGCATGGCTGGTGCTGACTGTCTGGTTCGGGCTACAGGTCTGGAGCGGAGTTTCGACACCGGGGACGGGCGGGGGCGTTGCCTACTGGGCGCATGCAGGCGGTTTCGTGGCCGGACTGGCACTGGCATACCGCCCATGGCAGCGGCGCGGGGCGCAGGCATACTGGCGACGGACGGAGGGGCACCCCGATCACCGTCCCAGCCGGGCGAATTCGCGCCTTTCTACAGTGCCGCGCGTGCGGCGGCGTTGAGCGGGGTTGGAAACGCCGCGAAATCCGCCGACACTGCAGGAAACGGGGTGGGAGTTAAAAGGATGAGATTGCAGGGCAAGCGGGCCGTGGTGACTGGCGGGGCATCGGGATTCGGGGCCGGAATCGTGCGTCGGTTCGTGGCCGAGGGTGCGGATGTCGCGGCGGCAGACATCAACCTTGACGCCGCCGAGGCACTGGCCAAGGACGTGGGAGCGGCGGCGCTGCAGGTTGATGTTTCCGAGAACGAGAGCATGGCCTCCATGATCGAGGCGGCAGAGGCGACGCTGGGCGGGATCGACATATTCGTCAACAATGCCGGTATCACCCACCTGCCAGCGCCGATGGAGACCGTGGAGGAGGCGGAGTTCGACCGTGTGCTGGCCGTCAATGCGAAATCTGTCTACCTGTGTGCCCGGCATCTGGTGCCCAGAATGAAGGCGGCCGGTTCAGGTGCCATTCTCAACATCGCCTCTACGGCGGGAGTTTCGCCGCGCCCGAACCTGAACTGGTACAATGCCTCCAAGGGCTGGATGATCACGGCAACCAAGGCGATGGCGGTGGAACTGGCACCGTTCGGCATTCGCGTGAACGCTCTGAACCCGGTGGCGGGCGAAACGCCGCTGCTCAAGAGTTTCATGGGCGAGGACACGCCGGAAATGCGGGCCAAGTTTCTGGCGACCATTCCCATCGGCCGCTTCTCCACCCCCGAAGATCTCGGCTACGCCGCCACCTTCCTGTGTTCCGACGAGGCCGGGATGATCACTGGAGTGGCCATGGAAGTCGATGGCGGGCGTTGTATCTGAGGAACGGGTGATGAAGGCAATCAATCTGGCAGGGAAACTTGCGTCATTCGATGAACACTGGGCTCCGAGAATTGTCGGGCAATACAATGATAACGATCTGATGGTGGTGAAGGTGAAAGGCGAATTCGTCTGGCACGATCACGCGGACACGGATGACCTGTTCCTCGTGCTGGAAGGCGAGATCGACATCGAGATGCTGGCGGAAACGGTAACGCTGCGGGCCGGAGAGATGTTTGTTGTCCCGAAGGGGGTGGAGCATCGGCCCGTGGCGCGCGAAGAGGCGCATCTGCTTATCATCGAGCCGAGAAATACGCCGAACACGGGCGATCCTGCGACCGCCGTCACCAAAGAGACGATCTGATATGCAGCCGGGAGCCCGAAACCTGATTACCGATGTCGAAGGCTTGCGGGTCGGCAATGCCGAGGATGATGTTCTGAAGTCAGGGGTTACCTGCCTTGTCGCCGATGCGCCGTTCACGGCGGCGGTGGATATCCGTGGGGGCGCACCTGGAACGCGGGATATCGCGCTGCTGGCACCGGACAAGACGGTGCCGGCAGTGGATGCACTGGTGCTGTCGGGCGGGTCGGCGTTCGGACTGGATGCGCCATCCGGCGTGATGGATGGATTGCGGGCAGACGGGCGCGGCTTTGCTGTCGGGCCAGCGAAAGTGCCGATCGTGCCGGGCGCCATCATTTTCGATCTGTTGAACGGAGGGCGCAAGGACTGGCAGGCGAACCCCTACGCCGCTCTGGGGCGGCAGGCGTACCGGGCGGCGGGTGGCGACTTCGCGCTGGGAACAGCCGGGGCCGGAACGGGGGCGCTGACGGCGCGTCTGAAGGGTGGGCTTGGCTCCGCCTCCGCCGTGCTGGCCAGTGGCTATACGGTCGGTGCATTGGTGGTCGTCAACCCGGTGGGCTGTGTGACGCCGCCGGGCGAGAGACGGTTCTGGGCGGCTGGTTACGAGATTGGCCAGGAGTTCGGCGGTCTGGGTGTGCCGCCGGGACCGTTTGCGCCTCTGACCGCCGCCCACACGAAAATGGCATTGGACAGGGGGGAGGGGGCGAACACGACGATTGCTGTCGTCGCCACTGATTGTGCGATGGACAAGGCGGCACTGACGCGGCTGGCGGTGGCGGCGCATGACGGGCTGGCGCGGGCCATCCAGCCTTCACATACACCGTTCGACGGAGACCTGGTGTTCGCGGTGTCAACGGGAGCCAGGCCAGTGTCGCGGCCGGGCGTCGATGCACTGGAACTAGGCCATGCCGCTGCCGTGGTTCTGGCGCGTGCCGTAGCGCGGGGCGTCCACGCGGCGCGGCCAATGCCGGGCGACCCGATGCCTGTCTGGGCCTCTAGCCCGACTTGACGATCTTGGTGAGGCTGCCCCTGAGTTCCGGGCGGGGATCCTCCTTGAGTTTTACGACTTTCTGGTTGTCGAATGCGCCAAGCTTGCCGGTTGCCAGTTCGCTTTCACGCGTGCTGCCTATGGCTTGAACCATGGTGATGTTCTGAAGCGCCGCGCGCGGAATCGGCAGGACATTCCCCACCTTGATTTCCCTGACGCTGGCGAGCGGCAGTTTCAGGGTATGCAGGATGGCGTGCAACGGAATTTCGGCATTTGTGGCCGACATTCGCATCTGCTGCAGCCAGAGGTCGTTGTCGTCTATGTGCTCGGTCATGTCCGCCTGCATGGTCGCAGCCTTGAGCATATCGAGGATGGACAGGGGCACGATCAGGCTGAATTCACCGCTGCGCGCGGCTTCGCCGATATCGAGACTGACAGTCAACAGTACGACATCGGCGGTTTTGGGGGCAATCCGGACAGTGTTGATATCCTGCTTGTGGCCCGTGACCTTGAGGTTTGTCTTCAGCGGCACGCCAACGTTTTCCTCCACCGCCAGTTCGAAAGCGCGCAAGACGCGATCAAACACATCCATGCAAAGTTGCACGTCGATCGCCGTGAAGCTGCGCGTGGTGACCATCGGCGAAACGGTGGGGTCGCCGCCCATGCGCATATCGACGATATGATAAACGAGATCGGCGCTGAGATTGACCAGCGCCATTCTGTCGGAGCTGTCACTCTCGATCACGCCGAGCATGGCAGGCACCGGAATGGCATCGACCACTTCCGCCAGTTTCGTGATCTCGCAGTCCATGATGAAGGCCCCGACAATCGTTTTCAACAGCGGGCGCAGATGGTCCTCCAGGATCCGGCCGAATGTTTCACCGATGATTTCCAGATCCGGCAGTGGAGAGCGGCCAACGCTCCGGTTGCTGAGTTTCTTGGCGAGGACGGACTCGGACATGCAGGCACTTTCATCGGGTTGGGTGTTTACGGGCCGCGGTCAGGATTGCGGTTTCCGGTTCACAAAGGATTAAGCGGAGGAATTGTGGGATTAATTTTATGAAAGCTGTCGCCGCGATCTCCTGTTTCCGCGCATTTCCCTAACCCGATGGTAACGCTATCCGGCCAAAAGAAATCCCGGGTAGTTAAAGGGGTGTCCGGATGGCCGACGACGTTCGTCCAATAATCATCAAACGCAAGAAAGTCATCGCCGGTGGGCACCATGGTGGCGCCTGGAAAGTGGCATATGCGGACTTCGTGACCGCGATGATGGCCTTTTTCCTGTTGATGTGGCTGTTGAACGCAACAACGGAAGACCAGCGCAAGGGTTTGGCCGATTACTTCAATCCGTCCATCCCGGTTCACCGTACTTCCGGTGGAGGCGACGGGCCCTTCGGCGGCCCTTCTCAGAAGTCCGAGGAGACGCTTGCCCAGAACGGAAGTGGCGCGACCAAGGAGAGGCCGTCGGCACAATCGCTGGCCAAGGGGGAAACCGGTTCCGACAGCGCCGATGTTCCAGAGGAAGCGTTTATAGAGATTCAGGCCGCCCTGAAAGCGCTGGGCGGGGAGAGTGCGCTGGCCGACGAAATTCTGAAGCATGTGCGGACGAGGGTGACAGATGAAGGCCTGGTGATCGAGATTTTCGATATTGAGGGGTCGCCGCTGTTCGAGGCGGAAACCGACGCGGAAACAGCAGTCATGCGCACCCTGATGATTCTGATCGGTGATGTCGTCAATCTGGTCGAAAACCGGATTTCCGTTGCCGGGCACATCACCTCTGTCCCGCTGTCCGGCCCGGAATTCAAGGGTTGGGACATTTCAACACGCCGGGCGCTCTTGAGCCGCGGATTGCTGGGCCGGGCAGGGGTGGCCCAGACGAGATTCGCCCGGGTTGCGGGCATGGCAGACAGGGACCTCCAACAGGAGGATCCCTTTGACGTGCGGAACAACCGCATCGAGATAACGGTGCTGCGATCCGGCTCCGAAGCGGAGGGGTAGATGCACTGGGTTTTAGAGTTAGTGGCTTCTTAAGGGCTTGTGCCGATAACGGCCATCAGGTCTTGGGCCACGAACCTCGAAAGGGAAATGAGACATGAGTATCTCCTCCGCACTGAATGCAGGCGTCAGCGGGCTTTCTTCCAATGCCAGCAGGCTGGCGACAATCTCCGACAATATCGCCAATGCCAGCACCTTCGGATACAAACGTGCGGACGTGGACTTCTCTTCCGTTGTCATCTCCCAGAACTCCGGGCGGTATTCAGCCGGCGGTGTGACGATCGACGCCTACAGGGAGGTCGAATCACGTGGCACGCTGGTTTCCACGTCCAACTCGACCGATCTCGCGGTCGGAGGGCGCGGGATGCTGCCGGTGACGACGATTGCTGCGGTGGAAAGTGACGATACGTCCCTGCCGCTCATTATGGTCTCTACCGGCTCGTTCCGTCCTGATGACCAGGGCTACCTGCGCTCCGAGAGCGGGCTGGTGCTGACCGGTTTCCCTGCGGACAGCGACGGTAACATTCCCAACGTTCCGCGGGACAGTTCGGCCGGCCTGGAGCCAATCATCATCAACCGCAACCAGTTCACTGCCAGCCCCACGACGGAGATTTCGCTCGGAGCCAATCTTCCCGCGGACGAAACGCAGGCTGGCGCAACAGGCGATCCCATCGACCTGTCGATCGAGTATTTCGACAATGTCGGCGCGTCTCAGACGCTGACACTCACTTTCACGCCGGACATTCCCGCTGTGGGGCAATCCGACACTTGGAATGTGGTCATAACCGATGGCGCGCAGGGCGGTGCCGTGGTGGCCGAATATGATTTGCAGTTCGACAATTCCACAGGGAACGGTGGCTCGCTCCTGGCTGTCACTCCGGCGACGGGGGCCTATGACGGCGCCGCTGGAGTCGCCACGTTCAACGTTGCTCGGGGGCCAATAGAACTCGGCATCGGCGCGATTGGAACTTCCGATGCGCTGACCCAGCTCTCGGCCGAATTCGCACCGACGCAGATAACCAAGAACGGCTCACCCGTCGGCAACCTCACGTCAGTGGAAGTGGACGAGAACGGCTATGTCGTGGCGTCCTACGACAGTGGCTTCACCCGGATCATCTATCAGGTGCCCCTCGTGGATGTTGCCAATCCCAATGGCTTGACTGCAGTGGATAATCAGGCGTTCCGCATCTCCGACGACAGTGGCCCGCTGTACCTCTGGGACGCTGGGCAGGGTCCGACCGGAGAGGTGATCGGATATGCACGTGAGGAATCCACCGCGGATATCGCTGCGGAACTGACCAGTCTGATCCAGACGCAGCGCGCCTATTCTTCGAACGCCAAGGTCATCCAGACGGTCGACGAGATGCTACAGGAAACCACCAACCTGAAACGCTGACGACGTGTAACTGAGAAGGAACGGACATGAGCATCTCTTCCGCACTGACCAACGCATTGTCGGGACTGAATGCGGCCTCCCGCAGTGCCGAGATCATTGCCAACAATATCGCAAATGCCCAGACACCCGGTTACACTCGCCGCAGCGTCGAACTGGTAGCGACTCAGGTTAATGGTCGCGGAACCGGCGTTACCGTGGCGGGGGTGACATTGAATGGCAACGCGGTCACCTTGGCCAACCGTCGCCTCGCCGATGCCGAAGCCGGTTTTGCAGGAGCGCAGACAGGGGCACTGTCTCGGTTGACCGAAGCCCTTGGTCTGCCGGGTGATGACTATGGACTGGCTTCGGCCGCTGCCGATTTCCTCGCCGCCCTGACCGGCTCCGCGAACGATCCTGCCTCGGCGGCCGGGCAGGCGGCGCTTGCCAGCACGGCAAAGACCTATGCGAAGACGATCAACGACGTCGCGAATACCGTGCGTGAGGTGCGGCAGGATGCGGATGCGGAAATTGCCCGCCAGGTGACTTCCCTCAACGACGGGCTGAGAGCGATCGAGAAGCTCAATGCCGACATAAAATCCTTGGCAATTGCCGGCAACGATACGTCCTCACTGGTCGACACCCGCAACCAGGTGATCGACAGTCTTTCCTCCATCGTTCCGCTTCGGATTGTCCAACGCGACTACCAATCCATCGCCGTTTTCACGAGGGAGGGCGGCGTTCTGCTCGATCCGTCTGCGCGCGAACTGGATTTCACGGCTTCCGGTCTTATCACTCCCGATATGACGCTGTCTGCCGGGTCACTTTCGGAATTGAGCCAGAACGGTCAGGCCGTTCGGATCGGCGATGGAACGGGCACCGGCAGGCTTGATGGCGGTTCTCTCAGTGCTCTCTTCGAGATCAGAGATGTCGTGACGCCAGCCTTCAATGACAAACTGGATGCGCTGGCTCAAGACCTGATCCAGCGGTTCGAAGACCCGGCTCTCGACCCGACGCTGGCGCCAGGAGACGCGGGCTTGTTCACTGACAACGGTTCTGCCTATGACGCTCTCAACCAGATCGGGCTGGCCCGTAGAATTTCTCTCAATTCCGCCGTCGACCCGGCAGCGGGCGGTGACCTCTGGCGCCTGAGGGATGGCATAAATGCAGCGGCGCAGGGAAATGTCTCGTCGTCCGCAATTCTGGGCAACCTACTGAGTGCGGCGACCAGCCTGAATCCGGCACCGGCCGCCCTGGAGATCACGCCACCTGTCACCGTGGCCAGCATCGCCTCGGAGCTTACTTCCGGCCTAGCTGCGACCAAACTGCAGAGTGAACGGCTTGAGAGCCATGCGTCAGCCTATCTCAACACGCTGCGCGAGGCGGAGAGCGGCCAGTCCGGCGTCGACACAGATGCTGAAATTCAACAACTTATACTGGTAGAACAGGCCTACGCGGCCAATGCGCGTGTAATTTCGGTGACCGACGAACTGATCAGCCGCCTGTTGGAGATCTGATACATGCCCAATCTGCCTCTATCTGACCTGTCCATGACCCTTGCATTGCAACGACAGTCCCGCGATTTGCGCAGCGCCATGGAGGCGGCCGGTTTCGAGATGACCACCGGTTTGCAATCCGACATTATTGAAGCAACGGGCGGCAACGTCGAACAGGTTTTTGCCATCGACCGGTCACTGAAGCTGTTGGCCGAGCAGAGCCGGGGACTTGTTCAGGCAAAGAACCGGGCCGACATTACCCAGATTGCTTTGGGCGTCGTTCAGGACAGTGGCGGTGACATCGGATTGGATCTGGGTGCGGCCATCAGCAGGGGCGATCTCGTTTCTGCCGATCAGGTGGCGCGTGCTGCCGGACAGGCACTGGATGCTGTCGTCGGCGCCCTCAACAGTTCTTTCGGTGGCAGGTTCCTGTTTTCCGGTGCGGCGGAGGGCAACCAGTCAATTGCGTCGGCCGATACGATTCTGGCAGACGTCAAGGCGCTGATAGATGCCGCACCCGACGCGACGACTGCGATTGCCGACGTCGATTCATATTTCGACGATCCCGGCGGCGACTTCGAGACGATGATCTATCTTGGTTCGACCGAGGACGCTCCGGGCGTGCTGACCCCGGATGGAGACCGCATCGACTACATGTTGCGTGGCGATGCCCAACCGTTCCGGGACATGCTGAAGGGCCTGGCGATTGCCGCGAGTTTCGAGAGCACGGTGTTTGCGTCTTCGCCAACCGACAAGACGGCGGTGTTTACCAGTGCGGCGGGCGTGATCGAGAACGCCCGCCAGAATACGGTGGACCTGCGGGCGCATCTTGGCGTGGAAGAGCAGAACATCGCCCGAACGCAATCCTTCATCGAAACGCAGAAGTCGGCTCTCGAACTCTCCCGCTCCGATCTCGCCGGAGTGGATCCCTACGAAGCCGCGACTCGATTTCTGGCGCTGGAGAACCAGTTGACTGCCGCCTACACCGTTGCCTCGCGTATATCCAACCTGAGGCTGACCAATTTTCTGAGGTGACATGACCATTGTTCGTTTCAGACAGAACGTCTGGACTATCGCTTTCCTGATCTTGCTGGTGCCAGGGCTTTGCCTGGCGCAGCAGGCACGTATCAAGGATCTGGTGGAATTCGATGGCGTGCGAGGCAATGATCTCGTCGGCTACGGACTGGTTGTCGGGCTCAATGGTACCGGCGACGGACTCAGGAACTCTCCTTTCACCGAGGAGGCGATGGTCAATCTGCTCGAGCGGTTGGGCATCAACGTTACCGGTGAGCAGTTTCGCGCCCGTAACGTGGCCGCGGTGCTGGTGACAGGGGCACTACCGCCGTTCGCGCGCGCCGGCAGCAAGATCGATATAACGGTTTCAACAATCGGCGATGCCAGCAGTCTGCTTGGCGGTACGCTGATCATGACACCACTGAACGCGGCCGATGGTCAGATCTATGCCGTTGCGCAAGGGTCCGTTATTGCCGGCGGCGCGACAGCGGAGGGTGATGGTGCGGCGGTTACGCAAGGTGTGCCGACAGCCGGTGTAATCCCTGCCGGCGCACGGATCGAACGGGAGATCGACTTCGAATTGTCCGATGTGACCGTGATGAGGTTGGCCCTCCGCAACCCAGACTTTACCACGGCATCTCGTATCGAACAGGCGATCAATGGCTTCATCGGCGGGCCTGTGGCGCGGATGCTGGACTCCGGCACCGTGCAACTCGATCTTGCGCAACGCGGATTGCCGTCGCTGCCACAACTGATCAGTACCGTTGAAAACATCGAGGTCGCACCGGCGCAGAAAGCGCGGGTGGTGGTCGATCAACGTTCCGGCACGATCGTGCTGGGGGCCGATGTGAAAATCAGCCGCGTAGCGGTGAGCCAGGGCAACCTGACGCTAAGGGTGCAGGAAGCACCGCTTGCCCTGCAGCCGAACCCGTTTGCGCCGGAAGGCGCGCCGATCATCCTGCCGCGCACCCAAGCGGAAATCAACGAAGAGCCGGGGACACAATTGGCGATGGTAGAGACGTCCGTCAGCCTGCCGGAAGTGATCGCCGGGCTGAATGCGCTTGGCGTCTCGCCGCGAGACATGATCGATATTCTGAAGGCCATAAAGGCGGCCGGGGCACTGCACGCGGAGTTCATCGTGCAATAGTGCTGCCTCGGCCCGGATGCCGTAAAAATTTCATGGTGCGCGGCGCGGCTTGCCGATTGCGTTTGCGTCACGGAATGGTAGGGGTGGGCAGGTTCCGGCCCGAGTGCCACCCTTTCCGAGCACAGAAATCCGATGTCCGCCTTCGCCCTTTCCCGTTTGAAGCTGCAATCCGTCTTTGCGCTGAATGCCATTGGCATTGCCCTGTGGTTTCCCCGCATCCCCGACGTGAAGGCAGCGCTCGACGTCAGCCTCCTGACGCTGTCCGTCTGTTTCTTCATGCTGCCGATAGGCACGTTCATCGGATTTACATACGCACCTGCGGTACTGGCGCGATTGGGCACGCGACGGGTGGTGGCCCTTTGGGGCGCGGCATTCATCCTGGCGTTCATCCTGCCAGCGCTCGCGCCGAACGCGGTATTGCTCGCAGCAGCACTGCTTGCCTGTGGCCTGGTGATCGCGCCGGTCGAGGTCGGCATGAACGCCAAGGCGAGCAACATGGAGAAGGCGCACGGCCGGAGGGTAATGACACGGTGTCATGCGTTCTGGAGTTTTGGCAGCATGCTCGGGGCAATGCTTGGCGGGTTCGCGGCCGAGGTAGGGCTGAGTTTTCTCGCGCAACAACTATTACTGGCACCGCCTCTGGCGGCTGCGGCCTGGTATCTCGGCACGCAGCTGGAACCGGAGGGACCAAGGCCGGCGACGCCAGAGAAACGGGGCATGGCGCTGCCAACCCGCGCAGCGCTTGGATTCTGCCTGATGCCAATCGGGGCGTTGCTTCTGGAAGGCGCGATGATGGAGTGGTCGGCGCTGTATCTGCGGGGCGAAGTGCTGCTGTCGACCGTGGCGGCCGCATTTGTGTTCTCCGCATTCTCGATAGGGATGGGCACGGGGCGGCTGACGGGCGATGGTCTGGCGGAACGGTTCGGCCCTTACACGGTGTTGAACGTGTCCGCTGTGTTGGCTGGATGCGGCATTTTCTTGTTCGCGCTGGCGGATGGATTGCCGGTGGCGCTGTTTGGTGCGGTCCTGCTAGGTTTGGGATGCGCCAATATCTATCCGTTGACGGTATCCCTGATTGGCGATCTTCCCGGTCAGAGTGCGGAACGCAACATTGCCGCCCTTACAATGACGGCCTTCACGGCCTTTCTGATCGGGCCGCCTTTGATCGGTGTGCTCGGCTCCCTTCTGGGGCTCGGGAATGCCTTGCTGCTACTGACACCATTGGGGCTTTATCCCATTATCCAGTTGCGCAGAATGGCATTTCCAAAACTGGAGAAAGCATGACGACGACTCCCAAGGCACTGATTTTCGACATCGGCAACGTGCTGATCACCTGGAACCCGGAGCGCTTGTACGGCAAGTTGATGAGCGAAGAGGCGCGCGAAGCGTTGTTTGCCAAGGTCGACCTCCACGGTATGAACGACCGGATCGACTGCGGTGCCCCGTTCCGGGAAACCGTCTATGCGACGGCCGAGAAGTTTCCGCACCACGGCGACCATATCCGCATGTGGCATGACCGCTGGATCGAAATGGCCAGTCCGGTGATCGACGGTTCCTGGAAGATCCTGCGCCACATGCGGGCGGCGGGCGTCCCGGTGTTCGCGCTGTCGAATTTCGGGGTAGAGAGCTTCGCGCATGCCGAGACCTGCTATCCGGAGCTGAAGGAATTCGACCGGCGGTTCATTTCCGGTCATATGAAGGTGATCAAACCAGCCGCACGGATATATGAAATGGTGGAGGAGGAGAGCGGGCTTGCGGGTTCGGAGCTTTTCTTCACCGACGACAGGGCCGACAACATCGCTGCAGCCGAAGCTCGTGGCTGGATCGGGCATCGGTTTGATGGCCCGGAAGGTCTGGCACAGGCTGTGGACCGATACTTCGGGGTATCCGTACCGCTCGATTGACGCTTGCGGAACAGGGAATGAAGGCGTAAAGGCACGCCCCGAAGTCTCCGCAACCTTCTCAAAACGGAAAACGTCCAATGCAAAGACATCTTCTGATCGGCGTGGCCGCAATGGCAGCCGTCGTCGTTACCTCCAACATCCTGGTGCAGTACCTTTTTGGTGACTGGCTGACATGGGGTGCCTTCACCTATCCGTTCGCCTTTCTGGTCACCGACCTGATGAACCGGCTCTATGGGCAGGCCGCTGCGCGCAAGGTTGTGCTGGCCGGATTTGCTGTGGGGGTCGTCTGCTCGCTGATCGGAAGCCAGATCGTGGGCGAGTTCGGGCCGCTGGTGTCCTTGCGTGTGGCAATCGGTTCGGGATTCGCTTTCCTGGTGGCGCAACTGGTTGATGTAGCAATTTTTTCGCGGTTGCGGAGCCAGACATGGTGGCAGGCGCCGCTGGTGTCCTCCTTTGTTGGTGGTGCACTGGACACCGGGCTGTTTTTCGCCATCGCCTTCTCGGCAAGTCTTTCCTTCATCGCACCGGGCGTCGATGTGGCCTGGGCGAACGAGGCGGTGCCAGTGCTCGGCATGGGGCCACTTGCGCCGCTCTGGGTGTCTCTGGCGGTCGCCGATTTCTTTGTGAAGCTTGTGCTTGCTCTTTTGGCACTTGTGCCGTTCCGGCTAGTGCTGGGCAGGCTTCGGCCCGAAAGCGTTTGACTTTTGTCCGGGCTGTGGCAGGCTTGGAGGCAGGTTGAAACAGCGAAAGGAGGTGATCCAATGTCTCATGGGATTTTGGAGAAGGAATGTGGGTTCAAGCGCGAGGTGATGCTCTGACGGGCAGCCCCGGCTGAGAGGACGCCAGCGCTTACGGGTGACCGGCTCGACATCCTCCCTCCGAAAACTCAAGGAAATCGGGAAAGGCCGCGCGGTTGTGCGGCCTTTTCTTTTGCGGACGGTGCCGCGACAGTGGTGTCGGTGGCGGGAATGCCAATGGAGAGATGAAAGGGTGCGGCAATGATCCGGATCAGCGATACAGTGTCGCTAGAGGATTGGGAAATAACGGAAAATTTTGTAAGATCCTCGGGCCCGGGCGGGCAGAATGTCAACAAGGTTTCGACGGCGGTGGAGTTGCGGTTCGAGGCGGAGCGGTCGCCGAACCTGTCGCCGGCGGTGAAAGCGCGGCTCAGGCGGCTGGCCGGGTCGCGCTGGACGAAAGAGGGGGCGCTGGTGCTGCGGGCAGAGGCGCACCGGAGCCAGGCACGCAATCGGGAAGAGGCGGTTGAACGCCTAGTTTTATTGATCAGGAAGGCGCTGGAGCGGCCGAAGCCGAGGGTGAAGACGCGACCGACGCTGGCCTCCAAGCGACGGCGGCTGGACGCCAAGAAAACCCGTGGCGTGGTAAAGAAACTGCGCGGGCCGGTGGACCCGGACTGATATGGTTTCGGTATGGGTTTGGTATGGTTTCGGTATGGCTGAAACCGGGATATCCCGCCCATGTGACGCAGGTAAGTGAATTGATTACCTGAGAGGTAGCCGTTTCACTTACCCGGCGACGAAATGCCGGATGCACGGAGGGTTGTGCATCCGGCATTCAAACCGGCGTCGGGGTTATTCCGCCGGCTCTTCGGCGCCGCCCCGCATCGGGCCGCGACGCATGTCTTCGCGGTTGAGCGCGCCGTCTCCGTTGCGGTCGAGGCGGGCAACAAGACCTTCGAAACGCTCTCCGAATTCCTCGGCGGTGACGATGCCGTCGCCGTCATCGTCATGAGACTGAAACTGATCGACCATGCGCTCCCGCATCGCATCGAGCCAGAGGTTCTGGTACTCTTCCAGTGTCAGTCCGCCGGAGCTGTCGGCATCGAAGGAGCCAAGCTGGGCGTTGCGGCCCTCGGTCAGTTCTTCCTGGGTCAGGCTGCCATCGTCATTGGCGTCGTATTGTTCGAACAGCTGCATCATCCTGCCAGCGGCGCGGTGGCTGAACTTGCCGCCGCGCTTGTGATCGGCGCTGCGCTCTGCATGGGCCTTGTAGAGACGCTCTCCGCCCTGCGGCTGACCCTGCTGGGCCATTGCCGGTGCCGCGAGGGACACGGTGGTAAGGATGAGGGCGAGGGTTGTTGCTCTGGTCGCCATGAAACATTCTCCTGTTTTTGGTGTTTCTGGCTTTTGAACGTAAGGTGCCGAGACTTCCGTCGCAAAAATGGAGACCCCGGCCGGCTGGTGACTTGAACAAATCGTGATTGACTGCAAGGGTCCGCCGAAATTCACAGCGGTGCGGAACGATGCCGATTGTCGATGACCTGCCGGGCCATGCGCGCTGCGGTCATCGGTGATCAAACCGGAATCGGCATGGTCCGGATCGCGAACAAAGAGGAGAGATGCCGATGCGCACGCGCGCTGCTGTTGCCTTTGAGGCAGACAAGCCATTGGAAATCGTTGAGGTGAACCTTGAGGGCCCGCGTGCGGGCGAGGTTCTTGTGGAGGTGAAGGCGACGGGCCTGTGCCACACCGACGAGTTCACCCGTTCGGGTGCGGACCCCGAGGGCATCTTCCCGGCGATCCTGGGCCACGAGGGCGCGGGCGTCGTGGTCGAGGTGGGCGAGGGTGTCACCTCGCTGAAGCCCGGCGACCATGTGATCCCGCTCTACACGCCGGAATGCCGCGAGTGCGAGTACTGCCTCAACCCGAAAACCAACCTCTGCCAGAAGGTCCGGGCCACCCAGGGGCAGGGCCTGATGCCCGACGGCACCAGCCGGTTCACGACGCTCGATGGCGACCCGATCTTCCACTACATGGGCTGCTCGACCTTCGCCAACCACACGGTTGTGCCCGAGATCGCGCTGGCGAAGGTGCGCGAGGACGCGCCGTTCGACAAGATCTGCTACATCGGCTGTGGCGTCACCACCGGCATCGGCGCGGTGATCAACACCGCGAAGGTGGAGATCGGCTCCCGCGCGATCGTGTTCGGGCTGGGTGGCATCGGGCTGAACGTGATCCAGGGGCTGCGGCTGGCGGGCGCGGACCAGATCGTCGGCGTCGACCTCAACGCCGGCAAGGTGGAGATGGCGACGCGGTTCGGGATGACCGATTTCGTGAACCCCAAGGAGGTCGACGGCGACCTCGTGGCGTATCTGGTGAACCTCACCAAGGGCGGGGCGGACTACACGTTCGACGCGACCGGCAACGTGGGCGTGATGCGCACGGCACTGGAGGCGGCGCACAAGGGCTGGGGCGAGAGCATCATCATCGGCGTGGCGCCGGCGGGTGCGGAGATTTCCACCCGGCCGTTCCAGCTGGTGACGGGGCGCTCGTGGCGCGGCACGGCCTTCGGCGGCGCGCGCGGCCGGACGGATGTGCCCAAGATCGTGGACTGGTACATGGACGGCAAGATCGAGATCGACCCGATGATCACCCACAACCTCAAACTCGAGGAAATCAACCACGGCTTCGACCTCATGCACGAAGGCAAATCAATCCGCGCCGTCGTGGAGTATTGACCGGGCGGCCCGGCCGGAGCCTCCGGCCGGGCCGTTTTGCTGCCCAGAATGCGATTGGATATTTGAGGAAAGACGAAGGAGCGAGACATGAGTGACGACCGTGCACCGCTTCTGGCGGTGCTGATCGACTGCGACAACGTGCCGGCGAAGTTCGCCGGGCCGATCTTCGAGGAGATCGCGACGCTGGGTGAGGCAAGCGTGCGCCGGACCTACGGCGACTTCACCGAGGACCGGATGCGGCGCTGGTCCGAGCAGCAGGCGCAGCTGGGGCTGGTGCCGCATCATCAGCCGGCCAACACGGTGGGCAAGAACGCCAGTGACATCGCGCTGGTGATCGACGCGATGGACCTGCTGCATACCGGGCGGTTCGATGCATTCGTGCTGGTATCCTCCGACAGTGATTTCACCCGGCTGGCACAGCGGATCCGCGAGCAGGGCAAGGACGTGTTCGGTTTCGGCGAAAAGAAGACGCCCGAGGCCTTCCGCATGGCGTGCAAGCGATTCATCTATGTGGAAAACCTCGGCGCGGGTGGAGACGATGCGCCGGCGGACAAGCGCGAAACGCTGTCGCGGGCCGCACAGCTCGTCGGCAACGCGCTGGCTGACGTGGAGGAGGACGAGAGCGGTGCCGGACTGGGCGCTGTCGGCCAGCAGCTGGCCAAACGGTATCCCGATTTCGATCCTCGTACCTATGGCTACCGCAAGCTGTCGGAACTGGTGCGGGCGTTGAAAGGATTCGAGGTTTCCGGCTCCGGCCGGAACCTCAGGTTGCAGAAGAAGGGCTAAAATGGAAATCCGGCCTTATGTGGAGCAAGATGCCGACGCGGTGTGGGAGATGCTGCGACCGGTGTTTCGCGCCGGTGATACCTATTGCATCGACCCCGAGATTTCCCGAGAAGCGGCGTTGGAGTTCTGGGCGGGGGGCAATCATTCGGCCTTCGTCGCGGGCGATGCGGGTACCTATTACATCTGCCCCAATCAGGCAGGCGGCGGGGCGCATGTGTGCAATTGCGGGTTCGTGACAGGCGTGCCGGGCAAGGGTGTGGCGCGGGCGATGCTGGAGCATGCATTGGCGGAGGCGGAAAGGCGCGGTTATCGGGCGATGCAATTCAATTTCGTCGTCGAGACCAACGCGCGGGCGCTGGACATCTGGTTCCGTGCAGGGTTCGCGGAGGTCGGTCGGCTGCCAGGGGCATTTCACCACCCGGAGCGCGGATACGTGGACGCGCTGGTGCTGTACAAGAGCCTCGTCTGAATGCTGGCGATCTTCCTCAAGACGGTGCCGTTCTTCCTGCTGATCGGGCTGGGCTATCTGGCCGGGCGATGGCGGTGGATGTCCGCCGATGCGGTGGTGGCGCTGACGCGGTTCGTGTTTTATTTCGCGTTGTCGGCGATGCTGTTCCAGTTCGCCTCGTCGATCCCGCTGACCGAGATTTTCGAACCGGGTTTCGTGGCGGCCTATGTGCTGGGCACCGGCGCTGTCTACGTTCTGGTGACGGCGGTGGCGTTGATGCGCGGGACGGGACGGGCCCAGGCGGCAATCGAGGCGCAGTGCGGAGTGGTCGGCAATGTCGGGTTTCTCGGTCTGCCGATGCTGGTGATCCTGCTCGGACCGCAGGCGGCGGGGCCGATGCTGATGGTGTTGTCTGTCGATCTGCTGCTGTTCGGTTCGCTGGTGGTGATCGCGATTTCGATGGCGCGGGGTGGCGACGGGTCGGCACTGGCGGTGGTGGGCCGCGGGCTGGTGCGTAACCCGATGGTGATGAGCATGGCGGCCGGGCTGACCTGGGGGGCCGTGGGCGTGGAGTTGCCGGTGCCGGCGGGCGAGTTCCTGACGTTGCTGGGGGCGGCGGCGACGCCCTGTGCGCTGTTCACGATCGGGGCGTCGCTGGCCGAGAAATCGGCGGAGCGGGTGAGCGTGGCGCTGTGGCTGAGCTTCGCCAAGCTCGTGCTGCACCCGCTGGCGGTGGCGGTGTTGGCGCTGGGTGTGTTCGGCGTGGCGGCGTTCCCGGCTGGGGTGATGGTGGCGGCTGCGGCGATGCCGGTGGCGGGAAACGTGTACATCATAGCGCAGCATTACGGGGTGGCGCCGGCGCGGGCGTCCTCGGCCATCCTTGTCTCGACAGTGCTGGCGGTGGCGTCGCTGAGCGCCGTGATCGCGCTGGTGGCGGGGCCGGGGTGGCCGCCGATGGGCAGTGGAGGCGGGATGTGAGCGTGTATGTGGATGCGGATGCCTGCCCGGTGAAGGCAGAGGTGATCAGGGTGGCGGAGCGACACCGGGCCGAGGTGTTCCTCGTTTGCAATGGTGGATTGCGCCCGGTGCCATCGCCACTTGTGCAGGTGATTGTGGTGCCGGAAGGGCCGGATGTGGCCGACATGTGGATCGCCGAGCGCGCGGGGCGGGGCGATGTGGTGATTACAGCGGACCTGCCGTTGGCGGCGAAATGCGTGGCGGCCGGGGCGGAAGTGCTGGGGCACGACGGTGAGGTTTTCACGGAAGCCAACATCGGGGGGCGGCTGGCGACGCGGGACCTGATGGCAGATCTGAGATCTTCGGACCCGTTCATGACCGGCAAGGGGCGGGCATTTTCGAAAGCCGACAGGTCCCGTTTTCTGGACCGTCTGGAGACGCTCTTGCGCAAGGCCGCACGCTGACGGATTGTCTTTGCCACTGAATGCGGGCAGACGGTTCGGGAGAGGTTTCGGGAGGCTGCCATGTTCGAAATGCCGGTTTTGATGGTTTTCAGTGTCGCGGCGCTGGCGCTGGCGGCGACGCCGGGGCCGGACATGATGCTGGTGGCGGCGCGGAGCGCGGCACAGGGTCGATTGGCGGGATTGCTGACGTATCTGGGCGTGTCTGCCGGATCATTCGGGCATGCGCTGATGATGGCACTTGGGCTTTCGCAACTGTTCGCGGTGGTACCGCTGGCCTATGACGCGGTGCGGTTGGCCGGGGCTGCCTATCTGCTGTTTCTGGCGTGGCAGTGCTTTACCCGGCACAGGCGGCTGGCGATGCAGCCGGGGCCGGCACGGCCACTTTCGGTATGGGTGATGTTTCGGCAAGGGTTCCTTTCCAACATCCTGAATCCGAAAGTGGCATTGTTCTACCTGGCGCTGTTTCCGCAATTCGTGGTGCCGGAGGCGGGAAGCGTTGGTTTGCAGATTCTGGTGCTGGCGCTGATACTGAACGTGATCGCGCTGGTGGTGAATGGTGGCGTGATCCTGATCGCCAGCCGGGCCGGGGCGTATTTCGCCGGGAGATCGAAGTATCGCCGTACCGGCGACTGGCTGCTGGGAGCGGTGTTCGCCGGGTTGGCAGCGCGGCTGGCATTTGACGGCCAGCGATGAGGCCTGCCGCTGGTGAGCGGCAACAAGGCCTGACACGTTGCCCGTCACAACGCGGAGTTTCCAGTTCCGCCCCGGCGGTCAGGCGGGGATGGGGCCGTAGAGGCGGCGGGCTTCGCGGAAGCTCATCAGGCGGCGCTGCTGCTGATCCCAGAGGTGGAAGCGGGCGCATGCAAAACTCTCGCGGATTGTCAGGCGCTGGGCATCGGCCAGTTCGGCGTGATCGCGCAGCACTTCCGGTAAACGGTAGAAAGGGATTCGGCTGTAGAGGTGGTGGACGTGATGAATGCCGATATTGGCTGTCAGCCATTGCAGGACTGACGGCATCACGTAGTGCGAGGATCCGTGGAGTGCGGCCTCGTGCAACTGCCAGTCGGGATCACCTTCCCAGTGGGTTTCCTCAAACTGGTGCTGGACGTAGAACAGCCAGACGCCGAGGGTTGCGGCGAGCAGGGCTGTCGGCAGGAAGACGAGTACAAGCAGTTTCCAGCCACCGAGGACGAAGAGGCCTATCAGCATCGCGGCGATGCCGAAGTTGGTGAGATGGAGATTGCGCTTGGTCTTTCGGCAGGCGCCCGGCGGGCCGTAGGAAAGACGATTTTCCCACAGGAACAGCCATGCGGGACCTACGCCGAAGAGCACCAGAGGATGTCGATAGGCCCGGTAGCGGAGGCGGCCAAAGGGAGACAGTGCACGGTATTCGGCGACTGTCAGGGTATTGACGTCGCCGATCCCGCGCTGATCCAGATTGCCCGAGCCGGCGTGGTGGATTGCGTGGCTGCGCTTCCAGACGTCATAGGGAGTGAGGGTCAGGACGCCGAGACCGCGCCCCAGCCAGTCGTTGACGAAACGCGAGTTGAAGAAGGCGCCGTGGCCGCAATCGTGCTGGATCGTGAACAGGCGGACAAGGAAGAAGCCATTCAGCAAGGCCGGCGGCAGAGCCAGCAGCGGATGTATGGTGAGAAGGCCCCATGCGATGGCCCAGAGAGCGAAGAACGGAATGGCGGTCGCGGCCAGTTCGAACAGGCTGCGGGCCGTACTCGGATCACGGTAGGTGGCGAGAACGCGGACCCAGGCGCGGGCCTTCTCCGCTTCCGACATGGCAGGTGCGGCTTCTTCTTCGGGACAGATTTTTGCGAAGTGCATTTAGCTCCGGTCCTTGAGGGGCAGCGACCCGGACCGGATACCCTACCATCGTAAACAGGTGGTAATCTGCCGCGTATTTACGGCAGGACTTTGGCACCTGTAGAGGGTTAATGGCCCCGCGTCAGCCCTCTTTCGCGAATTCTTTCAGGATCGGGCAGTCCGGGCGGCTGTCTCCGGCGCAGGCGTGGACAAGCTGCGAGAGGGTGGCATGCATGTCCTGAAGGGATTCGATCTTCTCCTCGATCTCGTGCAGGTGCTCCTCTGCGATGGCCTTCACGTCGGCGCTGGCGCGGGACTTATCCTCCCACAGGGCGAGAAGATCGCGACAGTCCTCGATGGTGAAACCCAGCGCGCGGGCGCGGGCGAGGAAGCCCAGTTTGTTGGTTTCGGTTTCAGTGAAGGCGCGGTAGCCGTTGGGATCGCGCGGGGCCGTAACGAGGCCGATATCCTCATAGTAACGGATTGTCTTGGCCGGCAGGCCAGTGCGGCGGGCCGCTTCGGAGATGTTCATGCGGTGGCTTCCTTCACTTCGGTGGCTGACGCAGATTGGGGTTTGGGGCCCGCGCGGCGCAAGCGCAAGGCATTGGTGACGACGAACACGCTGGAGAGCGCCATCGCGCCGGCGGCGAGGGCGGGGGAGAGCAGGCCGAGCGCTGCAACTGGAATCAGGGTGACGTTGTAGGCAAAGGCCCAGAAGAGGTTCTGGCGAATGTTGGCGAGGGTGGCGCGGGAAAGGTCGATCGCGGTGGCGACGCCCGTGAGGTCGCCCGACATCAGCACCACGTCGGCGGCTTCCATTGCCACGTCTGTACCGGTGCCGATGGCGATGCCGATATCGGCGGCGGCGAGCGCCGGTGCGTCGTTGATGCCGTCGCCGACGAAGGCGGTGGGGCCGGGGAGGGCTTTCAGCGCTTGGGTCTTGCCCTCGGGCATCACCTCGGCGGTGATCTCGTCGATGCCGATCTCGGCGCCTATGGCTTCGGCCGTGGCGCGGGCGTCGCCGGTGATCATGGCGACGCGCAGGCTTGATGCGTGCAGGGCGCGAATCGCGGCGGCGGTGGTTTTCTTCAGCGGGTCGGAGACGGAGATCAGGGCGGCGAGGTTGCCGTCTATCGCCGCGTAGAGGGGTGTCTGGCCCCTGGCGGCGAGGTTGGCGGCCTCATCCGAGAGGGGGGCGGTGTCTATGCCTTCGCGCGCCATCAGGCGGGCGGCGCCGACGAGGATGTCGCGGCCCTCGACGCGGGCGCGGATGCCGAGGCCGGTGAGGCTCTCGAAGCTTTCGGCCTGCGGGATGTCGCCTTGTACGGCTTGCACGAGTGCGCGGGCGATGGGGTGTTCGGAGGCGGCCTCGGCGGCGGCGATGAGGCGCAGCGCGCCGGGTACGGTTTCCGTGAGGTGGGTGAGGGTGGGGCGGCCTTCGGTGAGGGTGCCCGTTTTGTCGAGCGCTATGGTGCGGATGCCGGCCAGCGATTGCAGCGCGTCGCCCTTGCGGAACAGCACGCCCAGATCGGCGGCGCGGCCGGTGCCGACCATGATGGAGGTGGGTGTGGCGAGGCCCATCGCGCAGGGGCAGGCGATGATGAGCACGGCGACACCGGCGGTGAGCGCGTGGGCGAGCGACGGGCCGAAGGCGAGCCAGAGGCCGGTGGTGAGGAGGGCCGCGGCGATGACGGCGGGCACGAACCAGGCGGTGATGCGGTTGACGAGCGACTGGATCGGCAGGCGGGCGGATTGCGCCTCTTCCACCAGTTTCATGATTTGAGCAAGGCGGGTGCCCTCGCCGGTGGCGGTGGCGCGGAAGGTGAAGGCGCCGGTGCCGTTGACCGTGCCGCCGGTGACGGTTTCGCCGGTGCCCTTCTGAACCGGCGCGGGCTCGCCTGTGAGCATGGATTCGTCGACGAAGGAGGACCCTTTGGTTACTTGGCCGTCGGTGGCGATGCGCTCGCCCGGGCGCACCTCGATGAGGTCGCCGGTGGTGATCTGGGCGATGGGCAGCTCGATGGTTTCGCCACCCCGGATCACGCGGGCGGTTTTCGGGGCGAGACCGGCGAGGCGTTCGATGGCGGCACCGGTGCGGCCCTTGGCGCGCGCCTCCAGCCAGCGGCCCGCGAGGATCAGGGTGACGATGACGGCGGCGGCCTCGAAATAGACGTTGCGGCTGGCCTGCGGCACCAGCGCGGGCGCGAAGGTGACGACGGTGGAGAACGCCCAGGCGGCACCCGCGCCGAGGGCGACGAGCGCGTTCATGTCGGGCGCGCGGCGGGCGAGCGCGGGCAGGCCGCGGGTGAAGAACAGCCGGCCGGGGATGGCCAGCACGGCGGTGGTGAGCGCGAACTGGATCAGGCGGCTGGCGGTGTGGCCGATGGTTTCGGCGATCCACATGTGGAAGGCGGGGAAGGCGTGGCTGCCCATTTCCAGCACGAAGACCGGCAGGGTGAGCAGGGCCGCGAGGATGAGGTTGCGGCGCAGTGCGTCGGCCTCGCGTGCCTTGCGGTCGGGTGCCGGGGCCTCGCTGCGGGCGGGGTAGCCCGCGGCGGCGAGGGCGGCCTCGATGGCGGGGCGGGTGCCGGGGGCTGCGTGCACCTCGGCCGATTCCGTGGCGAGGTTGACGCTTGCGGCGGTGACGCCGGGCACGGCGGCGATGGCCTTCTCGACCCGAGCAACGCAGGAGGCGCAGGTCATATTCTGGATGGAAAGGCGCAAGGGTTCGCTGGCGAGCGGGTAGCCTGCGGCTGCGAGCGCGTCGGCGATGGCGGGCAGGGCGCCGGGAAGTGCCGTGACCTTCGCGCTTTCGCTGGCGAGGTTGGCCTCGGCGCTCAGCACGCCGGGGACGGCGCGCAGGGCATCCTCGACGCGGGACGTGCAAGAGCCGCAATGCATGTTGTCGATGGCGAGCGTGCGGGTTTCGGTGGCGGCGGGGTAGCCGGCCTGCGCGAGAGCCTTTGCGATGCGGGGCAGCGAAAGCTGCGGACCCTTGATCCGGGCCTCGGAGGTGGCAAGGTTGACCGAGGCCGAGGTTACGCCGGGGGTGGCTGTTAGTGCCGCCTCGACGCGGCTGACGCAGGAAGCGCAATGCATGCCCTCGATGGGTAGCGTGAGCGTGGTGTCTGGCATCGGGATGGTCCTTCCGTTCCCGCTGTAGATAGAGGTTCCAGTCACTGGAAGGTCAAGGGGAGGTCGGAAGATTGTTCGGGGCGGTCGGGCTGCGGCGTGCCTCGTCTGCGCGATGCGAAGGTCGGCGGCGAGGTACTACGGGGAGAGTCGTCGGGCGCAGGCCCAACTGAGCGCGACCATCAGCGCCGCCGTGGCAAGGCAGAGGGGCAGGCCACCGAACTGATAGCTGAGGCCGGAGAGCAGGGTTCCGACGAGCCGCCCTGCAGCGTTGGACATGTAGTAGAAGCCCACGTCCATCGTCACGCGCTCGGATTTCGAAAGCGCGAGGATGAGGTAGCTGTGGAGTGCCGAATTGATCGCGAAGACGGCGCCGAAGGCCAGCAAGCCGAGCACGAGGATGATCGTGAGCGGGGTGCTCGGACCGGTGAGGGCCGCGAGGGCGAGGGCGGCGGGGATGGCCGCGAGGATCAGCGCCCAGCGGGCGGCGGAGCGGGCCGTCTGCGCCAGCGGTGCATGGCCGATCAGGCGCGGAGCGGCAGCCTGTATCGCGCCGTAACCGATGATCCAGAGTGCCATGAAGCTGCCGATGAGGAAGAAGGCGGCGCGGTTTCCGGCCTCCGAGCCATCGGAGAGAACGCCGTAGAAGTAGATGGGGATGCCGACAACGAACCAGACATCGCGCGCGCCGAAGAGAAACAGCCGGGCGGCGGAGAGGCGGTTGATGGCGGCGTCTTTCGAGAACACCTCGCGGAACTTCGCCTTGGAGCGGGTCTGCGGCAGGCCGGGGGGCATGCGTAACGCGAGGGCTAAGAGGATGGCGGCGAGCACAGCCGCCATGATCAGCAGGGTGGGGCGGAAACCTGCGACTGCCAGGAGACTGGCACCGAGCAGGAAGCCGATGCCCTTGACTGCGTTTTTGGAGCCGGTGAGGCGAGCGACCCACGTGAATAGCGCGCCGTCGGCGGCGGGGGCGAGCAGCTTCACTGCGCTCTTGGCCGACATCTTGGAAAGGTCCTTGGCGATGCCGGAGAGCCCCTGCACGAGCATGACGTAGATGACGGAGGTGGCGATCGCCCAGTCCGGAGACAGGATGGTGAGGGCCAAAAGGGCGGCGATCTGGATCGACAGCCCGGCATAGAGCGTGGAGGCGAGGCCGAAGCGGGCGGCGAGCCAGCCGGCGGAAAGATTGGTGACGACGCCCATCAGCTCGTAGAGCAGAAAGAGCCACGCGAGTTGCAGGGCCGAGAAGCCGAGCGTGTGGAAGTGCAGCAGGATGAGCATGCGCAGCGCGCCGTCCGTGAGCATGAAGGCCCAATAGGCGGCGGTGACGGCGATGTATGCGGGAAGGCCGGAAGGCACGGCGGCGCTGGTTGGCATTCTTTCCTCCGCCACATCTTCGCTGAGTTGGTGAATATCAGGAGGTACGGCTAAGCGGCAAGCCGTTCACAAAACCTTCACGGTGGCGGAGAACCGCCCTTGGGGGCGGGATTTGTGATGGGTGCTGCCACGACTCACTTGAATCACGACTAACTTTATCGTCTTATTGTATTTATGAAACTTGAAAGGGTCACCAGATGACTTTTGATCAGATCTTCGTACTGCTGCTTGTGGGGCTGGTCTTTCTCAGCTTTATCAGGGAGTTTTATCCGCCGGAGGTGACAGCGCTGGCGGCTTCTGCGGCGCTGGTAGCAACGGGGCTCATCTCCACCGACTCGTTTCTGAAAGTGTTCAGTTCGAGTGCACCGATCACGATCGCGATGATGTTTATCCTCTCGGCGGCGCTGGAACGAACGGGTGTTCTGGCGATGCTGGGCGACCTGCTGAAGAAACAGGCGCGAGGCTCCTATTTGCGGGGGATCGTGATGATGATGGGCGGGACCATCCTGGCCTCTGCGTTCATGAACAACACACCGGTTGTGATTCTGATGGCACCGGTGGTGATTGCCATGGCGAGCAGCGTGGGAGTTGCGCCGTCGCGCTTGCTGATCCCGTTGTCGTTCGCGGCCATCTTCGGCGGCACGCTGACGCTGATCGGAACATCGACCAATATCCTGGTGAGCGGTCTTGCCAAGGAGGCGGGACAGGTGCCGATCTCGATGTTCGAGATGACACTGCCGGGCCTGATCTTTGCCGCCGTCGGTATGGCCTACATGGTGTTCGCGGGGCGGTTCCTGCTGCCCGACCGGGTTTCGCTGTCGGCGGCGATTGCCGGGGGCGAGAAGAAGCGGTTCATGGCACGGCTGCTGATCCCTGCGCGGTCACGCTACATCGGGCGGATGCTGGCTGAGCTTCCATTCAACGTCGATCAGACGCGGGTGGTGGATGTGATCCGGGGAGAGGATTCGTTGCGGCACGCGCTGAAGACGCTGACTCTGGAAGCGGGCGACCGGGTTGTCATAAGAACGGAGGCCGGGGATATCCTCAGCCTGCGTGAGGATGGCGCGGTCGAGTTTCGCGATATCACGGACAGCGGCTTTGAGCCGGTAACAGCGGAACAGACGGTGACCATGGAGGCGAGCATCGGCCCGAACTCGCCATTGCGGGGGCGGCCGCTGGGTGATTTGCGGCTGCGCCGGAGCCACGGTGTCTACGTGACGGCGCTGCACAGGGACGACCGCAATATTGCCGGCAATCTTGACGGTACGCGCCTGCGCTTTGCCGATACGCTGTTGCTGGAGGGCGCGCCGGAGGGGATGCGCAGGCTGCTGGAGGATGGCAGCCTCGTCAACCTTACGGCCCCGGCGGAGCGGGCGACACGGCGCAGGAAGGCACCGATCGCGATTACAACGATTGCCGCTGTCGTCGGCCTGTCGGTCTTTGACGTGCTGCCGATTGCCGGGCTGGCGCTGATCGGGGCGGTGGTGGTGATGATGACCCGCTGTGTCGACCCGGAAGAGGCCTTCGCGGCCATCGACTGGCGAATCCTGTTCCTGATCTTCGGGATGCTGGGACTGTCCATCGGGCTGGAGGAAACGGGGACGGCGAAGCTGATCGTCGAGACGACGGTCGGGCTTGTCGATGGAGTGGGGCCACTGGCGATCCTTGCGGTGATCTACATCCTGACGAGCATTCTGACGGAGATGATCAGCAACAATGCGGTGGCGGTGCTGATCGGGCCGATCGTGATCGGGCTGGCGACGCAACTGGGTTATGACCCGCGCCCGTTCGTCATGGCGGTGATGTTCGCGGCCTCGGCCAGTTTCGCAACGCCGATCGGCTATCAGACGAACACGTTCGTCTACGGGGCGGGCGGCTACCGGTTCCGTGATTTCCTTGTGGTCGGGGTGCCGCTGAACGTGATCTTCGCCGTAGTGGCGATCATCATCCTGCCGCTGTTCTTTCCGTTCTGAACCGTGCAGGAGGCGGGTGCCTCAGGTGCCCGCCTCCGTCGTCAGGCGGACGGCGAGCGCGGGGTCCTTGCCCAGGTCAGCGAGGGTGAGCGATTCCAGCATCAGCACGTAGGTGGCATAGAAGTCGCCGAAGACGGCGCGGATGCGGCATGCCTCCTCGTCCGGGCAATCCTCGCAGGGTTGGTAGGCCTTGCGCGACAGGCAGGGAAGAGGGGCCATAGGGCCGTCGGTGAGACGCAGGATTTCGGCGAGCGAGATTTTGCGGGCCTCGCGGATCAGATCGTAGCCGCCGTTGCGACCACGTTTGCTGGCGATGAGACCGGCACGTTTGAGGTCGAGCAGGATGTGCTCCAGAAAACGTTTGGGTGCGCCGGAGCGTCTGGCGATTTCCTCGATACGGAGGGAATGGCCATTGGGGCCATGTTCCTCGGCGAGGGCTGCCATGGCCTTGAGGGCATATTTCGTCTTCAGGGTGATCATGGCCAGAGAGTAACCACGAAAATCCCGATCGCCAAGGTCGTCTTTGCGTGGGCGCCCAGGCTATTCCGGCGCCGCGTGGCGGTATGGCCTATGCCGTGCTGCCGGCGACCATCTCCACGATGTCGGCGAGACGGCACGTGTAGCCCCATTCGTTATCGTACCACGCATAGATCTTCGCCTGTGTGCCGTTGACGACCATGGTTGAGGCGGCGTCGATGATCGCGGAGCGGGGATCGTTGAGGTAGTCGGCGGATACCAGGGCGCGAGGTTCGTAGCCGAGAATACCTTTCAGGCGACCATTCGCTGCCTTCTCGAACAAGGTGTTCAGTTCATCGACAGTGGTTTCACGCTCCAGCTCGAACACACAATCCGTGAGCGAGGCGTTCATAAGCGGCACTCGGATTGCGTGGCCATTCAGGCGGCCGGTAAGTTCGGGATAGATCAGCGTGATCGCGGTGGCAGAGCCGGTGGTGGTGGGGATCAGCGAGGCGAGGCCGGATCGGGCGCGACGCATGTCCTTCGCCGGACGGTCGAGGATTGTCTGGGTGTTGGTGATGTCGTGCACCGTCGTGATGGACCCGTGGCGGATGCCGACGCCCTCATGCACGACCTTGACCACCGGGGCGAGGCAATTGGTGGTGCAGCTTGCGGCGGTAATGATGCGGTGTTGCGCGGGGTCGTAGAGATGGTGGTTGATGCCGTAGACCAGATTGAGGGCCGACTTTTCCTTAACAGGGGCCGAGACGATGACCTTGCGCACACCGGCCTCGAAATAGGGAGAGAGGGCTGCCTCGGTTCGGTGGGCGCCGGTACAGTCGACGACGATGTCGATACCGTCGAGCGGCAGATCGGCGATATCGCGGGCGTTGGTGATGGCGATTTCGGTACCGTCCACGGTGATCGCCTCGGCTGCGTGGGTGATCTCGGCGGGCCAGCGGCCGTGGACACTGTCGAATTCCAGCAGCATTGCGAACTGCTCAGGGGAACCGGTCTTGTCGTTCAGCACCGCCACCTCGACCGGGGCGCGGCCGGTGAGAGCGCGGAGAAGAAGCTTTCCGATGCGACCGAAGCCATTGATGAGAATGCGAGGCATGTGACTTTCTCGTTCTGTTGCATGTGTTGGCTAGGCACCGGTGCGTGGGCTGTCAAAAGACCGTTTTGTGACAGGCGGTGGTTCGCTGGTAAGGGTTGAGACGGTGAAACTGCCCTGCTTCCGGGCATTCTTCCGACGCCGATGGTGGCAAACCTCCCGTTTTCCTTGCAGTTTGCCATTTTTTGATCACGCCGGAGGTGGTATTTGCGAGGAGGTGGTGCTGTTGCGCGTCGCGGAGGAATGAAGGGTGGGTTCTGGCGGTCATGAGTGAAGGCAAGGTTCTGGCGGTCGATCTGGACGGCACGCTGCTGAAGGGCGACATGTTGCTGGAAACATGGTGGAACGTGCTTTCACGCGACCGGAAGGCGAGCCTGCGTGCGTTGCAGACCCTGCGTGAAAAGGGCAGGGCGGCGTTCAAGGAGGCACTTGCGGCGGATGCGGACGTCGATATCGCCCGTTTGCCATACAACACTGAGATGATTGAGTATATCGGCCGACGCAAGGCCGCAGGCGACCGGATCGTGCTGGCGACAGCCTCCGATATCCGCGTGGCTGAGGCAGTGGCCGCGGAACTGGGTTTGTTTGACGAGGTGATCGCCTCTGACGGCAAAAACAATCTGAAGGGCGCGGGCAAAGAGACGGTGCTGGTGGAGCGGTTCGGCAGAAAAGGCTTCGACTACGCGGGTGACCATGCCGCCGACCTGGATGTCTGGCGGAGTGCGGACACGGCGGTGACCGTGAACGCTGCCGAGAACCTGCGCCAGCAGGCGGCGGCGGTGGCCGGCAAGGCGGAACATCTGGGCCGGTCCGAGCCGGACTACCGGGCATGGATGAAGGCGATGCGCCCGCATCAGTGGTTGAAGAACGTGCTGGTGTTCGTGCCGCTGCTGGCCTCGCACAGCAGCGAAGTCTACCAGTGGGTACAATGCCTCGTTGCCTTCGTGACGTTCAGCCTCGTCGCGTCCAGCGTCTACCTGTTCAACGATCTGCTGGATCTCTCCGCCGACAGGGCGCATCCGCGCAAGTGCGAGCGGCCGCTGGCCAAGGGGACAATGCGGCTGGAGCACGGATCGGTGCTCGCGCCAGGACTGCTGGCCGGGGGATTGCTGTTGGCGATCCTGTTCCTGCGCTATGAGTTCGTGCTGGTGCTGATGGGGTATTTCGTCCTGACCACGGTCTATTCGCTGGTGCTGAAGCGCAAGCTGATCATTGATATCGTGGCGTTGGCCGGGCTTTACACGGTGCGCATCTTTGCCGGCGCGGTGGCCGCCTGGGTCGTGCTCTCGCCATGGATACTGGTGCTTTCGATCTTCCTGTTCCTGTCGCTGGCCGCGATCAAGCGGCAGGCCGAACTGATCAGCGACATTGCCGTCGGCAAGGAAAGTTCCTCCGGCCGGGCTTATATGGCAGACGACCTGCCGGTCGTCACCGGGATGGCGCTGGCAGCTGGATACGTGGCGGTGATGGTGCTGGCACTCTACATCTCTGCGCCAGGGGTGACGGAGCTTTATACCTCGCCCAAGTATCTGTTCGGGATCACTCCGATCGTGCTGTACTGGATCAGCCGGGCGGTGATGATTACCCACCGCGGTTTCATGACGGACGATCCGATCATCTTTGCGATCAAGGACAATGTCAGTCGGTTGTGCGGGTTGGGCGTGCTGGTGATCCTGTTCTTCGCGGCGTTTTTCTGACGTCATATCCCGTGATGCGGCTGTCAGCATGTGTCGGACGGACTCTTGCGCCGATCACCTGTACCCGTAATTGTGCTGACGGGAAGGGGATCAACCATGAAAAGAGCGATTACACTGGGAGGGGGAGGACCGGCGGCGGGCCTGCACCTCGGGGCGCTGAAATGCTTCCGTGATCATGGCATCACGTTTGATGTCTGGGCACTGTCATGCATCGGCGTCTGGGTGGGGGCACATTACGTCTGCTATCCGCCGGAGACGGCACCGGAAGATACGATCGAGCATTTCCGGAAGTACGTCTTCCGCGACGACGTCAGTTACGACAAGTTTCCGATTTCGCCGGGGTTTGTGCCCGATATCCAGCACAACAGCACGGCTTTGATGAAGTACCTCGTAGATCCAACGAGCTATCAGAACCTGTTCGCGCCGGTGGCGATCCGACAGGCGGGTGAAGCGCTGCAGACTTACATGTCCGACCCGAAATACTGGAACCCCAATGCTTTCGCACAACTGACGACGGCGATGGCGGCGGCCAACCCGATGACGCGGTTCATGACCTCCTGGCTGTGGAAGTCGGAGATGACCGGGTTGACCGGCGGGCATCACAAGGGGCCGGGGCTGAGTACCAACCTGAACGTCGAGGAGCTGTTCGAGCCGGACAAGCCCTTCCTCTATCACAATGCCTGGAACATGACCGACGACCGGATAGAGATGTTCGCGAACCGGGTTAAGCCACCCCGCCACATGCAGAAGATGACGTCGGAGAGCATGAGCGCCTGTTCGGCACTGCCATTCCTGATCGAGCCTGTGGAGTTCAATGGCAAGAGCTATTGTGAAGGTGCGCTGGTGCGGACGGTTTCATTCACCGATCTCATTCAGGATCATCCGGATCTGGAAGAGATATGGGTGATCCGGATCGTTGATCCCAAGCAGATCCGGCCACCAAAGAACATGGACGACGCGATGAACAATCTTTGCATGCTGTTCGCCGGAGCGCTGGGTGAGAGCAATGTCGAAGAGTTCGAGGAGCATCTGGCGCAGCATCCGAAACTGGCGGAACGGATCAAGGTGCGGGTGGTGCCGGTGAGCCATGAGATCACCTACGACTGGAACCACAGCAACCTGGAGCTGGGGGTGGAGCAGGGGTACAAGTTCACGCAGGCCGTGATCGAGGAGTATTTGGCGGAGGGTCGCGATGCCTGAGCGGGCGGACATGCGGGCGCTGTGGATCCTCGGGCTGATCGTGGGGCCGTTGGTGCTGGTGAGCATCGAGTTGTTCCATCCGGCCGGTTTTACCACCACGCCGGGTATGTTCGAGTTTCTCCGCCATCAGGAGCCGGGCGGTCACGGGCATTCGGCGCTGGATTATTTCGGTCCGGACTGGTGGTTTGTCCTACACATGATCCAGACGCCGACCGTATGCCTGATAACCGTCGCGCTGATCCTGACCGTCAACGCGGCGGATACCGGCGAGATTGCCGTCCGGCTGCTGGCGTGGGGTGCGCGGATCGCATTGTTCCTGTTCGCGGTCTATTACACTGCGCTCGACGCCATCGGCGGCATCGGGCTGGGACGAACGCTGGAACTGGTCAACACATTGCAGACGGAGACATCCTATACCCAGTTCGGGCAGGTGGTGCCGTGCACGGATGGCGCAGGTGTCGCCGCACCTTGCCTGAGCGAGGAGCAGGTTGCGGGGGTGGCACTGGTGCTGAACCAGACATGGACCGACAAGTGGGTCGGTGGTGTCGGCTCTTTCATTTCGGAGACGGGCTCCTGGGCGGTTTTCTTCGGGGCGCTGTTGTCTGCACTGACGCTGCTGGTTTCGCGCGGCTTCCGCCGGATGGGGATCACGGGAATGGTGGCGCTTGCGGCCCTGGTCGGTGGCGGCTGGCTTGTGCAGGAGAGCCACGCCTGCTGCACCGGGCCGACCGGCTTTGGCCTGATCTTCGTCTTCGGTTGTCTGACGTTCGCCTGCAAGGGATGGAAAAGCGATCCGTCGTAGCCTGAGGCACGTATGCCGTGTATAGTGCCACCGGGGACTGAACCGCGCGATGAGGGGTGCGCGGTTGTGGAGACGAAGGATTGAGTGAGACAATTGAGGGGTGGCTTGCCGGGTTGGGCCTCGGGCATCTGAAAGCTACCTTTGCCGAACATCAGGTCGCCTTGCGCGACCTGCCCCTCCTGACGGATGCGGATCTGCGGGAAATCGGCGTGGCCCTCGGGCCGCGACGCCGGATTCTGAACGCCGTTTCCAAGGCAAGGGAGCCGGCGCCTCCGCGTCACGGCAGTCTGCCGATGGATGCGGAGCGGCGGCAACTGACAGTCATGTTCATCGACCTCGTTGGGTCCACCGCGCTGGCGGAAAGGCTCGACCCGGAAGATATGCGCGACGTTATCCGGGCGTTTCAGGATGCCACGGCGGGTGTCGTGACACGATTTGATGGCTTTCTCGCCGATTACCTCGGCGATGGGATACTTGCCTATTTCGGCTGGCCGCGTGCGCATGAGGATGAGGCAGAGCGGGCCGGACGTGCCGGGCTGGAAGTGGCGCGCACGATCGATGCCCTGCAGACCAAACCGGGCGTGAGCTTGCGGGTGCGTGTCGGCATAGCCACCGGCGTCGTCGTGGTCGGTGACCTGATCGGCACGGGTGGCGCGCGCAAGAACTCCGTTGTCGGTTCGACGCCGAACCTTGCCTCGCGGCTGCAGGTGCTGGCAGAGCCCGGCACGGTGGCGATTGCGGACACGACAGCGCAACTGATCCGCGGGGCGTTGGAACTGAAGAGCCTTGGCCCCAAGCTGCTGAAGGGTATGCCGGGGCCGCGCGAAGTGTTTGAAGTGGTGGGTGTGCCCGACGGGCTGAACCGGTTCGAGACACGGATGGGGCGACGGCACCTGCCGATGGTGGGCAGGGCCGAAGAGATGCGGCGGCTGCTGGCCCTGTGGGAGAAGGCCAAGCGCGGCGAAGGGCAGGCTGTTGTGCTGGAAGGCGAGGCTGGAATCGGAAAGTCGCGGATCAGCCGGGCATTGCTGGATGCTGCCCGCCCGGAAGCGCCGCTGGAAATCCGCCTGCAATGTTCGCCCTATCACACCGATACGGCGTTCTGGCCTGTCATCCAGGATTTGCGGCGGGCAATCGGGGTGATGCCGGATGATGGGGTTTCGTCGGGAGAAACGCAGGGCCCACTTCTGGCCGGGATTTCGATGCAGGAGCGGCTGACGCGGATGCTGGCTCGGGCAGCACCTGCTGGCGGGGAGGAAGATATTCTGCTCGCCAGTCTGATTGGCATCGGCGGAGACGAAAGGGTGGCCGAACTGAACCTGTCGCCGCGAATACAGAGGGCGCGGACGCTGACGGCGCTTGTCAACCGGATCAAGATGCTGGCCGCGCTTCGCCCGGTGTTGCTGCTGGTGGAAGACACGCACTGGATTGACCCGACGACGCAGGAATTGATCGAGACGTGGCTGGACGAATGTGCGGATCAGCCGGTGATGACGGTGATGACGCGGCGGCCGGATGCGGGCGTGGGATTTGCGCAGCGACCGGTGTTGACGCATATCGAACTGGCCCGCCTGCGGCCAGAAGGCGGCCGCGAGATCGTCGAGGGACTGGCCGGGCCAGGCCTGCCGAAGGAGACGGTGGACGCTATTGTTACCCGCACCGACGGGGTGCCGCTGTTCGTGGAGGAATTGACAAAGGCGGTGGTTGAGACAGGCGAAACAAGCATTCCCGCCTCGCTTCAGGACACGTTGATGGCCCGGCTGGACCAATTCCATGATGTCAAGGAAGTGGCGCAGACCGCCTCCGCCATTGGCCGTGATTTCAGCTATCGACTGCTGGCCGCAGTAACCGGTATGCCGGACGGTGAGTTGCAGGCTTCGCTGGGCAAGCTGGCAAAGGCAGAAATCATATTTCGGCACGGGCCGCCGGAGGCGCCTGAGTACAGCTTCAAACATGCACTGGTGCTGGATGCCGCCTATCATTCCCTGTTGCGAACTAAGCGCCAAGCCCTTCATGCCCGCATTTTTGACACGCTTGAGGCCCGGTTCGCCGACACCGTGAGCCACCAGCCCGAGCTGCTGGCCCGCCATGCTACGGAGGCGCATCTGCCGGAGGCGGCAGCCGTCTACTGGAAGAGCGCCGCGGAGGCAGCCATGCAGAAGTCGGCTAACAGGGAGGCGTTGGGGCACTATAACCGGGCTCTGGCCCAATTGGCGAAGACGTCGCCATCGCATCAGCGATCCGCCGAGGAACTGGATTTGCAACTGGGTTTGGGCGTCGCCTCCATCCTGCCGAAAAGCCACGGCTCCGATGATGTTCGCCAAGCTTTCGCGCGCGCGGAAACGCTCTCCCGCGGGATCGGGGACACCACCCGGCATTTCAGGGCGTTGCGCGGGCTCTGGCACTGGCACTCGGTGAGCGGTGATTTCGCCAAGGCGGCAGAGATCGCGGAGGACCTGATGAACCTGGCGCTACGGGAGCCTGATCCGGTACGTGGGCTGATGGCGCATCGCATCATGGGCTATACCCAGATGACACTAGGCGATTACCGGGCGGCCCGGGAGGAGTTTCAGCAGGGGTTGGCGCTCTACCGCCCGGACGCGCAGGCGGACTACGTGAAGGCGCATGGCGAGGATCCGGGGCTGTGGTGCTATGCCTACCTGTCGTGGAACGAGGACTGGCTGGGCAACAGGGACGCGGCACTGGGCTGGGCACAGGAGGGAGTAGCGCTGTCGCGGCGATTGCCGAATGTCTACAGCCGCAGTTTCAGCCTTGGCCTCTACGCTCATCTCTGCCGCTGGCGGGGCGACGTAACGGGTGCGCTGGCGGCGGCGGATGAGGCCAAGGCGACGGCGGAGGAGCAGGGCGTTGCCCAATTCGGGGCCTGGGCCGATATCATCCGCGGCTGGGCCATAGCGGCGCATGGTGACGGCGAGGGCGGTCAGAGGCTGGCGGAAGAGGGGTTTTCCACATGGTGCGCGCTAGGGCTGGTTCACGTGCAATGGCGGCACCTGATCCTGCTGGCCGACATCTGCCGCATGCGCGGTGACCTGCGCGGGGCGTTGGAGCGGATCGGCGCGGCGGAGAAGCTGGTGGCGGCCGACAACACCGGGTTGGGGGTCGCCGACCTGCACCTGATGAAGGGAACACTGCTGGTGGAAACAGGCGAGGTGCAAGCGGGTGAGCAGGCGTTGCAGAACGCGCGACGGATCGGCGAGGCGCAGGGGGCGCGGATGTTCACCTTGCGAGCCGCGACGGGGCTGGCCCGGTTGTTGGCCGGAAACGGACGCCACGGCGAGGCGCATGATGTGCTGGCGCCGGTGCTGGAGAGCTTTTCCGAAGGGTTGGACACCGCCGATCTGGTCGCGGCGCGCGCACTTTTGCCGGAACTGGTCTGAAGACCCGTGCCCGGTCTTGCTCCGCCTGCGACATCATGCGAGTGAAGCGCTGACCTTCCTTCCTGATAAAAGGTAATGGGCCCTGCGCTTCGCGCGGCCCAGAGCCTGCGAGTATGGAGCCCAGATGGACTGGACCAGCCTGATACGCGAGTTCGTGACACTCGTCGTGGTGATTGACCCCGTGGGCTCGATCCCGGTGTTTCTGTTCGCTGTCAGCCGGGTGCCGCGGCCGTTGCATCGGCGATTTGCCATTCGGGCCGTCGGCATCGCCGCGCTGGTGCTAATTGCTTTTCTGGTGGCCGGGCAATTGGTGCTGGAGACGCTGGGGCTGCGGTTCGGATCGTTCCAGATCGCCGGGGGAATCGTGCTGTTCCTGTTCGCGCTGACGATGATTTTCGGGGATTCGAAACCGGACCAGGAAATCGAGAAGGCCGGACGGGACCATCTGGCGGGGGCCGTCTTTCCGCTGGCCATTCCCTCCATCGCCTCACCCGGAGCGATGCTGGCGATCGTGGTGCTGACCGACAACCACAGGCATTCGCTGACCGAACAGGCCATTACCGCCGGAATGCTGCTGCTGGTGCTGGCGTTGACGTTGTTGCTGCTTCTGGCCGCCAGTGCGGTGCACCGGCTGATCGGAAGCACGGGGGCGAGCGTGATCAGCCGGGTGATGGGAATTCTGCTGGCGACGATTGCCGTCGATGCGGTGCTGGGCGGGCTGGACACGCTCGGGGTGCTGAATGTCGAGGAAGCGCCGCTGACCGACACGCTGCCGCAGGGATTGGGCGAGTAGGTCCGGCACAAGGTGATCGAAGTTCTCTCAATCTCCGGCACGATATTCGCGTTGATTGCCGTAGGCTATCTGGCGGTGCTGTGGAAGGTGTTCGCCGAGGCGGAACTCCGTACGCTTGGAACCTACGTGGTGCGGTTCGCGCTGCCGGCGCTGGTGTTCCGGGCCGTGTCGGGAAGGGAGCTGGGGGAGATCCTGAATGCCGGCTATCTTGGCGGCTACCTGATCGGATCGTTGGCGGTGCTGGTGGTCGGCTATGTGTCAGCCTTGCGCATGTTCGGTCAGAGCCGGGTGGCGGCGACGTTTCATGCCATGGGCATGTCCTGCGCCAACAGCGGCTTCATCGGCTATCCGATCGTCCTGATGGCGTTGCCTTCGGTGGCGGCGACGGCGCTGGCGCTGAACATGATTGTCGAGAACCTTGTGCTGATCCCGCTGATCCTGATCCTGGCGGAAGCGAGCAGCGGCAGTGCGCGAGGCTGGCCGATGGTGCGCACGATAGGCAGGCGGCTGGCGACCAACCCGATCACCGTGGCGCTGGTGGCGGGGCTTGCCGTTTCCCTGCTGGGCATACCGCTGCCGCGCGTCATCGCCGAGCCCGTGAATCTGATCGCGGCTTCCAGTGCGGCGCTGTCGTTGCTGGTGATCGGCGGGACACTGGTCGGCCTGCAGGTGCGGGCGGTGGACCGCCAGGTGCTGGTGGTCGTGGCAGGCAAGCTGTTGCTGCTGCCGCTGGCCGTCTGGGCCGGCATCGTGTTGATGGGAGCCATCGGCCTGGAGGTTGGTGACGGTAAACTGGTGGAGGCGGCGATACTGATTGCAGCGACCCCGGCGATGGGGATCTATCCGCTGTTGGCGCAGCAGTACGGCGAAGAGAAGAGCGCGGCGATGGCGATGCTGTTGATGACGGTGTTTTCGTTCTTCACGATCACGGGACTGTTGTTGCTGCTTCAGGTCTGACAGGTTTGGTGCAGCCGCCCATTGGCAACTTGGCTGCCGCTGGCGCGTGCATCTGCTAACGCCCCGGTGTCTGCCGGAGATTGTCGGGCAGCCAGGTCGCCAGTTCCGGAAAGATGATCAGTACGAATACCATCAGCACCATGATCAGGAACATCGGGATTGCGGCGCGGGCGATGAAACCCATCTCGTGATCGGTCATGCCCTGCAGAACGAAAAGGTTGAAGCCGATGGGAGGCGTGATCTGGGCCATTTCCACAACCACGACGATGAAGATACCGAACCAGATCAGATCGATGCCCGCCTGTCGGATCATCGGTTCGACCACCGCCATCGTCAGGACCACGGAAGAGATTCCGTCAAGAAAACAGCCGAGAACGATATAGAAGATGAGCAGGACCATCAGCAGTTCGAAGCGGGAGAGATCCCATGTGGCGATCAGGTCGGCAAGGCCGCGGGGCAGGCCGGTAAATCCCATGGCGAGCGACAGGAAGGCGGCGCCGGCAAGGATGAGGGCGATCATCGCCGAGGTACGGGTGGCACCCATCAGGCTGGCGCTGAATGTGGCCCAGGACAGCGAGCGCTGACCCGCGGCGAGGGCGAGAGCGCCGACGACGCCGAAGGCCGCTGCCTCGGTGGCGGTAGCGAAACCGAGATACATCGAACCGATGACCAGCAGGATCAGGCAGATTACCGGGATGAGAAAGCGCGAGTTGGCCAGCTTTTCGGCGAAGGTCATGGCCGGTTCGGGTGTCGGATGCCAGGATTTCGAGAGACGTGCCGTGATCGCGACATAGGCCATGAACATTACCGCCAGCACGATGCCGGGCAGGACGCCGGCGAAGAACAGCTTCGTGATGCTTTCGTTGATGGTGACGCCGTAGACGATCAGTGTTAGCGACGGCGGGATCATCAGGCCCAGAGTGGCGGCGCCGGCGAGCGTGCCGATGACCATACGCTCGGGATAGTCGCGTTTGCGCAGTTCCGGGATCGACATCTTGCCGACCGTAGTCAGGGTGGCAGCGGATGAGCCGGAGACCGCGGCGAAAACGGTACAGCCGACGATATTGGTATGGACAAGACCGCCGGGAAGACGGGCCATCCACGGACTGAGGCCGCGAAACATGTCTTCGGAGAGGCGGGTGCGGTAGAGGATCTCGCCCATCCAGATGAAGAGTGGAAGAGCCGTCAGCGTCCATGACGATGAGGCCGACCAGATCGTGGTGAGCATCACATCACCGACCGGGCGCGTGGTGAAAAGCTCCATTCCCACCCAGGCGACACCCATCAGGGCGAGACCTACCCACACGCCTGAGCCCAGCAGGAGGAAAAGCACGAAGAGGAAGAGGATGATGATCGAGATGTCGTTCATGGTGTGCTCAGGTCGGGGCGAGGCGGCTGATTTCGGGTGTGTGTGCCTGTGGCCGTGCTGGATGCCTCCGGCGGGGATATTTGGGGAAAAATGATGGGTGTCATGTAGGAGATACGGGCGGCGCGGTGGGGGCTGGCGTATGGAGCGCCCGCCGGGAGTATTTCGGCAAGGATGACGGGGTTCGGTGCGGTCACTCGGGATGCTCCGGATCGCGGGTGATGCGGTGTTCGCCTTTAACGATCAGCGAGATCAGGTGGTCAGTCAGGGCGATGGCAAAGATGGTGGCGCCAATCAGCATCAACGATTGCGGGATCCAGAGGGGAGTCTTGTCTTGTCCCTGCGAGACATCGTTGAACTTCCATGACCAGTAGACGAAGCGATGCGCATACCAGACAAAATACCAGGCGATGGCGCTGCCGACGGCGAAGCACCAGACTTCCAGCCAGCGGCGCAGGGCCGATGGCGCGGCATTGAGGGCGATGGAGACGCGGATATGCGCACCCTTGTTCAACGCGCTGGCGAAGGCAAGGAAGGAGGCTGCGGCCATCGCGTAGCCGGCGTATTCGGGCGCACCCGGGAACACCTCGCCCGTCCAGCGGGCCAGCATCTGGATCAGGATCAGCGCGAGGATGGCGATCAGGCAGAGAGCGGCGAGGACGGCGGAGAGCGTGTAGAGACCTTCGAGCGCGCGGCGGATGTTCTTCATCGGTAGCGGACCCCGCTGTGGGACTGGTTGGGCATTGCCGGATTGCGCGGACTGGAGGGCAAAGCCTCGGAGGGAAGTGAAAGAGGCAGGCAGGGCCCAGGTTCGCGGCCCTGCCTGCACGTGGGTTACTCGGCCTTGAAGGCGTCGACGATGGCCTGTCCTTCCTCGCCAGCTTCCACCAGCCAGTCGGATGTCATCGTCTCTCCGATCTCCTGCAGTTCACCTACCAGCGTTTCGCCGGCCGGAGCGACTGTCATCCCGCCTTCCTTCAGCCCCTCGACGGTGAAGCCGGTATACTCCTTCGCCCGCCATGTGCCCGCATATTCAGCCAGTTCGGCGCAGGCGGTGATGACGTTCCGGCTGGCTTCAGTCGTGCCCTCCCAGACGTCGGAGTTGACGAAAACGTAGTTGCGGGGAAGCCACGCATCGACGGTGTAGAAATGCGTCAGGCTCTCCCAGACCTTGCGGTCGTACCCCGTCGCGCCGGAGGAAATCATGCTCTCGGCGACGCCGGTTGCGAAGGCCTGGCTGATCTCTGCGGCCTCGATCGTCACCGGCAGCATGCCCGTGAGTTCGGCGATGCGGGCGGTGGCGGCGTTGTAGGAGCGGAACTTGACGCCTTCCATGTCCGCCACAGAGTTGACCTCTTTCTTGAAATACAGACCCTGCGGCGGCCACGGGACGGAGTAGAGCAGCGTGAGGTTCTGCTCCGCAAGCGTGGTTTCCAGCGTCGGCCGGGCGGCTTCCCACAGTTTGGCGGCATCGTCGAACGAGGTGGCGAGGAAGGGAATGCTGTCGAAGCCGAAGATCGCGTTCTCGTTCTGATGACCGGAGAGCAGGCGTTCGCCGATCGGGGCCTGGCCCGTCTGGACAGCGCGCTTGATGTCGGCGCCGCCGAACAGCGCACCGGAGGGATGGGTGACGATCTCGACCTCGCCACCGGTGCCGGTGGTGACGCATTCGCCGAATTCGGCGGCGACGGCGGAATGGTAATTCGAGGCCGCGTAGGCAAGCGGCATGTCCCACTTCTCGGCAAGGGCGGGCGCGGTGGCGAACCCGCCGATCGTGGCCGCGAGGGCAATTGTACGCGTAATCATGACTGTCTCCTTGTTGGTGGCTGCGCCCGCTGTGGCCGGGGCTTCAGCATTCATTTGACGAAACGTGAGGGAGAATAGGGGGAAAGGTCAATGTTTGGTTTGGTATCGGTGGCGAGACCCGCCAGCAGTTGACCGGTGCGCGGACCGCCGGTGAGGCCGACGTGATGGTGGCCGAGACCAAGAAAAACACCGGGTGCGGCGGGGGCCTCACCGATGATGGGAATGCTGTCGGGCAGGGCGGGGCGGTGCCCCATCCACTCGACCTCGCGTTGCCATGTGAGGCCGGGAAAGGCGGCTCTTGCGTGATTTTTCAGCAGTTTGAACGGTGCGCGGGAGGGGCGTGCGTGCAGGCCGCCGAATTCGAGGATGCCGGCGAGTCGCAGGCGCCCCTCCATGGGAGTGGCAACGAACTTGCCGCTGGCGATCATCACGGGTGCCCTTGGCATCACGCTGGGTTCCCAAAGTTCGAGGTGGTAACCGCGTTCCGACTCGAGGGGGATGGAAAGCCCGAGCCTGGCGGCGAGGGGTTTCGACCACGCCCCCGTCGTGATGACCACCTTGTCGGCGGGCAGCGTCGTACCGGAGATGTGGACGCCGGTGACGCGGCCATTTTCGCGGACAAAATCGGTGACATCGCCCTTCAGGATGCGGCCGCCCTGCCGTTTCACGTGGGCGGCGAGTGCCTGCACATAAGCGCCAGGGTCGGTGATGCGACCGTGATCGGACATGCGGACGGCGAAGCCCTTTTCGGGTGCGAAGGCCGGATCGTAGGCGGAGAAGGCCGGGCCTTCGAGTTCCTCCCACGTGAAGCCATGTGCGCGGCGGATTTCCCACGTGAGGGCGTCGGCTTCAAACTGGCTGCGGGAGCCGTAAACGTAGAGGTAATCACCGGGCACGAGCCAGCGTTCCGCGCCGGTGCCTGCGGCGAGCGCCTGGTGATCGGCGAGGCTTTCGCCGATGATCGGAGCGAGGGCGGCGGCGATGCGACGGGTGTCCGCCTCGTTGGCGTGGGCGAGATATTTCGCGAGCCATGGCAGGAGGAAAGGCAGGTAGGGCCATTTGAGATAGAGCGGTTGCCTGCGATCCAGCAGCATGGACGGGGCCTTGGCGATGAGACCGGGGCCGGTGACCGGAACGATGGCGCAGGAGGCCAGCACCCCGCCGTTGCCATGGCTGGTGCCGCCGGCAGGACCGATACGATCCACCAGCGTGACGGAATGGCCCGCACGTTGCAGCCAGATTGCGGTGGACACGCCGACGATGCCTGCGCCGACAATGACGAACTCGCTCATGGGGCTTGCATCCCGTGGTGTCTCCGCAGGCAGGCTTTGGGCGGACAGGTTGCCATGGTGGAGGGTCGGGGAAAAGCGGGAATTGCGCCAATCAAGCGAAAGAAACAGGCGCGCCTCGACTGAGGCGCGCCCAAGGTTTCATGCGGCCCGGCACAGGTTGGCTGCGCCGGGCGATGCTTTCAGTGCTTGAACTTCTTGATCTCACCGGAGTCGATACGGCTGCGGTAGGAGACAAGTTCCTCCTTCACCACGGACATCAGGAAGTAGAGGCCGGTGATGTTGACGACTGCCATGGCGAAGATCGCTGCATCAGAGAAGTCGATTACCGGTCCGAGGTTTGCGGCTGCTCCGATCACGACAAAGATGCAGAAGATGATCTTGAACGCGAGTTCCGTCGCCTTGCCTTCGCCAAACAGGTACGTCCACGCCTTCAGGCCATAGTAGGACCAGGAGATCATGGTGGAGAAGGCGAAGAGGATTACAGCGACGGCCAATACGTAGGGGAACCACGAGAAGGCCGTTCCGAATGCCGCCGAGGTGAGAGCGACGCCGGACGTGCCGCCGACCGTCTGGATAACGCCATCGGCGACCAGGTAGTTGCCGGTTTCGGGGTCGATCATCAACTGGCCGGAAATGGTGATCACAAGGGCCGTCATCGTGCAGATCACGACGGTGTCGATGAAGGGTTCCAGCAGCGAAACATATCCTTCCGTTACCGGTTCGTTGGTGCGCACCGCCGAGTGAGCGATAGCGGCGGAGCCGACGCCTGCCTCGTTGGAGAAGGCCGCACGCTTGAAGCCCTGGATCAGGGCACCGACGAGACCACCAGCGACGCCAAGGCCAGTGAAGGCACCCGCGAAGATCTGGCCGAAGGCCCAGCCGATCTTGTCGATGTTGAACAGGATAACGATCAGTGCTGCAACGACGTAGAGAACGCCCATGAAGGGCACGACCTTCTCAGTTACCTGCGCGATCGACTTGATACCGCCAACGATGACGAGAAAGACCACGATCGCGAAGACGAGACCGGTGATCCAACCCGGATAGGCGCCTACGATCCCGGAGATCTGGGCGTGAGCCTGGTTGGCCTGGAACATGTTGCCGCCGCCAAGAGCGCCAAGGATGCAGAAGATCGAGAACAGGATCGCGAGAATTCCGCCCCCCGGGAGGCCCTTCTCCTTGAAGCCCTTCGAAATGTAATACATCGGGCCGCCGGAAACGGAGCCGTCGGCGTATTCGTTGCGGTACTTCACGCCCAGAGTACACTCGGTGAATTTGGAGGCCATGCCGAGCAGACCGGCAAGGATCATCCAGAATGTGGCCCCCGGCCCGCCAATGCCGACGGCGACCGCGACCCCGGCGATGTTGCCGAGGCCGACTGTACCGGAAAGTGCAGTGGCAAGGGCCTGGAAGTGGGACACCTCGCCCGCGTCATTCGGATCGGAGTAGTCGCCTTTTACAAGCGAGATTGAATGCATGAAGCCGCGAAACTGAATGAACGCGAAATAGATCGAGAACACGGTAGCGGCAACGACCAGCCAGAGCACGATCCACGGAAAGGCCGTGCCGGGCAGAGGAGCGAAAATGAAGGAAACGAAGGGGCCGGTTGCGGCGGCGAAGGCGGCGTTGACCTTTTCGTCGATGCCTTGCGCTTCCTGTGCGATGGCCGCCGGGGCGGCGAGGGTTAGCCCGGAAAGGGCGAGTGCGAGATTTTTCATGGACTGTCCCTTCATCCGACGACTGTTACGGGCACGCTGGCGTGCATAACGAGGCTGGCGGTGGCCGTGCCGAATAGGCGCTGAGCGAAGCCACCTTCGGACGATCGGCCGACCACGATCTGGTCCGCGCGCTCGTCCTGAGCGACCTTGTCGATGAGGGAGGCGACGTCACCGTGGCGGACGATGCCGCGCACTGTCAGCCCCTCGGCTTCCACGGACTTGACCGCCGGCGCGACGACCCGCGTGGTGGCGAGCTCAATCTCTTCCTCGCGGCGCTTGTGCCGCAGGGCGTTTTCCTCGGCAGTCTGAAACTTGTAGGGTGACCATTCGATGACGTAGACGAGGATCACTTCGCATGACCCGATCAATTTAGCGAGTTTCGTGGCGTAAGCGACCGCGCGCTCGCCCGACCCATCGCCATCTATCCCGACGACAATCTTTGATGACATGTTGTCCCACTCCTTGTTGTTTTGATCTGCGATCCTGCGCAAATTCGTTTTTTTTGTAATTTGTGTTTTGAGTGGACGCTGTTTGCAGGGTTTTGGTCAACAATTTTCATAATTTCTTAACAAATGCTTCGCGGATGTGACATGTGTTCGGGGGGCGGAAGGTGGCTTGCTGTTGGCAGATGACATTCGTATTGGCGTGCTGATGCTGGAAACGCGGTTTCCGCGGATCCGGGGAGACATCGGCAACCCGGACAGTCTTCCGTTTCCACTGTTGTATCGGACAGTGCCGGCGGCATCGCCGGACCGCGTGGTTCGGCAGGAGGCAACTGGTCTGCTGCCCGCTTTCCTCGACACGGCGCGGGGCCTTGTCGCAGACGGCGTGGCCGGGATCACCACAAGTTGCGGATTCATGGCCCTCTACCAGCGGGAAATGGCGGCGGCTTTGCCGGTGCCGGTGCTGACATCGGCGTTGTTGCAGGTTGTCCCCGTGAACGCGATGCTGCCTGAAGGCAGACGGGCCGGGGTTCTGACGGTTTCGGAGGAAGCGCTGTCGGCGCGGCATCTGGCTGCGGTGGGTGTGCCACAAGGGACACCCGTGCAAGGTCTGGCGCTGGACAGCCATTTTCGCCGGGTGTTCCTGGGCGACAACGCAGACCTTGATGTCGCCCGTGCGCGTGGCGACGTTGTGCAGGCGGCGCTGGCTTTGCAGGCCCGGGCAGACAGGTTAGGGGGGATCGTGCTGGAATGTACGAACATGGCACCGTATGCGGGCGACGTGGCGCGCGCCACCGGGCTGCCGGTGTTTTCGATCCTGACGCTGATCAACTGGTTTCGCGCGGGTCTGGTGCCGCAGGTTTTTGCGGCAGCCGACTAAGCCTTGAGGGTCCGGCAGAACTGCCAGACGGGCAGTAGGCGGGCAAAATCACGTCGGCAGATTTCGACAATGCCCGGATCGGTGGCTATTTCCGGATTGCCGTAGTCGCGCCAGACGGAGAGGCCCTTGTGCAGGAACAGGGAAGCCTGCGGATGGTCGGCGGGCAGGTTTCTTGGGATACGTTTGAGCGCAGGAGGTTCGATGCGGGCGCCGCTTTCCATCTGGGCGTCGAGCATGGCCTTGATTTCCTCACCGCGCTCTACGACCTGCCAGCGCCACTCCTCCAGCGACTCCTTCTCGAATGTGAAGATGCCGGTGCCGAGGGATATCTTGGCGGTGCCGAGGCCGAAGAACCACATCGGCAGTGCCGGTCCGAGGCCCTGGGGGACGAGCGCAATGCGGACGTGGGCGTTGTACGGTGTCTTGTCGGTTGAGAAACGGACATCGCGGTGGACACGGAAGACTTTGGGATTGTGGCCGTGGCCGGTGAGGTTTTCAACTTCCTCCGCCAGGGTGGCCGCGAAGGCTGCGGCGGGATGTTTGATCTCCGATTCATAAATCTTGCGGTTGGTGGCGAACCATTCGCGTGTGTTGTTCGCGTGGAGCGACTGGAGAAATTCGAGAGCCTCCGGCGAAAAGCCTTTGAATGCGTCGCCTGTCACGTGTTGATCCCCCGCTGAGATGACTGGGGGCAGTTATGGCCCGATCCTTGTGGTGGCTGCAACATGACGGCTAGGGAACGGACATTTTTTCCCGATAGCGGAAATCGCCGTTTCGGGTGCCGTTTCACTGCGCTAGCGTGCGGGCACAGGAAGAAGGGGCGACAGATGGATTTCATGGCACAACTAACGGCTTTCGTGGGCGGCGTGATGGTGGCGCTGCGGCGATCGAATGCACCTGCGACTCAGGCTTTCGGCGCGAACCCGCAGATTCCGGAAGCGAAGAACCAGGGAATAATGACGCTGAAGATGCCGACTGCGAAAGGTTGGGAGCCCGGGCATGTGCCAACCGCCGCGCCGGGGCTGAAAGTCAACGCATTCGCATCGGATCTTGTACACCCGCGCTGGATCGAAGTGCTGCCGAACGGCGATGTGCTCGTCGCCGAGGCGCTGATGCAGGCGGACCCGCCCAAGGGTCTATTCGACCGGGCAATGCAGGCGACGATGCGCCGGGCGCGTGCGTTGGGTGTGAGTGCCAACCGGATCACCCTCTGGCGGGACGAGGATGGTGACGGTGTGGCCGAGCGGCGGGAGGTTTTCGTCGAGAAGCAGAACCAGCCGTTCGGGATGGCCTTGGTTGATGGCACTTTTTATGTGGGCAACACCGACGGCATCGTGGCCTTTCCTTACGAGGATGGGGCGACGCGTCTGGAGGGGGAAGGCAGGAAACTGGTGGACTTCAAGCCTGGCGGACACTGGACCCGCAGCCTGATCGTCTCTCCCGACAAAACGAAGATCTACGCGGGTGTCGGTTCGCTTTCCAATATCGGTGATGACGGCATGGAGGCAGAGGAAGGGCGCGCGGCGATCTGGGAACTGGATCTGGCCAGCGGCGACGCGCGTATTTTCGCCGGAGGACTGCGCAACCCGGTAGGACTGGCGTGGGAGCCGGAAACGCAGGAATTGTGGACGGTGGTGAATGAACGCGACGGTCTGGGAGACGAGACGCCGCCGGACTATCTGACCTCGGTAACGGACGGTGGCTTCTACGGCTGGCCGTATTGTTACTGGGGAAAGACCGTGGATGACCGGGTCCCGCAGTCACCTGAGATGGTGGCCAAGGCGATCCAGCCGGATTTCGCGCTGGGCGGGCATACGGCCTCTCTGGGTTTGTGCTGGATGCCGGAGGGCACGTTGCCCGGATTCGGACAGGGAATGGTGATCGGCCAGCATGGATCGTGGAATCGCTCCACGCTGAGTGGATACAAGCTGATCTTCGTGCCGTTCGAGGGCGGTAAGCCTTCGGGCCCCTCGCGAGATATCCTCTCCGGCTTCCTGTCTGAAGATGAGAAGTGGTCCTTTGGGCGGCCGGTCGGCGTGGCCGTGGGGCCGGACGGCAAGTCGCTGCTGATGGCCGACGATGTGGGCGACATAGTCTGGCGGGTTACCGCAGCCTGAACCGGCTAGTGAGTGGTAGATACCTGCGTCGTGCCTACCGCTCACCCTTGTTGAAAGGGGTCATCAGCGCGGCGGGGACCTCTGCCCGCCGCGACATCAGGATGAGGGCGAGGATCGACAGCAGATAGGGCATCATCAGGAATACCTGGTAGGGGACGACGGCGCCGACGCCGGTTTGCTGGAGGCGAATCTGGAAAGCGTCGAATGCGGCGAAAAGGATGGCACCGAGCAGGGCCTTGCCGGGCTTCCATGCGCCGAAGACGACGAGCGCGATGCAGATCCAGCCGCGACCATTGACCATTTCGAAGAAGAAGCTGTCGAAAGCGGACATGGTGAGGAACGCGCCGCCGACGGCCATGAAGCCGCTGCCGACGATGACGGCGCCCATGCGGATTGCGGTCACGGAAAGGCCCTGCGCCGCGACGGCGGCCGGACTTTCACCGGCGGCGCGGACAGCGAGTCCCAACGGGGTGCGATAGAGCACGAACGCGGTAACTGCCACGAGGGCGAAGGCGGCGTAGGTTAGCGGGGTCTGCGAGAAGAGCGCCGGGCCAAGGAATGGTATGTCTGAGAAAAGGGGTATTTCGTATGGTTGAAAGGCCATGATTTTTGGTGGTGAGGAAACTTCCGGCAGGACCACGCGATAGGTGTAGAAGGTGAGCGAAGTCGCCAGCAGGGTGATGCCAATGCCGACAACGTGCTGTGAGAGGCCGAATGGCACGGATAGGATGGCGTGGATCAGGCCTATTGCCATGCCTGTTAGAAGGGCGACGCCAACGCCGCCCCAGAGTGGGAGGCCGGCCCAGACAGCTATCCAGCCGGCAAAGGCTCCTGCGACCATGATGCCCTCGATGCCGAGGTTCAGCACACCGGCGCGCTCACAGATCAGTTCGCCCATCGTCGCGAAGATCAGCGGCGAGGCGATGCGTATGGCGGCGGCCCAGAAAGAAGCGGAAAGAAAGATTTCGATAATGTCCATGTCAGTCTCTCCGCACGCGGAACCTGGTGATGAGGATCGCGAGCACGGTGAGCAACAGCGCGGAGGCGAGCATGATGTCGGCGATGTAGGTCGGAACGCCAGCGGCGCGGCTCATGCTGTCGGCACCGACGAAAATGGCGGCAACGAAGAGCGCTGCGGCGACAACGCCAAGCGGATGCAGCAGAGCCAGCATGGCAACGACGATGCCCGTGTAGCCGAAGCCCGGTGAGAGATCGAGGGTGAGAGATCCCTTGAGCCCGGCCACCTCCGAGAAACCGGCGAGGGCGGCGAGACCGCCAGACAGCAAGGCAGTTTTCAGAATGACGGCGGTAACCGGAATGCCGGCGAAGCGAGCGGCTTCGGGGTTCTGACCGACGGCGCGCATCTCAAATCCGAGGGTGGTGCGTGCGTCAATAAACCAGACGGCGAGAGCGGAGATCAATGCGAGGGCGAAGCCCCAATGGAGACGGAGGCCGTCGACAATGCGGGGCAGGCGCGCCTCGGGGATCAGGCGTTCGGACTTCGGCCAGCCCATGCCCATCGGGTCCTTCAGCGGACCTTCGAGCAGGTATGAGACGAAGAGCAGAAAGATGAAATTGAAGAGAAGGGTGGTTACGACTTCGTCAACTCCGAGGCGGGTTTTAAGCAATGCGGGAATCAGGAGAACGAGTGCGCCGCCGAGCATTGCCGCAATACCGATGGCTGGCAGGAGGATGGCGGCGGGCAGTGTGACAGCGCCGGTTCCGAGGACGACAGTGACGACGGCACCCATGTAGAGCTGGGCCTCGGCACCGATGTTCCAGAGCTTGGCCCGAAAGGCGACGGCCACGGCAAGGCCGGTGAAGATGAGCGGGGTGGCGCGATTCAGGGTTTCCAGCAGAGCGAACCGGGAGCCGAGGGCGCCGTTGAAAATCAGGCCGAAGACCGAGAAGGGGTTGCCACCGGCAACAAGTGCCAGCAGAGCGGCGATGAGAAAACTTGCGGCGATGGCGAGGGCGGGAGGTACGAACTGGCGCGCGAGGCTGGGGTTGGCAATGGGTTCAAGACGCATGCGCGGCCTCCGCAAAACCGTCGCCGGCCATCCAGACGCCGAGATCCTCGGGCTGCATGGTGCCGCGTTTGAAGGCCGGGCTGAGGCGGCCTTCGGAAATGACATGGATGACATCCGAGAGTTTCATGATTTCGTCCAGATCCTCGGAGATGAGCAGGATGGCGGCACCGTTTTCTCTGGCTTCGGCCAGTCGGCCATGGACGTAGTTGACCGCGCCGACGTCGAGGCCGCGAACCGGCTGGTTGGCGAGGATGATGCGGGGCGACGTTTCGAGTACGCGTCCGAGGATCAGCTTCTGCATGTTGCCCCCGGAGAGCAGGCGGATGCGGGCATCAGGGCCCGGGCAGCGAATATCGTAGGTGGCTATGAGGTTATCAGCATGGCGGCGGGCGCTGCGCCAGTTCATCAGGCCACGGCGGGAAAAGCCTGTGATGTAGGTTTCGAGGATGGCATTTCCGGTGATGTCGAAATCGGCGATGGTGCCTGTCTTGTGGCGATCTTCGGGGATGCGGGCGATGCCCTTGGCAATTGCGGCGCTGGGCGACCATGCGGTGACAGGTATGTCCGCGATTTCCAACGTGCCGGCGGTGGGTGATATAAGTCCGGAAAGAAGGTTGGACAGAGCAGCCTGTCCGTTGCCGGAGACCCCAGCGAGGCCGGTGATCTGGCCCGCGCGGAGTTCCAAAGTAATGGATTGAAGCCCGGGGGCGGAGCCTTCGCTTGGCGTGGAGACATCGCTGAGCCGGAGAAGTGCGGGGCCAGGATCGCGAGCGTCGAATACAGGGGCGGATGTTTCGCCACCGACCATGAGGGCAGCCAGTTCCTCCCGCGAGGTTGCCTGCGTTTCCCGCTCCGCAATCAGGCGACCGTGGCGGAGGACAAGGACGCGGTTCGAGATGGCCATGACCTCGTGGAGCTTGTGGGAGATAAAGACGATGGACAGGCCGAGGCCAATGGCTTCACGCAGGGTTGCGAACAGGGCGTCGGTTTCCTGTGGGGTGAGGACAGCGGTGGGTTCGTCGAGAATCAGAATGCGGGCGTCGCGGTAGAGGGCCTTGAGGATTTCGACCCGCTGGCGTTCCCCCACCGTCAGGCTGCTGACACGGGCATCGGCATCGACCGAGAGGTGAAACCGGCGGGAAAGCTCGCCGATGCGAGCGCGGGCAGCGCGGGTATTGAGGCTTGGTGTGGCGAGGCCCTGCGTGCCGAGTACGATATTTTCCAGGACGGTAAGATTTTCGGCCAACGTGAAGTGTTGGTGAACCATGCCGACTCCCGCATCGAGTGCGGCGCGGGGGTTGCCGGGAGGCAGGGGTTGGCCGAAGACCGTGACGCTGCCTTCGTCGGCCGTGTATTGACCGAAGAGGATGTTCATCAGGGTCGTCTTGCCGGCGCCGTTTTCCCCCAGCAGCGCGATGACCTCTCCCCGTGCAAGGTCGAAGCTTACCGCATCGTTGGCTGTGACGGAGCCGAACCGCTTGGTGATGTTGAAAAGGCGCAGAACAGGCTGCGCCTTTGCACTGGTTTCCATATCAGGACGACTTCGGCTCTTCGTCGTTGATTTCGACGCTGAATTCGCCGGATTCAATGGCCGCTGCCTTCTCTCGGACCATATCGAGGGCAGCTTCGGGAATCTTGCCTTCGAATGTGCCGTAGGGCGCAATGGAGGAGCCGCCTTCCTTCATGAAGGAGTAGAGGCCGTAGTCGGCTGCCGTAAACTCGCCCGCCTTGACGGCGGCTATCGCGGCATCGAGGGTCGGCTCAAAATGCCAGATGGCGGAGGCGACTACTGTGTCGGGGTAGTCGGCCTGCGTGTCGATGACGTTTCCGATGGCGAGTACGCCTTTCTCCTTCGCCGCATCAGACACGCCGAAACGTTCCGCATAAAGCATATCTGCGCCGTTCTCGATCATCGCGTAGGCGGTCTCCTTGGCCTTGGGGGGATCGAACCATGAGCCGATGAAGGAAACCTGAAAGGTCACGTCGGGGTTCATTTCCCGGGCGCCGGCCATGAAAGCGTGCATCAGGCGGTTGACCTCCGGGATTGGAAAGCCGCCAACCATGCCGATATTATCGCTCTCAGACATGGCGCCGGCGATGATGCCGGTGAGGTAGGAGGCATCCTGAATGTAGTTGTCGAAAACGGCGAGGTTGGGCAGTGCCGGGTCTTCCTTGAACGAGGATCCCATGAGGAAAGCGACATCGGGATATTCGGCGGCGACTTCACGGGCCTCGGCCTCGGCGCCGAAGATTTCACCGACGATGAGATCGTATCCCTGCTCGGCATATTCGCGCATGACGCGTGGATAGTCCGTGTTGGCGGTGTTTTCGGAATAGGTGTAGTCGATGTCGCCCCGCTCCTGTGCCGCGACGGCGGCGATGTGGATGCGGCTGACCCACTGTTGTTCGACCGGCACGGTGTAGATGCCCGCCACTTTCAGTGGTTCCTGCGCGATGGCTATGGGCGCGGAAAGCGTGGCCAGCGTCCCGAGGGCGGCGCCGGTGGCGAGCAGGGCGCGGCGTGATACGGCGCCCCTGAACGTGGAATTGGACATGATTGTTACCCTGTTGTTGGTCTTGTTGTCGGCGATGGAGGTTCCTGACGAACCTTGACCAAACGGTAAAACACGAACTGGCTGCCGACAATACGCATCTCTGCAAAGTGTGTTTCGGCCGTGCGGCAGTGCACTGCCCTGCGGCAGGCTGCCGGAAATAGCGGCAAAGTGTTGAGCGCGCGGCAAGACACCCTGCGGCGATCTGGCGACCGCCGCTGCCCGGAAGGTTGATCCAGATCAAGGAACCGTCGCGCGTGGCTTTCTAGAACCGGGCCAATCAACAGGTGCCCGCGAGGGCCCTTAGCGTCGTGAGGGCAGATACATGGATTACGTAAAGCTTGTCATGTTGGGGGCAATTACCTTCTTCGCTGCGCTTGCGAGCAGTTGGGCGCATGATCTTGCCTACCAGATTCATGCTTTCATGATCATGGTGATCGCATTTGCAATGTTCATCTGGGTTTTGCGCAATACCGGCGAACCGAAGCCCGCTACTGTGTCTGGCGATGTGTACGAGGACGGAGTAATCCGGGCCGGGGTGATCGCCACTGCCTTCTGGGGATTAGCGGGTTTCCTCGTCGGGACATTCATCGCGTTCCAACTGGCATTTCCAGCGCTAAACTTCGACTGGGGCCAGCCGTTCACGAATTTTGGTCGGTTGCGACCGTTGCACACCAGCGCCGTGATTTTCGCCTTCGGTGGCAACGCCCTGATCGCGACATCGTTCTACGTGGTCCAGCGGACCAGCGGCGTGCGGCTGTGGGGCGGTAAGGCGGCGTGGTTTGTATTCTGGGGTTACCAGCTGTTCATCGTTCTGGCAGCCACCGGCTACTTGCTGGGTGCAACCCAGTCAAAGGAATATGCCGAGCCCGAATGGTATGTCGACCTGTGGCTGACGGCAGTCTGGCTGGCCTATCTGGCGGTCTATCTCGGCACCATCGTCATCCGGAAAGAGCGGCACATCTATGTCGCGAACTGGTTCTTCCTGAGCTTCATCATCACCGTGGCGATGCTGCATGTCGTTAACAACATGTCGGTACCTGTCAGCATTTTCGGCAGCAAGTCGGTACAGGTCTTTTCCGGTGTGCAGGACGCGATGACGCAATGGTGGTACGGCCATAATGCCGTGGGCTTCTTCCTGACGGCGGGATTCCTCGGGATGATGTACTACTTCGTGCCGAAGCAGGCGGAACGACCGATCTACAGTTACAAGCTGTCGATAATCCATTTCTGGGCACTGATCTTTCTCTACATCTGGGCTGGTCCGCATCACCTGCACTACACCGCGTTGCCTGACTGGGCCTCGACGCTGGGCATGGTGTTCTCGATCATCTTGTGGATGCCGTCATGGGGCGGGATGATCAACGGGTTGATGACGCTGCAGGGCGCCTGGGACAAGCTGCGTACGGACCCGATCCTGCGGATGTTCGTGCTGAGTCTCGGCTTCTACGGCATGTCCACCTTCGAGGGACCGATGATGTCTATCCGTTCGGTCAACAGCCTGTCGCACTACACCGACTGGACGATCGGGCACGTGCATTCCGGAGCGCTTGGCTGGAACGGGATGATCACCTTCGCGTGCCTGTACTTCCTGACGCCGAGGCTTTGGGGCAGGAAACAGATGTTCTCGCTCTCGGCCATCAACTGGCATTTCTGGCTGGCTACGCTCGGAATCGTGCTCTACGCGGCCTCGATGTGGGTGACGGGCATCATGGAGGGGCTGATGTGGCGGGAGGTCGATGACCAGGGTTTCCTCGTCAATTCCTTCGCCGACACGGTGAGTGCAAAATTCCCGATGTACGTGGTGCGGGGGCTGGGTGGCATCCTCTACCTGAGTGGTGCGCTGGTCATGGTCTGGAACATGTGGATGACCATTCGCGGCGCCAGACCGGCGACGACCGCCTTGCCCTACGCAACACCAGCAGAGTGAGGACCGGACAATGGCCGACAACGAAAAGATTACTCCGTCCAGTCAGGACCCGAACGTTTCGTCCCTTTCGGACTTCCCGGACGAGATCCCGAACGAGTTGCCGCATCAGACGAAACTGATCGACAGACATGCCATTCTGGAGAAGAGTCCGACACTATTGCTGACTTTCTCACTGCTGGTGGTGACCATCGGCGGAATCGTAGAGATCGCGCCGCTGTTCTGGCTGGAGAACACGATCGAGGACGTGGAGGGCGTGCGGCCCTATAGCCCGTTGGAACTGGCCGGCCGCGACATCTACATCCGCGAAGGCTGCTACGTCTGCCACAGTCAGATGATCCGGCCGATGCGGGATGAGGTGGAGCGCTACGGACATTACTCTCTCGCCGCGGAAAGCAAGTATGACCATCCTTTCCAGTGGGGTTCCAAACGCACCGGGCCGGACCTGGCGCGTGTAGGAGGGCGCTACTCCGATGCGTGGCATGTCGACCATTTGCGTGACCCGCAATCGGTCGTGCCAGAGAGCATCATGCCGAAGTACGAATTTCTGGCGGAGACCCGGATCGACGGCATCCATATCAGCGACCTTCTGTCCACCCACCGGTTGGTGGGAGTTCCCTACACCGATGAGCAGATCACGGAAGCCAAGGCGGATTTCTACGCACAGGCCAACCCGGAGGCCGATTGGGAGGGGGTGGTGGAGCGGTACCCGGGAGCCGTGGTCGCAAATTTCGACGGTCAGGCGCAACTGACGGAGATGGATGCATTGATCGCTTATCTCCAAATCCTCGGCACCATGGTCGATTTTTCCACCTTCACGCCAGATGCGAACCGATAGGAGGCACCAGATGGATACGTATTCGCTGCTCCGAGAAATTGCCGACAGTTGGGTTCTGCTGGCGATGTTCCTCTTCTTCATCGGTGTCAGCATTTGGGCCTATCTGCCCAGCCAGCGCCGAAACCGTGAGGAAGCCAGCCTGATACCGTTTCGCAGTGATGAAGGAGGGACGTGCGGAAGGGCCTGTGAAGGCTGTGCATGCCGGGCGCTGTCGCTGCATGTGAAAGGACATGATGATGTCTGAGAAAAAGGTAGACGAGACCACCGGTGTCGAAACCACGGGGCACAGCTGGGACGGGATCGAGGAATTGAACAACCCGTTGCCGCGCTGGTGGCTGTGGACGTTGTACGCCACCATCATCTGGGGCATCGGATACACGATCCTGTTTCCCGCTTGGCCGATGATTTCCGGGGCGACTGCGGGCGTGCTGGGATACTCCACGCGTGCTGAAGTGGCGGCGCGGATCACGGAGCACCAGGAGCGGAATTCGGCGCTGGTGGAAGAACTGATCTCGGCCGACCTGGCCGCATTGATGCCTTCGAATGACTTGCATCGTTATGGAGTCGCGCGTGGACGGTCGGTGTTCCAGGCGCAATGTAGCCAGTGCCACGGTTCCGGTGCTGCTGGCGCCAAGGGCTATCCCAACCTGCTGGACGATGACTGGCTGTGGGGTGGAGACATCGAGAACATCAGCCTGACAGTCGCGCATGGCGTACGCAATGACACCGATCCGGATGCGCGGTTCTCCGAAATGCCGGCATTCGCCGAAATCCTGGGTGACGAGGAAATAGAGAGTGTCGTCGAGTATGTCGTGAGTCTTTCGGCCAAAGACTTCGATACGGCATTGGCTGCGTCAGGGCAGCGTGTCTATGCCGAGAACTGCGCTGCCTGCCACGGTGACGATGCCCGGGGCGACCGGGAGTTGGGTGCGCCCAACCTGGCGGACGCGATCTGGCTCTATGGGGGTGACAGGGAGACGCTGGAGGAGACCGTCCGCTATTCCCGCTACGGGGTAATGCCTGCGTGGGGACAGCGATTGTCCGATGCCGATGTACGGGCGGTGTCCCTCTATATTCACAGCCTCGGCGGCGGCGAATGATGCTTCGGGCGGCCTGTTGAGGGCGGTTGACCGTTTAGACAGCGAATACCTGACACAGATCAAGGTGAACGCGGGGCGGGCACCCTAGTAAGCGCGTGTGAACCAAGGAAACGGCCATGACCACACCGTCGCTATATGCTGCCAGAGAGCCGATCTTTCCGCGCCGGGTGTCCGGTTGGTTCCGTCGCCTGAAGTGGTGGCTGATGGCGGCGACGCTGGGCATCTATTACCTGACGCCGTGGATCCGGTGGGATCGGGGGCCGGGGCTGCCTGACCAGGCGGTGCTGGTCGATCTGGCGGGGCGGCGGTTCTACTTTTTTTGGATCGAGATCTGGCCGCACGAGTTCTATTTCGTGGCCGGATTGCTGATCATGGCCGGGTTGGGCCTGTTCCTGTTCACGTCTGCGCTTGGCAGGGTCTGGTGCGGTTATGCCTGTCCGCAGACCGTCTGGACCGATCTGTTCATTCTGGTGGAGCGCTGGATCGAGGGAGACCGCAATGCGCGGGTGCGGTTGCATCATGCCAAGTGGAACGCGCGCAAGTGGCGCCTGCGGATCACGAAATGGACCGTGTGGATGCTGATCGGACTCGCAACGGGTGGGGCGTGGGTGTTCTACTTTACCGATGCGCCGACGCTGTTGCGGAACCTGTTAAACCTTACAGCGCATCCGGTAGCCTACGTTACGATCGCGATCCTGACGCTGACGACGTTTGTTTTCGGCGGGTTCATGCGCGAGCAGGTTTGCATCTACATGTGTCCGTGGCCGCGCATTCAGGCGGCAATGATGGACAGCGACACGATCACTGTCGCCTATCGCGAGTGGCGCGGCGAACCGCGAGGCAAAAAGCGGATCGAGGGGGCGGGTGACTGCATCGACTGCATGGCATGCGTCAACGTGTGCCCAATGGGAATCGACATCCGGGACGGGCAGCAGATGGAGTGCATCACCTGTGCGCTGTGCATCGATGCCTGTGACGACGTGATGGAACGGATCGGACGACCACGCGGTCTGATCGACTATCTGGCGCTGTCCGATGAACCGGCGGAGCGTGCAGGAGAGGCACCAAAACCGGTCTGGCGGCACATTCTGCGCCCGCGCACCGTACTATACACGGCGATGTGGTCCGCGATCGGCCTTGGCTTGCTGTACGCGCTGTTCATCCGTTCCGATATCGAATTGACAGTCAGCCCGGTGCGCAATCCGACTTTCGTTGTCCAGTCCGATGGCGCGATCCGTAACATCTATGATGTGCGTCTGCGTAACAAGCTGGGCGAGGCGCGGCAGTTTCACCTGAGCCTGACCAGTGACGCGGTCCTGCGAATTGATCTGGAGGGCGGGGACGGACAACTGAACGTGGACGTACCCGCGGATGCCACTGTCCTGCAGCGTGTCTACGTGACTGCGCGACCACAGGATGAGGCGGCGACGGCGCACCGGACGGATTTGCGGCTTTGGGTCGAGGATGTCGACAGCGGTGAGCGTGCCGGGCGCGAAACGACTTTCAACGGGAGGGTTCAGTGATGACAGAGATCAAGGGATGGCATGTCTTTGCCGCGTTCGCCACGGCGTTCGGAGTGATTATCGCCGTCAACGTAACGCTGGCTGTCAATGCGGTGCGCACCTTTCCGGGACTGGAAGTTCGCAATTCCTACGTGGCAAGCCAGATTTTCGACGAAAACCGCGCCGCTCAACTCGCTCTTGATTGGGACGTTGACGCCGAACTGCATGGTGACGAACTGAGATTGAGCGTCACACGGGATGGCCAGACTGTCGCGCCGCGGATTGAAGAGGCGACGTTTGGCAGAGCCACGAGCGTCGCATGGGACCAAAGACCGGAGTTTGTCTTCGATGGTCGGGTTTACAGGGCGGCGGTTATGGCCGGCAGAGGAAACTGGAACCTGCGTCTCCGCGCGCGTGCCGATGACGGGACGCTGTTTCAGCAGCGCATTGTGGTGAGGGTAATACAATGACGGCGGCTTGCCCGGCCTGCGCTCCGATGGCGGGCGGAGAGGCGCAAGCCGCCGGCCCGGCGATGATGTTCGCGCTACCGACGATTCACTGCGCTGCGTGTATCGGCGCGGTTGAACGGGAATTGCAGCGCCTTTCTGGCGTACAGACCGCGCGGGTCAATCTCAGCCTCAAGCGGTTGTCGGTGACCGGATTCGTTGCCGTTGACCGTGTCGTCGCGGCACTGGCACGCATCGGCTACGAGGCCTATCCGCTGGACATGGAAGTGCTGGCGGGGGCACGGGACGAGGCCGGGCGTAGCCTGCTGATGCGGTTGGCCGTCGCCGGTTTTGCGATGATGAATGTCATGCTGCTGTCTGTCGCTGTCTGGTCCGGGGCGGAAGATGCCACCCGCGATCTGTTCCACTTGCTGTCAGCGATGATTGCCCTGCCTGTGATCGCCTATTCTGGTCAGCCGTTCTTCGGCAGCGCCAGGGACGCACTGCGGGGGGGACGACTGAACATGGATGTGCCGATCTCCTTGGCTATCGGACTGGCGGTGGGAATGTCTTTGTTCGAGACGCTGCAAGGAGGCGCCCATGCGTACTTCGACGCCGCACTCTCCCTTACATTCTTCCTCTTGATCGGGCGGTATCTGGATCACAGGACACGCAGCGCCGCGCGTTCTGCAGCAAAAGAGTTGACGGCGCTGGAGTCCCGTACTGCCGAGCGCGTGGAGGCAGACGGGGTGCGGACCGTGGGTGCTGCCGATCTGCGGGTTGGTGATGTGGTGCTGGTTCCGCCGGGTAGTCGTGTGCCGGTCGATGGCGAGCTTCTCTCTGCAGCCGCGACCTTCGACCGATCTTTCCTGACGGGTGAGAGCGTGGCCGTGGAAGCACATGCCGGACAGATCGTTCAGGCTGGCGAGATCAACCTCTCCGATGCTGCCAGGGTTCGGGCAACGCGGGTCGGTGACGACACCGCCCTGAGGCGGATGGCGGCACTGGTCGAGACAGCCGAGAACGGGCGCAACCGCTACACTGCACTTGCCGACCGTGCCGCGCGCATCTATGCGCCGGTGGTTCATCTGCTCGCGCTGTTGGCGTTCCTCGGGTGGTATGCGGGTACCGGCGATGCCAGACTGGCGGCGAATGTCGCCATTGCGGTCCTGATCATTACCTGCCCCTGTGCTTTGGGGCTGGCGGTGCCGACTGTTTCAACTGCCGCGATCAGCCGATTGTTTTCCGAAGGTATGCTGGTGAAACACGCCACCGCACTGGAGCGTCTGGCGGATGTCGACCACATCATCTTTGACAAAACTGGCACGTTGACGGTGCCGGCGGTGGACTGCAGCGGATTATCCGCGGAGGAGAAGGCTATCGCTGCGGCGCTGGCTCAGACGTCGCATCACCCTTTGGCGAGGGCGCTCATGAAGGTGCTGAGGGACGTGTCGGCTGCCAGCGGAGTAGAAAACGTAACCGAGAAGCCCGGACTGGGAGTGGAAGGTCGTTTGGGCGGGCAGATCGTGCGGTTGGGTCGTGGTGCCTGGCTGGGGGCTGCGTTCGGCGGGCTTGGCCTGCGCGTCGGTTCTGCGGAGGCTCGACCGGTAGAAGCCGCCGACAGGTTGCGACCGGGAGTTAGTGAGGCTTTGCGAGAATTTGACCTGCCCGGAGAGGTGTTGACCGGGGATACGCCCGAAGCAGCGGAGCGACTGGCGGCTGATGTAGCGCTCCCGGTCAAGGCCGAGGTCGGCCCCGAGGAGAAACTTCGCCGCATCGAGGCGCTACAGGGAGAGGGCAGGCGGGTCCTTATGGTAGGAGACGGGCTGAACGATACCGCGGCGCTGGCTGCGGCCCATGCCTCAATAGCACCGGCAACGGCGCTCGACGCTTCGCGGAACGCGGCGGATATGGTTTTTCTAACGGAGAGCATGGCCGCGCTGCCCTTGAGCCTGAGGGTTGCCCGGGCGGCACGGGCGCTTTCGTGGCAGAATTTTGCGATTGCGGCCGTCTACAATTGCATCGCCGTTCCCGTAGCCTTGGCCGGCTGGGCAACGCCACTGATGGCCGCACTGGCGATGTCGGCCTCTTCGATCTCGGTCGTACTCAATTCTCAACGCATGAGGTTGGTGAAATGAATGTTTTGGTGGTGCTGATACCTGTCTCACTTGTCCTTGGTGCCGCAGGCCTGATCGCCTTCGTCTGGACGGTCCGCACGGATCAATACGACGACGAGGAGGGCAATGCATCCCGGATCCTGCTGGATGAATGATTGCGGATGCTTTTGTCGCGTTGAACAGCGCCTTGGGCAAACTCAAGGTAAGTAGCACCCATTCGGCAAAAGCCAGGGCGAGCCTGAAGTCCAGCGCCTTCAACCAGGTTGAGCCCCACGAGCGACACCGGCGGAGCCGGGAAACTATTATTGTTTCCAAGTCATCTGGTGTCCGCGATCAGACCAATGGACGCGATAGGGTGAATGCGCTTACCTCGTTGCAGGCAGGTCAAACACGTCCGAGATATTCGTCTTCGCTGACTTTCTCCAGCCATGTGACAGGGCTGCCGTTTTCGGCTTCGGCGATCGCGATGTGGGTCATGGCGGTATCTGGTCCCGCGCCGTGCCAGTGCCGTTCGTTCGGTTCGAACCAGACAATGTCGCCGGGTCGGATTTCTTCAATCGGCCCGCCCTCTCGCTGGGCGCGGCCGAACCCGGCGGTAACGATCAGGGTCTGCCCCAAGGGATGGGTGTGCCATGCAGTGCGGGCGCCCGGTTCGAAGGTAACCGTTACGCCCCCGACGCGGGCGGGTGCTTTGGTGCTGAATGGCGAGTCGAGCCGGACGGAACCTGTGAAGTATTCCTCAGACCCTGTGGAAGAGACGTTAGTGCCAACTCGCGTGATTTTCATCAGAATACCCCTTTCGGACGGACTGATAGATCATTCTGGTGTAGTTTGCGACAGAGGTGTGCAGACATCCAACGGGTTTTGCGGCACCCACAGTCATCCTATGACGAAAAACGTTGAGCCGCCTATCACCTTGGCCTTCTCGATGACAACTACGTTCAACCCCTGATGCATGGCCGAAACCGTCGCGGAAAAGCCTGCCGCGGCAGAGCCCTCGACCATGAGATCGAAATCTAGTCCTGAAGGTTCAGTCCCAGGACTTGGGTTCATGGCCAATCACGACCGCGGCAAGCACCATGTCCATGGCCCTCTCTCTTAGAATGTTTTGCGTCGCCTTTGAAAATATCTCCGGTCCGAACGACGCGGAGAAAGTTGCCCGGTTTGAGACATTGTAAAAACTGAAAGAGCTGATCAGCCAGTGCAACTGCAGGGCATTCGACCCTTCGCGGAATAACCCCTGTTTCTTGCCGCGCATACAGACGTCTTCGAGCTTTTCGATGATCGACCTGTTGAGCTTGGGCACGATCTCGGATTTGCGTAGGTAATCGCCGTTATGGATGTTTTCGATCATCACCAGTCGGATGAAATGTGGTGCTTTGGCGTGGGCATCGAACGTCGCCTCGATAAGACGGCAAAGGGCTTCGACAGGGGGGAGGTTCCCGACTTCCAGCCGGTCCTCAGCATTACGCAAGGACGCGTAAACGCCTTCGAGAACGGCACAATAGAGGCCTTCCTTGTCACCGAAGTAGTAGTAAATCATGCGTTTGGACGTGGAAGTCTTCCGGGCGATCTCGTTGATGTTCGCACCTGACAGCCCATGAGCTGCAAATTCCTGAGTCGCGATTTCCAGGATATTTGCTTTGACTGCCTCTGGGTTCTTTTTCCACGAACTCTTGCGTTCGGATTTCCGGCGATCACCACTTCCATCCATAACTGTCGCCTCCTGCCACGAACTTGATTCTGATCCTTGAATAGCACGAATTTAACTTCAGGGTACATTTTTGTTGACTAATTAACCTAGGGGTACATAAAGGGCCTGTGACCGGCGATGCGACGAACGAATCGTCGGAAAGGGCACACCAAGGGAGGATAATAAATGTCTCATAAATTGATTGGCGCACTCGTTGCGCTCGGACTGAGCGCAAGCGTCGCTACGGCTCAGGAATACCCTGCCAAAGAAATTCAAGGCATCATCCAATGGGGCGCGGGCGGTTCGACCGATACCGTGATGCGTTCCGTGACGCCGCACGCCGAAGAAGCCCTTGGCGGCACCGTCGTCATGCAGAACATGACCGGTGCGGTCGGTGCCATTGCGCTGAACTACGTCGCGGACGCCGAAGCCGACGGATACACCCTGCTGATGGGTGCCGAAAACCCGCTGCTCTACAAGATCATGGGTCTCGGAGACAAAGACTATTCCGAGTTCACGCCGATCAACATTCTGGCCCGCGGCACGCCGATTCTCGTGGCCAACAACGATGCGCCGTTCGATGACTACGCCGGCATGCTTGAGTACATCGCGGCCAATCCCGGCGAACTCCGTTTCGGTGCAACCGGCCCCGGCGGCCTGCCTTCAGTCGTCACGGCGATGATGAACACCGTTGAAGGTGAGCTGGACGTGACGTCGGTGCCCTATGACGGTGACGGGCCCGCACTGACGGCTCTGCAGAGTGGCGCCATCGACGTCATGCCCGCCGTGCTGGGCGCGGCCATTGAAAGCATCCGCGCGGGTGCAATGAAGCCGATCGCGATCTTCGATGTCGAGCAGAACGCGAAACTGCCGGATGTGCCGCTCGTGACCTCGTTTAACGAAGGCTACAACACTTACCTGCCTTGGGGCCCCTTCTTCGGGGTCTTCGTGCCCAACGGTACCCCTGACGATGTTGTTGCCAAACTCGGCGACGCGTACGCAACGGGCGCGGCGCACCCTGATTTCGTCGAGTTGATGGACAATCGCGGTTTCACCATGATGGGTATCAGCGGTGACGAGGCGACAGATTTCCTGACCAAGTGGCAGCAGGGCACCGCATGGCTCCTGCAGGACGCTGGCCTGACCAAGGCGTCGCCGGAAGAATTCGGAATCGCGCGTCCGGGCGAGTAAACTTTCCCCATATACGACTTCGGCGGGCCTCAGGGCCCGCCAACCCCGGCGCCGCCCGCGCCTCAAGACGCTGGGCGGCGCTTTGCGTTCCGGGAGAGGAGCCCGGTTGACCCCAATGGGAGGACTGTTTCATGGACCCCGAATTCAGAGGTGACACAGATCACCATGACGGCACATCAGATGCGACTCCGGGTGGTTATGTCGAAAAACGCCGACCCGGCGAACTCGGCTTCGCCCTGTTTCTGACCGCCGCCAGCTTGTTCCTGCTCTATAGCGCCTACGGCATCTCCGGTTTCGAGGCACTGTCGGCCCCAGGGGCCATTCCGATGGCAACAACCTTCGTCATGGTTGTCGCTGCTGTTATCGTGACAGTACGCACGTCACGTCTCCCAATGGTTACGTCCGAAACGCTTTCGAAAGATATCCTTCCCGGGATGGTCATCCTGTTTGCGGCCTTCCTGATCCTTTTCGGTTTGCTGCTCAAACCTCTCGGCTTTGTCCCTACCGCCGCCCTGTTCCTGACTGTGGCGATCAAGGTTCTGGCGCGGAAAGGTTGGGGATACACGCTGGCGGTCGCATTGGGATCGCTGATTGCCATCTGGATCGTCTTCCGCGTGGTGTTCACCGTACTCCTGCCATCTGGCATCGTTCCCGAAGCAGAGTTCATCCAGTTTTTCCGCACCGTTCTGTCCGGAGGTGCAAACTGATGGATACGTTTTTGTCAATATTCACGATCTTCGCGCAGCCGGAACTGCTTCTGCTTGTCGGCATCGGCACCTTTGCAGGTATATATATCGGTGCGATCCCCGGACTGTCGGTCACGATGGCCGTGTCGATCCTAATTTCCTTCACCTTCTCCTGGGACGTCCTCCCCGCGATCTCGCTGATGGTCGGCATATATATGGGCGGTGTCTACGGCGGTTCGCGCACCGCGATCCTGCTCAACATTCCCGGTGCACCCTCTGCGATCGCTACGGCCATGGACGGCTATCCGATGGCGAAGAAGGGAGAGGCGGGTCAGGCCATCGGCGTGACAACCGTAATGTCCTTTTTCGGTGGTCTGGTCGGGATTTTGGTTCTTGCGGTTGCTGCGCCCTATGTCTCGGACTTTGCGCTCACCTTCCAGCCGCGGGACTACATGCTTCTCGCCGTTCTCGGCATTCTCCTCGTTGGCTCGCTCTCCAGCGGGTCACTGGTCAAGGGCATCTTTGCTGGCGCGCTCGGCATCGCCATCGGTGCCGTTGGCCGCGACCCCCTGACCTTCACCGAAAGGTTCACTTTCGATTTCCAGATCATGGAGGGCGGTATTTCCTTCATTGCCGTGATGATCGGCATGTTCGGCGTCTCCGAGGCGCTGCTGCAACTTCAGAACGTCGGCATGAAAGCCGTCCGCCAGAAGATCGACAAGATCGTTCCCTCGTTCGGGACGGTCAAAAAATACCTGCCGTTGTCGCTGCAGACTTCCTCTATCGGTGTCATCATTGGCGCGTTGCCAGGCACAGGCGGCGATATCGCGGCGCTCATGGCCTATGATCATGCCAAGCGCGTGACAAAAGACCCGGAGGTTCCATTTGGCGAAGGTGCCATGGAAGGGCTCGTCGCGCCCGAAACCGCCAACAACGCGGCTGTCGGTGGCGCTTTCATCCCGATGATGACGCTGGGCATTCCCGGCGACGCTGTAACCGCAATCATGATCGGCGCGCTATTCATTCATGGCCTGAACCCGGGTCCGATGCTCATGATCGATCAGCCCGACATGTTCTGGTTCATTGTCGGAGCCCTTCTGACGGCCAACGTGTTCATGCTGATCTTCGGTCTGACCGGTATCAAGATCTTCACGAAGATTGTCGAGATGCCACGATCCATCATCATTCCACTGATCCTGCTGCTGTCGATTGTCGGAGCGTATGCGGTGAACAATTCGCTCACCGATGTCTACTGGATGCTGGGTTTCGGGGTTTTTGGTTATTTCATGCGGCACTATGGTTATCCGCTCGGCCCCGTCATCCTTGGCGTGATCCTGTCGCGCCTGCTGGATGACAACTGGCGGCGGGCCATCATTTCCGAACGCGAAGATCTGGGACGGTTCTTCGAAGGCATCCTTACCAGTCCCCTTTCGCTTATCCTCTTCACGGCTGTGATCCTGATCTTTGTGAGCCAGACTCCGCTCTGGACGTCCATGAAGAAAAGCCTGTTCAGAAAGGCAAAATCATGAATGCAACGCTTGAAAGAACGGTGAAGCTTGGCTTGATCGGTGACAACATAACCCGGTCAAAGTCTCCTCGGCTGCACCGCGCGGCTGGGAAGCTTGCAGGCTTGAACGTAACCTATGATCGGTTGATCCCCAAGGACATGGCTCTGACCTTCGACGAGGTTTTCGAACAGGCTCGGTCCGGTGGCTTTCGCGGAATCAATGTCACCTATCCATATAAGGAATTGGTGACCACAAAGGTGACCGTGGCTGACCCTCTGGTCAGAGCGATCGGAGCCGTGAACACTGTGGTCTTCGATCCCGAAGGCCCGATGGGGTTCAACACCGACTATACCGGTTTCATGAACGCCTATCGTGCGGTGCGTGGTGACGCAAACCCCGGTCACGTCTGCCTGATCGGAACGGGCGGCGTCGGGAAGGCAGTTGCTTTTGGGCTGATCGGTGTTGGCGCCGAGACAATCTGTTGCATCGATCTCGATGCCGACAAGGCGTCGGCATTGGCCGAGGCGCTGCGTGCCCTCGGCTCCAACACAAAGGTTGAAACGTCCAGTGACGCCGTTGCCGCCGCACAGGGTGCGGATGGAATTATCAACTGCACGCCGCTCGGCATGGTAGGCATCGGCGGCACCCCACTGGCCTGCGAAGCGATGCTGGGAGCGAGTTGGGCCTTTGATGCTGTCTACACCCCTGTTGAGACGGAGTTTCTGCAAGACGCCGAACGCGCAGGATTGGCCATAATTTCGGGCTACGAGCTGTTTTTCGGTCAGGGTCTCGATGCGTGGTCGATTTTCACAGGAGTCGATCTCGATCACGGTGCGCTACGCGCCGCCATCCAGGAAGAAGTGCAATGAAAACGTCGATCGCCACGGTTTCCATTTCGGGCAATTTCACGGAAAAGCTCGAAGCCATTGCAGCGGCGGGCTTTGACGGCATCGAGATCTTCGAACAGGATTTCATCGCGCATGACGGCGACCCACGCGAGGTGGGAGAGATGATCCGTGCAATGGGGTTGGAGATCACCTTGTTTCAGCCTTTCCGCGACTTCGAAGGCCTGCCGGAGCCCTTGCGCTCCAAGGCATTCGACCGCGCGGAGCGGAAATTCGATCTGATGCAGGAGCTGGGCACAGACCTGGTGTTGATCTGTTCATCCTGCCATCCGCAAGCCTTGGGCGGAGTTGACCGCGCGGCGGCTGACCTGCGGGAACTTGGTGCGCGGGCGGCAAAGCGCGGCCTGCGCGTCGGATACGAGGCACTGGCCTGGGGTCAGCATGTCAACGACCATCGGGACGCCTGGGAAATCGTACGCCGTGCGGATCATGACAATGTCGGCATTATCCTCGACAGCTTTCATACCTTGGCGCGAGGAATTGATCCGGAAACCATACGACGCATTCCGGGCGACAAGATTTTCTTCGTTCAGCTGGCCGATGCGCCCGCGATCGACATGGACCTGCTTTATTGGTCGCGGCATTTTCGAAACATGCCGGGCGAAGGTGATCTGGATGTGGCCGGCTTTATGCGCGCGGTCAACGCAACCGGTTACGCGGGTCCGATTTCCCTGGAAATCTTCAATGACCAGTTCAGGGGTGGCCGTCCAACGACTATCGCAAAGGATGGCTATCGCTCTCTCGTCGCGCTTATGGATGACGTGCGACGTACCGAAGCCGCCTTGTCCGTGAACCTCGCCACCATGCCGGCCCGCGCGAAGGCCGAAGGCGTGGCCTTCATCGAGTTTGCGAGCAAAGGATCCGAGGCCGATGCCCTTGGCAAGCTGCTCGACACGCTTGGCTTCACGCATGCCGCCAACCACGTAAGCAAGAACCTCTCGCTGTGGACTCAAGGCGACATCCGAATTGTCATCAACAGTGAAGCCACCGGCCACTCCAGCAGCGCGTACACGATGCATGGCACATCCGTTTGCGACATCGGCATCGCCGTGGATAACGCGGCTCAGGCGGTTGAACGCGCCCGGCACCTCGGGGCAGAGCCATTCGTCCAACCTGTCGATCCAGGGCAATTGAATATTCCCGCGATCCGCGGCCAGAGCGGCAGCGTTTTGCATTTCATCGACGAGAGAAGTGGCCTTTCGGATGTCTGGAATGTGGAGTTCAAGGCAGTCGCAGCGACCCGGAGCGGTGCCGGCCTGACCCGGATCGACCACCTCGCCCAGACTATGAGCTACGATGAAATGCTTAGCTGGTCCCTGTTCTACACGACGCTGATCGATATGAGGAAATCCGTCATGGTCGATGTGATCGACCCCGACGGGCTTGTGAGATCACAGGCGCTGGAATCGCCGGACGGGGCGCTCAGGATCACGTTGAACGGTGCGGAGACTCACCGCACAATGGCGGGAAGCTTCCTTGCCGACAGCTTTCACGCGTCTGTTCAACACATCGCGCTGGCAACGGACGACATTTTTGCCACTGCCGATGCTCTCAGCGCACGTGGATTTCAGGCTTTGCCGATCTCGCGTAACTATTACGCAGACCTTGCCGCGCGTTTTGAAATTGCGCAGGAAAGACTGGAACGACTGCAAGCTGCAAACATCCTCTACGACGAGGATGACACCGGTGCATTTTTCCAATTCTATTCCCGCCCTTTTGCAGGAGGCATGTTCTTCGAGATCGTTCAGAGGTCGGGCGATTACAGGGGATATGGCGGTCCGAACGCGCCTTTCCGAATTGCCGCACAGAAGCGACTGATGAGGCCCAAAGGGATGCCGAAAACTTCGGGTGATGCAATCTAGGTTTCCGGTTCGCGCCCAGCAGCGACAATCCCACTGGTGTCGCCACCGATGCGTTCAGGCACTCGGCTAGCATGCTCCGCCTCACCGACAGCGGCGCGGAAGATGAGAGGCTGATTGCAACTGAACCCTTGTGGGGCGGGTGCGACGTGCTTCCGGAGGCCGGATCGAGGCCGCCACGCAGCACCTAAGGCGGTTCACTCAAGACTCATCAGAGGTAACGCAGCCTGTGTTTTCCGAGCAGGTCCACCAAGATCTCTTTTGCATCCTGCCTGTGTTGCCGGTGCGTTTTGCGGGCAGCGTCGACATCGCCGTCGCGTATGGCCAGATAGACCGCGCGGTGATCCTCGTTGGACTTTACTGGCAATGGGCGCATGAAGAGTGTCGTTGTCCGCGCCCGGCGCACCTGATCGCTCATCATGTTCACGATGGAGATGATGCGGCTGTTTCCACCAAGGCGAACCAGTTCCTTGTGAAACCGGTCATCGGCCTCCGCCCAGGCATCGAGATCGGGAGCGGCAAGTGCCCGGTCCATATCATCAATCGCCTTGGCCAATTCTTTCAGTTCCGTGTCGCTGTACCCGCTGCGCGCTGCGCGCTCGGCGGCATGGCTTTCGAGTTCCGTGAGCACATCGTAGATTTCGGCCATGTCTTCGGGCGAGAGCGGGAGAATCCGCACACCTTTGCGCGGTCGCAATTCCAACAGTCCCTGACTTTCCAGTGTGAGGACAGCTTCCCGGACCGGGGTTCTGGACATCTCCAGCAGGTCGGCGAGTTCGGATTCGAGATGGTCCGAGCCTGCCGCCAATTCGCCGGAGAACACCTTTTTTCGCAATTCCGTAATCGCGCGCTGAGAACTTGAAAGGGTCTTGCCTGGCATTCAGTCTACGTCTTCCCGAGGGTCTTTTTACATCCGCTTTCCGCTGAGGCGTAGATTGCCTCCTCAATGACTTCGACCGCAAGGTATTCCTGGGCCCGGTTTTCCAGCGGTGTGCCGTCGAGAATACCGGCGACAACATGCGATTGCAGAGCATGGACGCAATCGCCGCCGAAGCCATCCCAGGTGTCGGCTGGCAACACAACCTCGCTTTCGGAAGTTCCGAAGCGCCGAAGCTTTACCGATCCATCTCCGCCAAGCGTGATCGTTCCTTGGGTACCTTCGACAAGAGCTTCGCCCATAGTACGGCGAAGGTTGTCGGCGTCGTGATCGAGGTGTCTGTTGCCGTCGAACATGGCTCGGATGCCGCCCGGGTGCTCGAAGAGGATGTATCCGGCGTCTTCACCCGCAATGACCGGGTTGAGCTTCCTCAGGTCTGCATAGACGGAGATCGGGTTACCGAAAAGATAGCGAAACGTATCGACCCAGTGAACGGCGGTTTCGTGGACGAGAAACCGCGGCATATCCTGGAAATAGGGCTGACGGGCGAGATAGGCGTCCGCTCCTTGTCCGTCGCCGGGGCGCAGGCGGAAGGTGGCCTGATGGACCGCGCCGATCTCGCCCGCATCGAGCGCCTGTTTGATGGCGCGATACCACGGCTGAAAGCGGAAATTCTCGTGGACGATTATGGTGGTACCAGCCTCTTCGGCTTCCTTTGCGATCTGCCGTGCTTCCGCAAGGTTATTGCAGAAGGGTTTCTGGCAGATGATCCACCTTATGCCCGCCGCCAGTGCCGTGCGGATGGTCTGCGCGTGGGCGACAGGGGGCAGGATGATGTCGAGCAGGTCCGGTTTTTGCTCGGCCAGCATCCGGGACAGATCGGAGTAGGGGACGAGGCCGGTCGATTCCGCTTTCGCGATGTCGCGGTTGCAGGAGGCAACGAGGTTGACCCGGTCCAAACGCGCCCAGCTTCCGTAGTGAAACTGGCTGAAATACCCGGCGCCGACGCAGGCGACTTTGAGCTCTGTTTGATGGGTCATGAGACGAAGAGCGCGTCGAGCACGGCGTGGGCGGCGCTTTCGGTGCTGGCAGTGCCGCCAAGATCGCGGGTCAGTGTCGTTCGGCGTGCGATAACCTCTTCGACCGCCTGTCGCAGGCGCCGGCCATCATTACGGATCGGTTCGTTGTCGTGCTTCGTCCCGAGCCAGTCGAGCATCAGCGCGGCGGAGAGGATCATCGCGAAGGGATTGGCGAGGCCTTTGCCCGCTATGTCGGGGGCTGATCCGTGGCAGGGTTGGAACACGGCGTGATCCAGTCCGATATCGGCCGAGGGCGCCAGCCCGAGACCGCCCATGAGACCTGCACCAAGGTCGGAGAGAATGTCGCCGAACATGTTTTCCGTGACCAGCACGTCGAAGTCCCAGGGCTTCTGGACCATCCAGAGTGCGGTGGCATCGACATAAGCGTGATCGGCGATCAGATCCGGGTGACGGGCGGCTTCGGCATCGAAAATCTCGCGGAAGAAGGCGAAAGCGCGGAACACGTTGGCCTTGTCGACGCAGGTCACGCGCCCCGGTCCGCGGCCGGCGGCCTTTCTCGATCTGGCGAGATCGAAGGTGAAACGAAACAGTTTCTCCGAGATCTCGCGGGTGATCAGAAGCGTCTCCCGCGCCTCGTCACGGGTAACCTCGCCGCGCCCCTGGGTATGAAAGAGACCTTCGGTGCTTTCGCGGACCAGAACGAAGTCGATCTCCCTGCCTTCCGGTATTTTAAGGGGCGAATCCTGGCCCGCCTTGACAGTGACGGGCCGGATGCCGGCAAAAAGCGTCAACTCCTTGCGGAGGTCGATCTGGGGCGAGATCTCGGTTCCGTCTTCGTAGCGGACGTCAGGCAATCCCATGGCCGAGAGCAGGATCGCGTCGGCGTCACGGGCGACCTGCAGGGAGGATGCGGGCAGCGATTCGCCGGTTTGAGCGTAGTGGGCCGCCCCAGCAGGTGCATCGGTGAATTCGAGGTCGTAGCTATCTGACGCTTTGGCTACGCGTTCGAGGATCGACAGCGTCGGAGCCATGATTTCAGGGCCAATTCCGTCTCCGTGGAACACGGCGATGCTGAAAGTTTCGTTCATTTTGGCCCTCTCTTTTCGACCGGATCGTAAGATTTTTCGACTTGAGGTAAATCGAAAACGTTGACAGCGGATTAATTAATGCATACGCAAAATTATGCAATAACAAAGCATGTTCTGGGAGGGCATCATGAAAAAATCGTTCGCAGGAGTGGCCGCAATTGCTACCGTGGCCGCCATCATCGGAACCGGGGCCTTCGCCCAGACGGTTCTACGTTTCAGCCATACGGATAACCCCGGCGGCTCGCGCCAGGCCGCGGCAGAGGTTTTTGCCGAGAAGGTCGCAGAGTACACCGACGGCCGTTACGAGGTCCGCATTTTTCCGGCCGGACAGCTTGCCAACGATCCCAAGGCAATCGAGCAGCTGATCCTTGGCGGGGTGGATTTCACAGTCTCCGCGACCGGGTCCTACGCCACGCATCTGCCGTCGCTGAATCTCACCGCGATGCCGTTCCTCGTCGATACTTACGAGCAGGGTTGGGAGCTTTACGACAATTCGGGCTGGCTACAGGGCGAGTTCGACAAACTGCCGGACGTGGGTTTCCGGGTTCTGGCTACATGGGAGGCCGGTTTCCGGTCATTCACCACCAATGAGCCCCTGGCCTCTCCGGCCGACGCCGCGACGATGAAGATGCGGGTCTATCCCAACGACATGATCCGCTGGAGCATGGAGGCCATCGGATTCCAGACGGTCGTTATGCCGATTACCGATGTTTATCTGGCGATCCAGCAGGGAACCGTGAACGGTCAGGAGAACCCGGTTGACACGATCAATTCGCTGCGCTTCTACGAGGTGGCGCCCTATGTGACGCTGACACGGCATGTGTACAGCCCGTTGCCGCTGACGGTGTCGGAAGCGACGTGGCAGGGATTCTCGCCGGAAGATCAGGACGCTGTGAGCAAGGCCGCCGCAGAGGCCGCCGCGTTCAGCCGTAATCTGGTCAGAAGCTCTGTCGACAAGCAGATCGCCGATATGGAAGCCGCCGGGGCCACGGTTTCGACGCCTGAGATCGGCCCGTTCCGCGAGGCTGTTGCAAGTGTCTACGACAAGGCGCGCGAGGTTTATGGCACCGAAGAGGTCGACGGAATTCTCGCCGATGCGGCAGCCATTCGCGAAGCCCTTCCGGCCAACTGAACCTGCTTATTCAAAATGATCTGCCGTGCCATTCAGGACGGCGCCGGCCACTACGACACGGGGACAGGCAAAATGGACTACCGGCCGCATTATCCCATGCCGCTGCGCGCACTCAGCGCGATCATAGATTTCTGCCTGGTCCTGGGCGGGGTCAGCATCGTGGCGCTTGTTTTCACCAATGCATTGCTGCGCGGTGCTGCCGGGTTTGACCTGGCTTGGTCGCTTGAGGTCACGGCATTTCTTCTGCTCTGGACGACGTTTCTGGGGGCAGCGGCCGCGATGGCCCGCGGGGCGCATATGCGCGTGACCGAGATCGTGGAGAATCTCGTTCCGCAAAGGGCGCGGGCCTGGCTGGCGCTGGTAATCGACCTGATCATCCTTGCCATGCTCGCCTCCCTGATCTGGTACGGCGTGTCGATCGCAAGCCACAGTTGGGCGCAGAAAACCACGGTGCTCTACTGGCCCGTGGGACTGCTCTATGCCTCGATGCCCGTGGGGATGGCCTGCGCCCTGGCCTTTCACCTTTTCAACCTCGTCCGCGACTGGCAGTACCCCGCGGGCTGGGCGCAGAATGACTCAGACGGTGGTGCGGCGCTATGATCCTGCTCTTCATCGTCGCAGTTTTCCTTGTCACGGTCTTTGCCGGCATTCCTCTGGTCTGGGCCATCCTGCTGACCGCAATCCTGCCGATCTTCGTCTTCGACCTGTCGGGCTACCCACTGCAGGCCGTCTATCTGAACTTCATCGGCGGCGTGGAGCCGAACCACTTCCTTGCAATTCCGCTCTTCATCGTCGCGGGCGAGTTGATGTCGCGCGGCGGCGTCGGTCTGCGCATTATCGGGTTCGCCCGCGCCGCCTTTGGCTTCATGCCCGGCGGGCTGGGCATGGTCGTGGTAGGTGCGTCTATGATCTTCGGCGGCATTTCGGGTTCGGCGATTGCCGATTCCGCCGCCATCGGGTCGGTGATGATCAAGAACATGGCGCGGGAGGGTTATCACCGTCCCTTTGCGGCCGGGCTGGTCGCGGCGGCCGGGACCATCGGCATCATCATCCCGCCGTCGATCCCGATGCTGATCTATGGCTTCGTCGGGAACGTCTCTGTCGCCGATCTGTTCCTCGCGGGTATGATCCCCGGAGTTATCTTCGGACTTTTCTTCATGGGAGTTTGTTACTGGGTCGGCAAATCCACCGGCTGCGATCCGGGAGGGCAAACGACGACGCGCGGCGAGTTGTGGCGTTCCTTCCTTGGAACCGCGCCGGCGCTTTTCATGCCCATTCTCATCCTCGGCGGCATTTTCACTGGATGGGTCACCCCGACCGAGGCGGCAGCGCTGGCGGTTGTCTATGGCCTGTTCGTGACCATCGTCGTTTACCGCGACTTCAATCTGCGCGATCTGCCGGCGCTGATGATCGACGCATTTGTGACCTCGGCGGTGGTCATGGTGGTGATCGGTGCGACGACAGTGCTGGGCTGGATCATCACATTGGAACAGCTGCCGCAGGTTCTGGTCGCCTTCGTGCAGGACCTGTCGAGCAGCCCCTGGGTGTTCCTGTTGCTGGTCAATATCGTGATGCTGATCCTCGGTCTCGTCCTTGATCCGGTGCCGGCGATCCTGCTGACCGCGCCGTTGTTTCTGCCGACAGCGCAGACATTCGGTGTCGATCCCGTCCACCTTGGTGTCATCATGACCTGCAATGTCGCGGTCGGGCTGTTCACCCCGCCGGTGGGGGCGACATTGTATGTCGCTTCCCGCATCTCCGGCGACGGGGTATTGTCCATCGCGCGTTCGATGGCTCCGCTTTACATCGCAGCGCTGAGTGCTTTGTTGTTGGTGACCTACGTACCGGCCGTGTCGATGACCATGGTCGAGATATTCCGCTAAGAGGGGCCGCGCCATGTTTGTCGTAATCGTCACGTTTCAGATCCGGGACGGCAGGATGCCGGACTTCCTTCCGGCGATGATTGAGAATGCCCGCACCTCCCTTGCGGAAGAGGAGGGATGCCATCGCTTTGACGTCTGCACTGACAGCGAACGCGGGAACGAGGTGTTTCTCTACGAGCTCTACACTGACCGCGCGGCGTTTGATGGCCATTTGCAGAGTGCGCATTTCAAGGCGTTCGACAACGCTGTCTCGTCACTGGTCGGGCACAAGGACATCCGGACGTATGACATGGTCGCATCATGAGCGACTGGGAAGTTTTCGCGGTCAAATATGCCGACCGGAACGCAAGAGTGCGGGCCGACAGTTTCATATTCGACGACAACCACGATGCCCCGCACCCCATGGATTATTTCATGTGGCTTCTGAGAAACGGGGAGGAGATCATTCTGGTCGATACCGGCTACGATGGAGAGGAAGCGTCAGCACGGCAGCGGCCGATCCGTCTCGATCCGGTCACGGCTTTGGCGCCGTTCGGGATTGCTCCGTCGGATGTCTCGCAGGTGATCGTCACCCACCTGCATTACGATCACGCTGGCGGTCTGCACCTGTTTCCCAATGCAGCGCTGCACATGCAGTCGGCGGAGATGGCATACGCGACGGGGCCTTGCATGTGCCACGATACGTTGCGGATGCCGTTCACTGCGGGCCATGTCTGCGAGGCGGTCCGGCGGCTCTATTCGGGGAAGGTGATTTTTCACGACGGGGACGGTCAGATCGCCGATGGCGTCACCGTTCATTGCATCGGCGGCCATAGTCGCGGGCTGCAATGCGTGCGGGTGCGGACGCAGGCCGGTTGGCTGGTGCTGGCATCCGACGCGGCCCATTTCTACGAGAACGCCTTCGCCCGGAAGCCGTTTCCGATCGTGGTGGATTTACAGGACATGCTGGAAGGGTTCGGGACACTTGAGCGGTTGGCTTCGAAGCGCGATCTGATCGTGCCTGGCCATGATCCGCTGGTTAGGGAGTATTTTCCCACGGTCATGGCGCCTCACATCTTCCGACTGAATGCAGGACCGTTGGAGAAAATCGCGTTATGAAAATCGGCGTGATCGCAGACGATTTCACCGGGGCGTCCGATATTGCTCTCACTCTGGCGGAGGGCGGGATGCCAGTCTCGCTGTTCGCCCGTATGCCAGACAAGCCGGCGGACACGGATCTGGGTGCGGGTGTGGTGGCCCTGAAGTCACGGACCGCTCCGGTAGAAGAAGCGGTCGCGCAGTCGCTGGCTACCTGTGACTGGCTTTTGTCTCAGGGTGCCGAGCAGATCGTTCTCAAGGTCTGCTCGACATTTGATAGCACGCCGGCGGGCAATATCGGTCCGGTGCTGGATGCTCTGGCGGATCATATCGGCGCGGAGACCTGCGTGGTCTGTCCTGCGTTTCCCGAGAATGGGCGAAGCGTCTATCAGGGACATCTCTTCGTGGGTGACAGGCTTCTGAACGAGAGCGGCATGGAAAATCATCCGCTTACCCCGATGACCGACGCCGACCTGCGGCGAGTTCTGGCCGCTCAGAGTACGCGTCAGGTCGCCCATGTCCGTGCGCAGGTTGTCAGTTCGGGCGAAGAGGCCGTTGCGTCCGGCCTGACGCAAAGTGCCCATGTCATCGTCGATGCCATTGCCGACGCAGATCTCAGGACCATCGGCCGGGCGGCCAGAGATATCAGGCTGCTCTGTGGCGGGTCAGGAATTGCGTTGGGGTTGCCGGAGAATTTCGGCTTTCAACCGCAGCGTCCAGCATGGGATTCCGTCGGAGGACCGGGCGCGGTGATATCCGGGTCCTGCAGCCTGGCGACACGTGGACAGGTGGCCGCATACCGCAAGGTTGCGCCTGCGAGGAAACTCGAAGCCGAAGCTGTGGTGCGTGGCGACGTGAGCCCGACCGGCTTGGCCGATTGGGCGATGGCTCAGAGTAGTCCGCCGCTGATCTATTCCTCTGCCGACCCGGACGAGGTGCGTGCCGCGCAGAAGACCTATGGGCGAGAGAATGTCGCCGAGGCAATCGAGACTGTCTTCTCAAATCTGGCTGCCGAACTTTCCGCGCGCGGATTGCGGCGGCTGGTTGTGGCTGGAGGAGAAACCTCCGGAGCGGTCGTAACCGGATTGGGCGCACGCGAACTGAAGATCGGTCCGAGAGTTGCTCCGGGCGTGCCGCTTGTCCGGCACGGAGAGATGGCGCTGGCGCTGAAATCGGGCAACTTTGGCGGGGAGGCGTTCTTCTCCGAGGCGCTGCAACTGATGGAGTCCGACGGATGAGCGAAGAGGCCAAGCTGCGCGAAGACATCTGCACGCTCGCCAAATCGATGTTCGATCGCGGCCTGACCTGCGGCGCTTCGGGTAACATTTCAGCCCGCCTTTCAGACGGGACTCTGCTGGTGACGCCGACGGGGCGGGCGATGGGGTTTCTCGATCCAGCGCGGCTCAGTCATCTCGACGAAGAAGGGAGATTGATTTCCGGAGACGCAGCAACAAAGGAAGTGCCATTGCATACGGCGTTCTACGACACGAGAACGGGAACAGGCGCGGTGGTGCATCTGCATTCCACGCATTCCGTTGCCTTGTCGATGCTGCCGGAAATTAACCCGGACAATGTGCTGCCTCCGCTGACGCCATACTCCATCATGCGATTGGGCAAAGTAAAACTTCTGCCGTTCTTTCTGCCCGGAGATCCAAACATGGGCGATGCCGTCCGGGGCCTCGCGGGCAGAAGGAGCGCAGTTCTGTTAGCAAATCACGGCCCGGTAGTGGCGGGGAAGGACCTGTGGGCTGCTGTGTTCGCGATGGAAGAACTGGAAGAAACCGCGAAACTGGCACTCTTGACGCGCGGATGTCGGCCGAGGGCGTTGACGGCAGATCAGGTTGCAGCAGTCGTGCGGGACTTCGATGTGCGCTGGTAGTTCCGCGCCGTGGAGGTTTGGGGCGCCAAGAATCATCAGCGCGGAAACGTTCGCGGTGGCGGCAGACAGGATGGCGCGCAAATGGAGTGCCCCCTTGAAGTTCACCTGTCCTCGATGACGTTGCTCAATGTGCAGCGGTGTTGATTTCGCGCTTGTTCAACGATCCGGTGCAGACCGCTTGCGGGGCCGCCCCGCCCAGGCATCGGACGTCATCGTCGCAATCCGATAGATGCTTGTGCTCGCGGCAATGAACAGGCTGTGCCCGTCAACGCCTCCGAAGCATAGGTTTCCGGTCAACTCCGGCACGAGGATCCGACCAAGTTCGGCGCCATCAGGAGCGAAGACGATTACGCCAATCTCGCTAGATGACCAAACGTTTCCAAACATGTCGACAGCAATGCCGTCCGGGAAACCTTCGTCGATGTGAGCGAACAGGCGACCGTTCTTGCAGCGCAGGCCTTCGTGGACGTCGTAAACCCGAATGTCGCTATTACCGACGCCTGGAGGTTTGCGCACCGAGGACGAGTCGGCGACGTAAAACAGCGATCCATCCGGAGAGAAGGCGAGACCATTCGGTTCCTCGACATCGATTACGACAGGCAAGGTTGTTCCGTCGGTCGGATTGTGGCGGAAGACAAAATGGTCACCGTATTCGCGTTCGCCGGGATGGCCTTCGCGGGCTTCGGTAATGCCGTAGGCAGGGTCGGTGAACCAGATTGTGCCGTCCGGGGCGATGACGACATCGTTGGGTGAGTTGAGGCGGACGCCGTTCCATTCGTCGACAATGGATGTGACAACCCCGCCGCGGTCGCGTTCGACCCGGCGGCGGCCGTGCGAGCACTGGACGACACTGCCGTCGAGGTCGAGCGTGCGACCGTTCGTGAATTCCACGTCGGTGGCGTAGTCGGTGACTTCGCCGGTGGCCGCGTCATATTCGCGTATCCGATTGTTCGGAATGTCACTCCAGCGCAGGCAGTTCCGGGCGGGAATCCAGAGCGGTCCTTCGCTCCAGATCGAGCCGGTCGCGACGATTTCGAGCGGCTCGGAAGGATCAACCAGACCTTCGAGCCCGATGGCCGCGCCGGGGATCTGCCGCGTCATGATTGCGGCCTGCTATTCGCCGGTTTGGCAGGTGGTTTTGCGGGAATGGACGCGCGATCCTCTTCTTCGTCTGGCGACGATGACTTTCTGTGGAGAAGCGGGGCGCCGTTGGCCAGGAATAGAACCGACAGCACGAGGAAGCCCTTGAGCACGTTCTGACCTGCGTAATTCCAGCCAACGAGGTTCAGAAGCCCGTCGAGAAGGATGAAGAACAGGGCGCCGCCCCACACGCCTGCCGGAACCGCCCGGCCGCCGGTGATGAGCGTGCCACCGATGACGACGACGGCAATGGAGTCGAGCAGGTAGTCATTACCAAGCTCCACATTCGGGGCCGAGAAGGAAGCGCGAAGGGCTCCGGCCAGGGCCGCCAGCATGGCGCAGGACAGATAGACCGGGACATGTATTCTGACAGCGCTGATTCCGGCATATTCCGCGGCGCGACGTGCCTGTCCGAAAGCCAGGGCCTGGCGGCCCCATATTGTCCGAGTCAGCACGAAGGACACGGCAAATGTGAAGAGCAGGACGGCAATAGCGAAGGCGGGAATGCCCATCGGTGCCCAGTTCAGAAAACCCCTCAGCGCGGGATCGGCGGAGCCTTGAAACCCCTTGGCCAGCGTCAGCGAAATGGCCGATGCGATGAGGCTTGTCGCAAGCGTCGCCACGATGGGAGGAATGCGGATAAGCAGGATAGCGGTGACGCTGATCGCGCCCATGGCCAGCCCCACACCGAGGGCCGCGAGAAGCCCGAGCACCCATGATCCCGTCGCGTCCCCTACCGCGATTGACAGAAGACCGCCGAGGGAGAAGACCTTGGCCACGGAAACGTCGATATTGCCCGGGCCGGTGCACATGACCAGCATCTGGCCCAGGCCCACCAGCACGAGGTATGGCGCGATGGTGAAGGCGAGCGTCAGCGTCTGTATGCCACCGCCGCCCGAGACCATGAATGTCAGGATCAGGACGACAAAGGCGGCGAGAAATGACCAGCTCCAGGGCGGAAAGGAGATATTACTGAAGGAATTCATCGCAGGCCACGCTCCACAACCAGACGGCCGGCCAGAACCGCGATCACAATCAGCCCTTGCACGGCCGGCTGAAGGTTCGAAGAAAATTGTAGCAGGGTCAGCAACACGGTGAGCAGGCCCAATGTGACCGAGCCGAACAGCGTTCCCCATGCAACCGCGCGGCCGCCTGTGAACATACCGCCACCAAGGATGACTGCGGCTACTGTCGTCAGTGTGTAGCCGGGCACTGCGTTAACGTCGCCGCCGCCGATCTCCGCCGTCAATGTCAGGCCCGCCAGCACTCCAAGTACGCCCACTGTCGCGTAGGCCAGCATCCGGGTGCGCAGGAGCGAGGCTCCGGAACGCGCGAGTGCAACGGGATTGCTGCCCAAACCACGGAATCGGACGCCGAGTGAGGTTCTTTGCATCACCACCCAGGTGAGGGCTGTTGCGAGAACCATCGTGACGATGGGCGCCGGGATCAGCAATGGCGGCTGCCACATCGTGTAAGCAAAAAGCCAGTCCGGGGCCATGCCGCCGGGAACGGGCAGTGCGAAGAGACCTACGCCAAGCCAGATGAAGGACGCACCAAGCGTGGCGATGAGCGAGGGAACGCCGCGCAATTGGACGAGCGCTCCCATCACCGCATATGCCCCGATGCTGGCCGTGAGGGCGAGCACGCCGAGAAGCGGTGCGTCGCGCAAAAGCGTGGCGACGATGGCGGTGATCATGCCGACGAAGTAACCGATGCCAAGATCGATATCGCCGATGCTCATCATCACCATCTGCGCCATCGAAGCGATGGCAAGCGCCACGATTGGCGACATGATCAGCGTCATGCCGCCCTGGGACCAGATGCGGGGCTGAATGGCTCCGCAGACCAACAGGATCGCGATCATAGCGCCCAGTGTCAGCAGGCTGGGGAATGTGCGGCGGACAAAGCCGCGCGGCAGAGCACTTTCCGGGCGGGGCATGTCTACATCGGTCATGCGGCGGCATCCTTGGCTTCTGCAAACGACATGGCGATGATGCGTTCGTCCGTGATCTGCGCGCCCTGCAACTGACCGGCAATTTTGTTGGCACGCAGCACATAGGCACGGTCGCAATGTTGCATTTCGGAATTTTCGCTTGAGTACCAGATGATGGTCCGCCCCTTCTCGGCCTCGGTCCGGATCAACTGGTAAAGCTCTGCCTTGGTATGGATATCTACGCCTCGGAAGGGGTCATCCAGCAGAATGGTTTTGGCGTCGGAGGCAAAAGCCCGAGCGACGATGACTTTTTGCTGGTTGCCCCCGGAGAGACCGGTGATTGCGGCGGCCGCGCCACCGCGGATCTTCAGGCGGTCGATCCAGTTTGCCACGAGTTCGCCTTCTCTGTCGGTCTGGCGGATGCCGCGCCGGCTTAATCCCGCAAGTGCCGAGATGGTCAGGTTCGAAGCGACGTTCCAAAGAGGGAGAATGCCCGACCTCTGGCGGTCTCCGGGCACATAGGCGCGTTTGAGGCCAATCTCAACATCGTTTCGAGCGCCACGCCAGAGCCGTTCGAGCACACGTTCCTGCCCCTGACCGGCGATACCCGCCAGACCGACTACTTCGCCTTCACGGGCGATGAACTCAGCTGGTTCTCCGTCTACGGTTTCCATCGGAACACGGGCGGCAACAGGACGATTGGCTTCATTCGCACTTTGATGACCTCCACTGGCATCGACCGCGACCACCTCGCCGCCCATTGCGAGGAAAAGATCGCGTTCGGTCACATCTTCTGCGTTGCAGATCGAAGAGACGGCGCCGTCCTTCATTACGGCGATCCGGGTGCAGACCGACAGGATCTCTCTCAGGCGGTGCGACACCAATACGATGGCCACATTTTGGTCCCTGAGTTTGCGAACATACGTATATAGCTGCTCAACCGCCTCGCGCCCAAGCGACTCTGTCGGTTCGTCGAGGATCAGCAGGCGCAACTTGTCGGTGATCGTGGCGCGCGCGATCTCGACCATCTGGCGGTCCGAAATCGGAAGGTCATCAACAAAATCGGCGGGCTTGATTCCGTTTTCCGGAAAAATCTCATTCAGTCGCGCCGAAGCGCGATCGGCGGCGAAGCGGTGCCAGTGCAAACGTGGCATCCAGCGACTGCTCGACATGAAGATGTTGTCTTTGACGCTCAATTCGAGGGCGAGCGACCCTTCCTGATAGGCCATGCGGACATCAGGAAAACCGTTGCGACCGCGTGTCGACATACCTGCGAAGTCAATTGAGCCGGAGTCGAGAGATTCAATTCCGCAAAGCATACGCATCAGGGTGCTCTTGCCTGCACCGTTATGGCCGACGATGCCCAGAACCTCGCCAGAGTTCACATGGAGGTTCACGCCGGATAGTGCCGTCGTCGGGCCATAAGTCTTCACCGCGTGGGAAACCCGGACGAGGGGACCGCGATCGGTAACCTTCTTGTTCATCATGCAAAATTCGCTGGTGAAGGGTCTCAGGCCAGCGCCCACGGGTGGCAGGCGCTGGCCTTCTGCTGTTATCTCACCGGAACCGGCGGCAATGCGGCGCCTTCGACGTTGTCGTCAACATTCGCCTTGATCTGTGCGTCCACGAGATCCTTGGTCCACTGCCATGAGGCGATTTCGTCGTCATCAACAGCCGCGATCCAGGCGTCACGCTGGTCGTCGCTAACCACAACCGGCGGGAAGATCGTGATGCGAGGCACGTCTTCGCCTTGGTAGATGTTGATCGCGGTGAACAGCGCGGCGACACCCTGGCCGGGGTCGGACATGACCGCGACCGAACCTGGAGCGCCGTTTCCTTCGCCCCAGAATTTAAGCGCGCGGCCACTGGGCGCAAAGGCCACGACCGGCAGTTCACGACCTGCAGTCTGGAACGCCTGCACGGCGCCCAATCCTTCGCCGCAGCCGATGACGCCATCCACATCCGGAAGGCTGGCGATCGTACCGAGAAGCGCTTCCTGCGCCTTGGCGCTGTCGCAGAAAGTGAAAACTTCGGCGACAACTTTGACATCCGGGTTGTCTTCGAGCATGGCCTTCTGGACTTCGTACATCTCGATCTCGGGCGGCGAGCCCTGCACACCGCGCGCAAGTATCACGTTCCCCTTGCCGCCGATGCCATCGATGATGGCCTGCGTCGAAAGTCGTGCCCAGTCACCGAAGCTGTTGGTGACCAGATAAGCACATTCCAGATCGGTGGCGCTATCGAAGACAACGACCACGATGCCTTGATTGCAGGCTTGCTGCAGCGTCGGGTTCAACGCGGACGGAGATGCCGGGTTGACCAGCAGGATGTCCGGTTGATCGAGCAGAAGCGCCTTTAGCTGCGCGATCTGCTCGGTTGCCGAGTTTTCACCGGGAGCGTTGGAGACCTGATAAGAACTTATCAGCCCATCGGCCTCCGCCTTTTCTGCCGCCTCCTCAAAAGCGGTGATCATGGAACGGCGCCAGGCATTTCCCAGAAATGCGTTGCTGAGCGCAACCGTAGGTGCCTCTTTGGCCTGCGCGAAAGCTGACGACGTTAATCCGGCACTCGTAATTAAAGCACAAACACCGACAACGAAGCCGAGGCGTTTCATTGTTCGCATTGTATCCTCCCAAACTGTTCACGAACCGATTGCTGCGGCCGCATTTGGCCGAACGGTCACCCCAGTTTCTTCCGAACTGATATGATGAGTACATCACTTTTTGCGATGGTTGTATATATTCACATCGTCAATTGACGCTGTTCCGCGTTTAAGAGGCCGGTGGCGTATGCCGTTCTGTATCGTTGGCGCAGCCGATTATACACGCTAAATCAAATGGTTAAGCTCGTTATTCAGGATTTGTGTTTGTGCAGTCGTGGTTTGGAAAAGGCCGCATTGACTGAGATGGCACGGCCATTTCACCAAGCTTTGCATCATGCGGACGGGCCGCATTTCGCGGGAGAGATTCGCGAGAAGACGCGTGGCGAACCAGATTGACGTTGCCCAGGCCCGACATCAGGCGCCGGCACCGGATGCCATCGACGCCATGCGTCAAGCGATCTCGGTGCATCATAAATCGACTGGGGCAGGCATCAGCCGCGTTCACCCCCGCCGTCGCGCACCCCCAGCCGAAATGGTTAGGTGAGCCCATTTGGCCGCCCTTCAAGGCGTTCTCAAGACCGTCCAGCTTGCCTCTTGCCCGAGCTCCGTTGATCGCGGCGCCGGGAATGGTGGTGGCAACGGCTTCGAGCGTATCAATTCCCAAGGCAGTGGATAAACTCGATATCGGTTCGATCCAGAAATTCGAGGATGGGTGGAAGCGCCTCCTCCATCCATCCGGGAGATTGCGAGCGGGCCAGTGTGGCAATTCCGATGCCATCACACCCTTCGCTTTGCCTGCAGGGATTTGGCGTCTGGTAGCGAGAGATAGAGGATCGAGGGCAGTCCACTGAAGCTCAGGAATTCCACAACGGCGGCGGCCCCGTGAAGTCATCGCCGAGCCACGCGACCAGAGGCCTATTGAATTTCTTGGCAGTTTGGCCGCTTATAGATATATCACCTCATCATATCAGTCTTGATCAATACCGGCTCATTGGGAGGTAAACGAGATCAGTTGTCGATATTAATGACTTTCAGTGCCATAGCTTAAGATGTGGAATTAAAAAAGCAGGCCGGAACATGCCGAACGACGCGCCAGTAAAAGGCGAAGAAAAGATTGTCAGGTTGAAGCTCTCAGAGCAGGTGCTTGAGCGCCTGAGAGAGATGATCCGCAGCGGTGAGCTTAGTCCCGGCGATTACATGCCTTCGGAGCGCGCCTTGATGGAAAGGTTCAGCGTCGGACGGCCGGCAGTGCGCGAGGCTTTGCAGGCGTTACATACACAAGGCCTGATAACGATCAGTCACGGCGAACGCAGCAAGGTCAACGAGCTGTCCGCAAACCTTGTACTCGACCAGAGCGACATGGTGGCGAACATCCTTCTCGACGCGGTTCCCGCGAACCTGGAGCATCTCAAGGAAGCCCGACGCATGTTCGAACTGGGCATCGTGCGAACCGCTGCGGAACGGGCAACGGAGGAAGATGTCGTCACGCTCCGAAAACTTTTGGCCGAGCAGGAATCGCAGCTGACCGGCGATCTTGATGTTCGCAGCTTCATCGAGGCGGACATGGCATTTCATACCGCAATCGCGAACATCCTTGCCAACCCAGTAGTCACCGCGGCATCGAGCGCCATGTTGCGCTGGCTTCAGGAGTATCACACAGCCCTGCTGCACTGGTCTGGCAACGAACAGACGACGCTGAACGAACATGCCCGGCTCATTGATCGTATCGCGGCCAATGATCCTGACGGCGCGGTGGATGAGATGCGCAGCCATCTGGACCGATCACGCAATATGTTCGCACCCCGACGGGCCACCTGAATCTGCCTCTGCGGCAGGGCCCCCAGTGGCTTTGACCAATACTCCAAACTGGTATAATGAGCATTCTTTAGAACGCCTTTAGGAGGCCGGATGTGGTGTGCTCGGAAGACAAACTGAAGATCTACGGGACCGGCGAACCGCTACAGGTCTTGCGCAAGCTGTCGGCTGGACCGCTGTCATTTCTCTATTCGTCAGATGGCATTCGCCGCATTGCTTGGCATGGTACCGAACTTGTCAGAGCCTTGGCCTGGCCGATCCGCGACGAAAATTGGGGAACATATCCGGAGGAAATCCAGAAAGAGGTCATTGACGAAAGCGATGGCTGCACGGTCGACCTGACATTCTCGGTAGGTGATGGTCGGATGGTCTGTGAAGTGCACATCAAGGTCAAACCGACTGGCGCACTCGAAGCTGATCTGACGATGACACCGAAGGACGGCGCATTCGCGACCAACCGGGCAGGGTTCACCGTTCTACACCCGATCAGGGGTGTTGCAGGAGCGAAATTGAAAGTTACACATTCGGACGGAGCAGAGGAGCAGACGGCGTTTCCCGAACTGATCCGTCCCGACCAGCCTGTGAAGGATATTGCCGGCCTGACTTATGGCATTGATGGCCAGTTGGTCGATATCGTGTTCGATGGCGAAACTTTTGAAATGGAAGACCAGCGCAATTGGTCTGACGCGTCGTTCAAGACCTATTGTGTACCTCTGGTTCATCCGTTCACCTACGACATCACGGGGCCGACGCGGCAATCGGTTCGAATGTCGTTTTCCGGAGATGCTGCCACTTCCGATGACACTTTCGGCAACTCGATGTTGGAACTGGTGCCTTCTGGCGCACTTTCGCCAAAGATCGGTCTGGCGCTCGAAAGCGGCTGGCTTCCACTTCGGGAAACAACGGCACCACCAGAAGCGAACTACGTCCTGATGCGTGTGTTTCAGGATGCGGCTGATCTGGACGAGATGGCGGCGTTTGCGCGCGGTTACCCCACTGTCGATCTTGAAGTCGTTGTCCCCGACAATGCGGACGTCGAAGACAGCTTGCAACGGGTGGCCAAGAGAGTGGCGACCGAGCGGATCACGCCCGCGCACGTCATTGCCCTGCGTGAAAGCTATCTGGCAAGCCATCAGCCGGTGGGGCCGTGGCCGGAGGGCGCAACACCGAACGACATGCTGGATCTGGTGCGGGCGGCGTTCCCGAAATCCAAGGTCGGCGGCGGCATGATGACGAACTTCACGGAACTGAATCGTTGTCGTCCCGACATGTCCCGATGCGACTACGTGACTCACAGTCTGACGCCTCTCGTTCATGCGGGCGACGACATGTCGGTTCTGGAAACGCTGGAGACGTTGCCGCAGATATTCCTTAGCGCCGAAGCCCTTTCAAACGGTCGTCCCTATCGGTTGGGTCTTGCCAGCATCGGGATGCGGTCCAATCCGTACGGCGCAGCAGTCGCCGAGAACCCTAATCAAGTACGCCGCACAATGGCGCGGATAGATCCCCGTCACCGGGGTCTCTTCGGAGCGGCCTACTCCGTTGGGGTTCTGGCGGCGACCGCAGGCAGCAATGTCGAGGCGATCTGCCTCGGCTCTCCGGCTGGTCCCTTTGGGTTGACTTACGAGCCCGCGGATTGTCCGCAGGAGGGTTTTGACGGGGCAGGGCGGTCTGTCTATCCGATATATCATGTGGTGAAAGCAGCGGGCGCGATGGCGGGACATGCGCGCCTTGTGTTCAATGGCGTTCCCGACGGCCTGGCCGCATATGGTGCCATGATCGGGTCAACAAAACGGGCAATGATTGCCAATCTGAGTGGCGAGGCGCGGGAGGTTTCAATCAGTGGTCAGGCCGTGTCAGTCCGGCTTGACACCGAAACATTCGACGCGGCCACCAAGTCTGCAGATTGGCTGGATAACGCGTCGAAGTCGGAATCGACGACCGTGAAGCTGCCACCATTTGCGGTGGCATTCGTTGAAATAGATCATGCGGACGGTTAATTGCTGGGTGGATCGCTCAATGCGCCGGGAAAAAAAGATCACTCCCTAGGCGTCCCGGAAGTCTGAGTTTCTAGGACGCTATGTTTTGGACAAGCCCTATGCTTCCTCAAGTCGATCCGTCGCTGGCGCCGGTCTCGGCGAAAGCGCGCTGATTTTCTCATAGAGCGCATCATCCATCTTGAAATCAATTGCCGCAATGGACGGTGCCAGTTGTTGGGCGGATCGGGCAGAGATGATCGGTCCGTGAAGTCCCGGATGCCGTGCAGTCCAGGCAACGGCAAGCGTGGCGGGTGAGACGCCGATCTCTTTGGCGACCGAGCCAAGGGCGACCGCCGTGTCATGCATCCATTTCGGCCCATAGCGGTCGTTGTACATCTTGTCGTCGACCAAACGCCCTTCGGCGGACTGTCCATATTTTCCGGTTAATAACCCCCCTCCGAGCGGCGAGTAGGAGCAAACGGCAAATCCTTCTGACATTGACATCGGAAGGATCTCCACTTCCACCTGTCGCTTGACCAGATTGTACATGGGCTGAAGGACCGAGATGCGAACGCCCAACGAAGACGCAACGCGGTTCGCCTTCATCGTTTGCCACGCAGAGAAATTGGATACTCCTACATGCCGGATCGAACCTTCTTCGACGAGTTCCGCTAGTGTTTCGAAGGTCTCTTCCAAAGGAGTGTCGGCATCCCATCTGTGCAAATAAAGCAAGTCCACGCTAGCTTGTGCCAGTCGCGATCGGCTTTCAGAAAATTCCGCCACGATTTTTTCGCGACTTGAACCGCTGGCCGCGCATTTGGTTGCCAGGAAAATTTTGTCGCGCTCCGTCGCGATGAGTTTGCCAAGGATCGTCTCTGAAAGACCCTCGGTGTAGCCATAGGCCGTGTCGTAAAAATTGATCCCGGCCTCACGGCAGGCAGAGTACATTGCTGCACTTTCTATCTCGTCTGCCTTGCCGCCGAATTGCATGGTCCCAAAGCTGAACCTGCTGGCTTTGTCTCCAGATAACGTTCTCAGCATTCGATGATGTCCTTCAAATATTGGGAGTTTCCGTTCAGCTATCCGGCCTCTTGCGCCAAAGCGACCCTGGCCTGCAGGCGGCTTTGGGCCTGGTCGATGACCACAGCGGCGACGATGACAAGTCCTTTGATCACCATTTGCCAGAAGGACGAAACGCCCATCATGATCAATCCGTCCGAAAGGATACCGATGACGAACGCCCCGATGATGGTGCCGATGATACGCCCACGCCCGCCTGACATCGATGTACCGCCAAGAACGGCGGCGGCGATGGCGTTCAGTTCGAAGAACTCGCCCGTCGCAGGGTGAGCGGCCTTGAGCTGTGAAGCAATGATGAGGCCAACGAGCGCGGCCATCAGGCCTGAGAACATGTAGACGAACATCTTCACCCGGCGTACCCGCACCCCGGACAGGGTGGCCCCACGTTCGTTGCCTCCGACTGCATAGATGTGTCGGCCCAGCGGCGTGCGTCTTGCGATATAGGCCGAAAGCAGCGTGACGATGATCAGCATCCAGATCATCACGGGGATTCCGATGAACGATCCGGTTCCGATGACGGGGAACGTATGCGAGCCGTATTCCGGGTTGCCGTTGAGATTTGGAAAGGTCCGCCCGCTGGACATCAAGAGCGCCGCGCCGCGGGCGATGTAGAGCATTCCCAATGTCGCGATGAAAGGAGCCACGTTTAATCGCGTTATCAGTATCCCGTTGATCCAGCCAACGAATATCCCGACGAGACAGACGAGGAACATTATCTCGAACGTGTTGAACTGGATTGACCAGCCATAGCCCGGATCGATGCCGTTCAGCACAAGGTATCCCGCGATCATGCTGGTCAACCCGACGACCGATCCGACCGACAGGTCGATCCCGCCGGTGATGATGACGTAGGTCATGCCGATGGCGAGGAAAGCGTTGATCGCGACGTGTTTGGAGATCAACACGGCGTTGGCAACGCTCAGAAAGTTCGGTGCGGCGTAGGAGAAATAGGCGAAGACAAGGATCAGGGCCACGAAAGTTCGTGCCTTCAGAAGCAGTAACAGCCAGTTGACGTTCCGGCTTGGCCCGTGTTCGGTCGTCGTAGTCATGCGGCAGTATCCTTCGCAGGTGAGGCCGCCGCGAGAACTTCGGCGACCCTGTCAGTCTTGTCGAATGTTCCGGTGATGCGACCATCGGCCATCACGATGATGCGGTCGCTCAGCGCCATGCACTCCTCGATCTCCGAGGTGGCGAAGACGATCCCGATTCCTTGCGCCGAAAGCTCGCGCATGACGCGATAGATCTCGGCCTTCGCCCCCACGTCGATCCCGCGGGACGGTTCGTCCAGAAGCAGAACGATCGGCTTGGTCATCAAGGCCTTACCGATGGCGACCTTCTGCTGGTTACCGCCGGAGAGAGAAGAAACAGGGTTCTCGGCACTCGCTACCTTGATCGTAAGCCGTTTGATGAACTCGGCTGCGCGCTGCGCCTCGCGCGACAGGCTCAGGTGAAAGACCTTCGTGAAGTCTTTCAGCGAAGACAGGGTGAGGTTCTCGCGGATTGCCATCATCTGAATCAAGCCGTCGATCTTCCGATCTTCAGGGACCAGCGCGATACCGTGGGAAATCCGGTCGGCGATGCTGGATCGCTTCAGTTCTTCGCCCTTCACGAAGTAGTGGCCAAGCGCCTCTGGGTGCCGCCCGATGATACATTCCAGGAGTTCGGTCCGGCCCGCGCCCATGAGACCGTAGATCCCTAGGATCTCTCCGGCATTTGCCTCCAGCGAGACATGGTCCACACTGAACCCTCCGCCCATCTTAGGCAGGACGACGTTTTCGGCCCGGAAGACTTCGCTTCCGACTTTGTGGTCGATGGGAGCGGCGAAATCCTTGGCTTCCCCTCCGATCATGGCACCTACGATCCAGGGAATGTCTACGCCTTCCATGCTGCGCGTGCCCGTCATCTCGCCATCGCGCAGGACAGTGATGTAGTCGCCGATGCGTATGAGTTCTTCCAGCCGGTGCGAGATATAGACGATACCGACGCCCTGAGACCGCAGTTCCGCGATCACTCGGAACAAAACTTCAACCTCTGTCGCCGAAAGGGCAGAGGTCGGCTCATCGAGGATCAGAATGCGTGCATCCTGCGCCAGAGCCTTGGCAATCTCGACGATCTGCTGTTGTCCGAGCCTTAGAAAGCCGAGCGGTGTTTCAGGGTCGATTTTCTGTTCCAGCCGCTGGAGAATTTCGCGGCTCCGCTCCAACTGTTCGGACGCATCAATGTGCAGGCCAATCCGCGTCGGTTCGCGTCCGATAAAAATGTTTTCGGCAACGGAGAGATCTGGGAACAGGTTCAATTCCTGAAAAACGATGCCGATGCCAGCCTGCACGGCGTCATCCTTGTTGCGAAAATGGACAGGCAGACCGTCGACTGTGATCTCACCTTCGGTCAGGGTTTCGACCCCAGCAATTACCTTCATCAGGGTGGATTTGCCCGCCCCGTTCTCTCCGACAAGGACGTTGACGGCGCCCATCCGGATATCGAAATCCACGTCTTTCAGTGCCCGGGTGCCGGGATAAATTTTGACCGCCTTGCGAATAGAAAGGCCGATGGGATGGTCTTCGCTCATTGTTCAAAGGTCACGTCAATCGGAGTGACGACGATCTCGTCGTCCGCCTTCTTCAAAGGTACGACGCCGAAAAAAGAAACCCTCGATCCGATCAGATCACTGTCTGGCACTGTGATCAGACCGACGACTCGGTCATTGAGCGCCCGCGATAGTTTGGCGAACTCGATCTGGTCGCGGAAATCGTCGAACTGGTAGAAGGGCGCAGCGTCCCGCATCGCAGTGCCCTTAATGACCGGGCCGAGTTGCACCGTGACATCCACTGTCGCGTCTCCGTCTGTATCGACAGAGATTGAACGTGCGCGAGTATCAAGCCTTGCCTCGACGACTGTGCCTTCGCCGGCGACGGGAAAGTTCCATGCAGCGCCCTGACCTGAGCCCTGATTTGCGTGCTCTGCGCCGGCGGCTTCGATGTCTTCAGCGATCAGTGCCTGCAGCTCTGCGATTCCAAGCGCGTTATCACGAATATGAGGTAACAACTGTGCATCGAAAGTCTCTTCGATCCGGGCTTCATTCCGGGCGTCGTCGCCCTCAGGTCCGTCCGGGATCGCAGTTGCGTCCTTGTCGTCGTCGAAAACGATCTTGCAGCCTGAAACGGTCAGGGCAGCGATAATTGCAAACGCGATCAGGGAAAGACGGGACATGGGCAGGCGCCTGAGAAATGAAGATGTTGGCCCGCGCGCTTCATGATCGCACGCGGGCCCGAGAGCTCTTCGTGCTTAGTTTAGCGCGAAGGTTTCGAGCGATCCGGCGTTGTCGCCGTTGATGAGAATGCAATCCATAAGTTGCTTTTCATCCAGACCCGTGGAGCCGGTTTTCAGGTACTGATCCGCTTGGCTGACGGCCAACTGAGCCTGTTCGTAAGCGGGCTGGAGCACGGTCGCCTTTATACCGCCGGCCACAATCGAGTCGCGCACATCGTTCGAACCGTCGAAGCCGACGACGATCACGTCTGTACGGCCTGCCGCCTCAAGCGCCGCCCAGGCACCCATAGCCATGGTGTCGTTGCCGGAGATCACGCCTTTGATGTCCGGATTGGCCTGAAGGATCGATTCCATGACAGAAAATGCCTCGGTCTGGGACCAGTTGGCGGTTTGTTGTGCGACCATTTCCATGTCGGGGTACTGGTCGATCACGTCATGATAGCCCTGGCTGCGGATTCCGGCGTTGGTGTCGGATTCCTTGCCCAGAAGCTCCACATAAGTGCCTTCTTCGCCCATCAGACGAACAAACTCCTCGGCGCCAAGTTGCGCGCCTTGATAGTTGTTCGACACGATCTGGCTGACGGCAACGCCGGTCGCCGTGATTTCTCGGTCGATCAGGAAAGACGGGATGCCAGCATCCTTGGCTTTCTGTACGGCAGCCACCGAAGCATCGGCACCTGCGTTGTCGAGGATGACCGCACTCACGCCCGCAGCGATTACTGTGTCAAACAGTTCCGACTGCTTGTTGGGGTCGTCGTCATGGACCAACACCATGGTGTCATAACCAAGTTCTTCGGCCTTGGCCTGAGCGCCGTCCGCTTCGGCCTTGAAGAACGGGTTGTCATGACTGGGAGTGATGATCGCGATAGTATCGGCAAGCGCCGCGACCGGCGCGAAGGCTGCGGCGAAAGCCGCACCAAGCAACAGTTTTTTAAGTTTCATTTTTTCCTCCTTGTTCAGTAATTTTCTACGGGTTCAGCGCCACTGCCCCAAAGTTATCTGCGCGCGCTTCTGCGGCGCGCCGGGTCTCAAAGTTCACTTGTCTCGATAGTCCTTTTCTCTGCCGCCGAGCGGTAAGCCGCCTCGACAAGTGTCAAAGTCTGCAGGTTGTCCTTGCCTGAAGTTTCTGGTGCGACGCCCTTCGCCAGGCTTTCGACAAAGTGCTTCTGGATGATGGCCACGCTTTCCTGAATGTTGTGCCAAGGCCGTTCGGCCCAGCTCAGAACCGGCGGCGATACGTCTCGCGTCTCGACTTTGCCATCGACGTGAACTTCCATCCGGTAGCCAGATTTCAGGTAGAGTGACCCCGCATCACCGTCGATCTCCAGAAGTGTCTCCGGGAAGGTTTCGGGCACGCGGCGGGTGGCATAGGAACAATCCACCACGCTTGCCACGCCGCTTTCGTGCGACAGAAGAATGGTGGCTACGTCCTCGCCGTTGATTTCTGGATTGATCCGGTTGGTATGCGCGGCGACCCGTGTGACGTCTCCCATCAGCGCCCGGACGATGTCCAGAACGTGAATGCCAAGGTCCTCGATGATGAAACGCTTGCCCTCCGCCAGGTAGGGCTGGCCGGAGAACACGTCGTAGCCGGACCTAAAGGCGGCGCGGCAGAAGAAAGGCGTGCCGATCGTCCCGGAGCGCACGGCGTCGATCACCGTCCGGACCGGCGACTGCCACCGGAAATTTTCGTGCACCATTAGAGTTTTGCCGGCCATCTCAACGGCGCGAACCATGGCGCGGGCATCTTCCAGCGTTTCGGCAAACGGCTTCTGGCAGATCACATGGACATCTTTGCTGATGGCCAGCTCTACCAAGGGACGGTGTGTGGGAGCGGTCGTGATGATGTCGACGAAGTCGAGGTTCTCGCTGTCCAGCATCTCGGCCGCATCGGAATACCGGGCCTCGATGCCGAACGCGTCTCCCATCTTGGAAAGCCGCTTGGGATCGGTGTCGCAGAGCGCCACGATCTCGGCCCCTTCGACCATGGCCCAGGCGTTCAGGTGATTGCCGGAAAAGAAACCGGCGCCAATGATGCCTCCCCTCAACATGGTGACCTCAGGTGATCCGCTCGATGCTGGCCGCGATTTCTTCGGGGTCGAAGACGCGCTTCCAGTCGTCCTTCATCAGGACGGGCAAGCCGTTCTCGATCGCCTTGTAGCAGGCGTCGGAAAACACACCGTCGACATGACCGAAGGTGACCGCTGCCAGAATGTTCAGATGCCCCAGAAGAAAGTCGCGCGCCGCGTCCTCGGGCACGCCACGAGCAACGACCTCGTCCAACGCTTCCTTCATGACGAACAAAAGCGAGGCGCAGACGGTCTCTGACAATCCGGGTTCCAGCAATGCCATCTGATCGACAGTCACGCGATAGGATCGCGCGACGGGAGCGTAAATGGCCTTTCCGACCTTCTCACCCAGTGCATAGTGCTCGTCCGGGCCCTGCATCAGGGCGTTCACGATCCCCTGCTCTGCCGCGATGCCGCCGAACCGGTCATCCCGCCCCTCGGGCGTCGTTTCGTAATTGAAGATCGGTGGATGACAGGGGTGCGTGATGAAATAGCTCACGTCGTCGCGCTTCGGGAGATGTCCCGCAAATGGCCCAGCGGCGTCCAGACAGACCAGCAGGGCACCGGGCTCGACCTGGTCGATGATCGCGTGCGACACGGCCTTGACCGCGGTATCCGGCACAGCGAGCAATACAACGTCGGCCCCTTTCAAGGCCACCTCGGTCGGCACACAGTCCTTGCCGATTTCCTCCTTGAGGCGCTGCTGTCCTGCCTCGGAGATTTCGACATGTGCGACGTCGAAATCTGTTTCGGTCAGGTTCCGGGCGCTCCGGACCCCCATCTTTCCGCCGGCGCCGAAGAGGGCGATCTTGGTCATTCTGATTCACTCCGATAACTGGTATAATAACCATACGTGCAGTTCGCCAGATCTGCAATGGTGAACTGAAACAAACTAAATACAAGAAATCATATACAATTCAGCCATTTGGCAGGGTTTTTCAGAATCATGAAGTGGACGCCGTGTTCTTCAATCGCTGAAAGATCAAAGCTACGATTGCGTAGTATGTCGCAACATATATGATGAGTAGATCATTTTATGAAGCAACCAAACCCGACGGCGTGTTGGCGACTGTGGAGGTCATTGAACCTACAGGGCCGATACCAACGTCACTGTCGATTGCGCCGGAAACAATATGGCCTGCGTTCTTACAGCTCAGTTCGCCACGTCGCAACAGAATGGCGCGCACTTCTAGTCCAAGCCGTTATCGTTGCGCAACGCATCTGCCATAGCCGCGATCAGGAACGCTGCAGAGGCCGCTCCGGGATCAATATGGCCTATGGATCGGTCACCGAGTTTCTTTGAACGGCCCATCTGGCTCTTCATCTCTGCGGTGCTGTCCGATCCTTCCTCTGCCGCTTTGGACGCGGCCGCCAGACAGACAATCTTCTCGTCGCCGGCTTCCTCACAGCTTCGAGCGGCGACTGCCGCTGGTCGCTAGGTATCAAGCATTGTCTTTTGGCCTTCGCTTGCGCCTCCACGGAACCGGAAACTTTGCGAAACTACCATCCGGGGAGTCATTCTACAGAGTGATGCACCTCGGTCGGGGACCTAAGTGAGCCGAACTCCAGCACAATGCATATTTTTACCAAGCGGATGCAGAGTCTTTCTGGCAAAGATTGCCGGCTATTCTGAAAGCGTGCAGGACTATGAAAAGCGCACAAGAAGTGGGATTGAAATCGCAGCGGCTTAATCATCGGATATCATAGATGAATGACTATCGCTAACGGCTACCGACGCGACGGTTCTTTCAATCACGTCAGACAGAAAAACCGTGGCAAGGTTGATGGCATAAGCGCCACCTAAACCACTGTTCCTCATGCCGAATGTGGGGAAAAACGACGGGCTATACCACGGAAAATGAAGAAGTTGTCTTCTCAACGCTTTGGCGTGAGGAATTGGTGGAGCCAAGGGGAGTCGAACCCCTGACCTCTTGCATGCCATGCAAGCGCTCTCCCAACTGAGCTATGGCCCCTTAGGTGTCCGGCTTTTATGTCCCGCAGCCGGACAGTTCAAGTGGATTCGACTGCTGAAGCGAAGGAAATGTCGGCGGGTTACTGAGGCAGCCGTGCCGGCCCTGCAGCCGCATGTCCACAAAAAATCACCGGCCGGGCAGGTGCCGGGCCGGTGACTGCTCTTCAGCTTTCGTCGTCGTCAGATGCAACGTCGGCGATGTCGTCCAGATCGACGTTATCTTCCTCGTCATCGTCGTCGAGAATATCGTCGTCGATGTCGACGTCAGCGACGTCGTCACTGTCGTCGTCGTCAAGCACGACTGCATCGGTATCATCGGACTCTACGGCGGCAGCAGGTGCCGCGGCTTTTGGCTTGTCTGCGCGCGATGATTTGGACTTGGTCTGCGTCAGGCTTTCGACCGTGAACTCCGCGCCGCAGGACGGGCATGTCATGGGGTCGTTCTGAAGGTCGTAGAACCTGGTAGCGCAACTGGGACAAAGCCGTTTGACGCCCCATTCTTCTTTGGGCATTTGCGTCTCCTGAAGGGTTGGAAAATCAATTGATGCCCATTGCCACATGCTGGCGACCTTTGTCAAAGGCTTATCCCCCGAGACTAAAATCTTAACCCATTTGTGCAACGAGAGATTAAGGGCAATCCCGATGCGGCTTGATGCGGTGCACAATAAATCCTATTGTTGCTTTTAAGTGCCGTGGCTGTGTAAGGAATGAGAATGCTGTATCACGCATATGAAATGACGCACGCGGCCATCGGTCCATTGCGCACAGCGGCGAGGATGCAGCAAGAGATCATCTCGCACCCGTTGAATCCATTTTCCGAAAGCTACGGGGCCAGAACCACGGCCGCAGCCTGTGAGATGTTCATTTCCGCCACGCGGCGTTATGGCAAACCGGATTTTGAACTCGAAACGACCATTGTTGATGGTGTCGAGACCGAGATCAGCGAAGAAATCGTCCTATCCAAACCGTTCTGTAACCTGCTGCATTTCGAGCGGCTGGGTGCGCATGTTTCGGGACGGAATGACCCGAAGGTTTTGATCATCGCGCCCATGTCGGGCCACTACGCCACGCTTCTTCGGGGTACGGTCCAGGCCATGCTGCCCGAGCATGATGTCTATATCACCGACTGGGTAGATGCGCGGGATGTTCCGATGTCTGAAGGGCGGTTCGATCTTGACGACTATACCGATTACTTGGTCGAGTTCTGCCAGTTTCTCGCTGAGGACGGCCAGCGTCCGGCTGTTATGGCCGTGTGCCAGCCCGGAATTCCTATGATGGTTGCAGCATCACTGATGGCCATGGATGAGGACCCGGCGCGGCCGTCGTCCATTACTCTTATGGGATCGCCGATTGACACAGCCTGCAATCCGAAACAGCCGAACGAACTGGCAACCAGCCACCCACTGAGCTGGTTCGAGAATAATGTGGTGGTGCATGTGCCATGGCCCAACAAGGGTTTTTTGCGCCGGGTCTATCCCGGTTTCCTGCAGTTGCAGGGTTTCATGCAGATGAATCTGGACCGGCACATGGACGCCCACTTGAACCAGTTTCGTCATCTCGTGCGTGGTGACGGCGATAGCGCCGCTGCGCACAGGCGCTTTTATGATGAATACATGGCTGTGATGGATCTGACTGCGGAGTTCTACCTGCAGACGATAGAGCGGGTTTTCCAGAAACGCCTGTTGGCAGAGAATGAGTACTACTATCGCGACACGCATATTCTGCCGTCGGCAATAAAGGATATCGCCCTGCTGACGATCGAGGGCGAAAAGGATGATATCACGGGTCTGGGCCAGACCAGCGCGGCGCACAAGCTAGTGACCAATTTGCCTGAGAACAAACGCGAGCACTACGTGCAGGAGAAGGTTGGGCACTATGGTGTGTTCAATGGCTCCCGCTGGCGGGAAAAGATTCAGCCGAAAGTTGCTGGCTTCATCCGGGAGCACGAGGCCCCGGTTTCCTGAGGTTGATGATGTGAGCGAAACGCTGGACCTGCCTTTTCCCCCGGGACGGGCCAAGATCAGGCGAAACGCGCGATCCACCCGCCTGACCCTGCGCATCCGGCACGATACCGGCGAAATTTCCGTGACTGCGCCGCCCCGCGTGCGGCCGCAGGAAATTGCGGCATTCATCCATGGTCATTCGCACTGGATCGGCGCCCGAATGGCGAAGCTACCGGACCTGATCGTGCCTGAGCCGGGCAGTGTGCTGACCCTGCTGGGCGAGACGGTCACGCTGGCAGAGGGCGCGAGACTGCGCAGAATTGGCGACAGATTGGAACTGCCCGGGCAGGGTGCCCGTTTTCGGGGGGCGTTGGCCGGGTTTGTCCGGGTGTCAGCGCGGACAGCTTTGAGCGAAGCCTCGGACCGATATTCGCACCAGATCGGTCGGCAACATGGCGGTATTACCTTGCGAGACACGCGGTCTCGCTGGGGATCATGCAGTTCCACCGGGAAGTTGATGTATTCCTGGCGATTGGCACTGGCTCCACCAAAGGTGCTCGACTACGTGGCTGCGCACGAGGTTTCACACTTGGCCGAGATGAACCACGGGCCGAAGTTCTGGAAGTTGGTGGAATCCCTCTGTCCGAAGTATCGGGTTCACCGTGGTTGGTTGCGCGATCACGGGGCCGAATTGCACCGTGTGCAATTCTCCGAGTAGATGGTTTTCGTTAGTTGCGAGCGAGGATCGCGCCATTCTCGTCTTTGGGGGCACTAAAGAAATTACCGTGGATCCACACACGCGCGCCGGTATTTTGGGATATGACTTCGAACCATATGCCATCACGCTCGCCAGTTACCGCCAGCTTGTCGCCCTGCCGGGCGCGGTCGGCAATGGTGTAATTCGTGCCTGGGCCTTCACGCAGGTTCACCGATGCACCGGTGACTACGCCTTCGGGACCTTTAGCTTGTTTTGCCGGACGCGGTGTCTGATCCAGGCCGGAAGCCGTAAACACGACGGATTCCAGCTTTGCCTGACGGATCTCCTTGCGCACGAATTTTGGCTCAGCCTGAGTGACGCTGGCAACTTGAGTAAACCCGGCTGAAGAAGAAATTTCCGCAACATTGTTAGCAACTTGCGCTTCCACCGGCTGCTCACCCTCGATCCCGTTCAGAAGACATAGCCCGCCAAAAACGGAGGCCGTTGAATAGGAGACGAAATTTGACAAGAACTCTGACATGGTTGCTCACAATCACTTATTCCGGGTAGGCAATATAGTCCGATTCGCGGTCCCTTCTAGGTAGATAATTCAGATATGAGCGGGAAAGGTGGGAATTTGCACGATACGGAGCGTAGCGCGGATCCGACCGTCCCTGCCCACGAGTTGGTTTACCGCGTATTGCGTGCCCGGATAATGCAAGGTGTCATGGCTCCCGGTGCGTCCCTGACCTTGCGCGGGATTGCGGCGGAGTTTGGTGTCAGTATGACGCCGGCACGCGAGGCGGCCCGCAGGCTGGTGGCGGAGGGAGCGCTGAAACTGTCGGCATCCGGCAGAATTTCCACGACGGTGCTGACAAGGGAACGGATCGAGGAACTTTCCGCCATTCGCGCCTTGCTTGAAACCGAACTTGCCACCCGATCCCTTCCACGTGCGCATGGTGCATTGATTGACCGGATGGCCGAAGTACATCGCCAGATCGAAACAGCACGCTATAATGACGATGCGTTGACCTACGTGCGTCTGAATCTCGATTTTCACCGATTGTTGTATCTACGGGCGCAGGCGCCGGCGATGTTGGCACTGGTGGAGACCGTATGGCTGCAACTTGGGCCGACGATGCGCCAGCTCTATGACGTGCACAGCCGCAGGCAATTGGCTCCGACGCATGACAAGATTCTGGACGCCCTGCGAGATAACGATGAACCGGGTTTGCGGGTGGCGATCCGCGAAGATGTGACAAATGGATTGAGGCTGCTGGTTCAGTGAACCAACAGCCTCATTGCACAATGGGTGCCTGCTGTTAGGAAGGATCCGATCAGTTGACGAGCATCGTGCCACCGGAGGAAGAGGTGCTCTCCCGGACTGTGTCGAACTCACTGTCCATCGGTGTGTCGCAATTGGAGATGTCCATGTCACCCGCTGTCTGCACTGTGTAGTTCGGATCCGCAGATTCGAAGTAGAGCCCGCCTGCGGTGGCCATTGCGCCACCGGGGCTGAACTGCCAGCCGGCGCCGATCATGCCGTGCATGGTGACACTGCCACCATTGCCACCGTACATCAGGGTATTCGTCGTCAGCATGTAGACGGAATAGGCGCCGTTGTCGCAATACTGCGCCTGGTTGCCATAGGAAATGCTGCCGCCACCCATATTGATCATGCCGCGTGCGTTCACATAAATTTCATCGAAGCTCTGGTTGCCGCCATAACCTTGGAACTGGCCGTTCGCGAGAATGGCGACGTTGCGCAGGTGGACGCCGGAAGCGACGCCGACACCACCGTTCACAATGAATACGGTATGCGGTTGATAGGGTGCATGGTTCAGGTATCGCCAGTTTGAGTTGCTGCCGGAGATCGTGCCATCAGCTTCGAAAGTAAGGCTGTTCATTTCCACTATGCGGGCCTGACCGGCCGCATCGAAGACGAAATCGGGAAGGCGTTCCTGCGGAACCTGGATCTCTTCGTTCGCCCAGCGTTCGAAAATGTCGGAGCCGCGCATACGACCTGTCAGGGTATTGTAGGCGTTGGAGATGTGCGGAAAGACAGCAAGGTCGAGGTCGATTTCCGCCTTGATTTCCTCCTCCGGATCGCTGCCTTCGCGCAGGGAGTAGAGATTGATATTACCAATGTCGACTGACCCGATGGAGACGCCGTTGTGCAAAAGATCGTTCCCGCCGTTGGCGGCGCCAAACTCACCGTAGAAGCAGCTTTCCCCCGAGACCTCGTTACCACCACCGAGCTGGATGCGCCCCATGGAGCGAACTTCCAGACCTGTGCAGTCATTGCCGATTGCCTCCTGCTGGCTGATCATGGCGACGGAGCGCGCTGCGGCGCTGAGGGAGTCGAAGCCCGCAAACCGCAGTAGGTAGGTGCGGAATTGGTTGTTGTTCGCTGCGGTGCGGGCAGCGAGGACCTGTGCCGCGTTGATGTCGCCGTCATCGCTTGCATCCGCGGGATTTTCCGCATGAAATTCCTCGCCGTCCCAAATTCCAAGCTGGATATCCTCGGGCTGAACCGGGTTGTATCGGCTCTGCATGTTGACGGCGACCATATCCATTCCGGCGGATCTGGCGCGCGCCACGTCCGAACTAACAGCGAACTCCATCGCTGCGGCTAGGGCTGCCGAGTCCGCCGCGCCTTGAAGCTGGGAACGGATGCGATGGCCATTGGACACGTCGAGCGCGAGGCCACCAACGGCGGCAAACACGATCATCCAGAATATACTCCAGATCGTGGCGACTCCGTCTTCTGCGTATAGGTTCTCGGAGAGGGATTTCTTGAAAATCGGTGAACTCATGACGGACTTCCTATCAGCTACCCGGCGCCGGAGACGCCGTTTCCAGAACCATTGAATATTCGGCCGAGAGATTGGCGTTGGCGAAGAAGCGGCCTGTGAAAATGACGACTTCCCTAGTGGGAATGGATATTTCCATCGTGGCGTAGCGGGCGCTGTTTTCGTCGTCCGGATCAACTTGATGTTCAGTGATCTCAGCGCTGGCACCGTCCGTCTCATCAGATCTGAATTGAGAAATCGCATCCATCTCTGCATCGCGCAGGCTTTTTGCACCCAGAGTGTAAAGGCGCATTTCCTGTCTGGCGACGTCGTACAGGCGTGACTGCGTCATCATCAGAACAGACGCGTCCAGGATCGTGATCATCATCAGTGTGAAGATAGGCACCCACATGACGAACTCGACCGTTGTCGAGCCTTCTTCGCAGCGGTCGCCGCGCAGCTTTTCATACATGATAATCGTACCTCACGCCACTCACGGTCCACCGAACTGCGATTCGTTGACTTAATGGAGGCTGCATTGAGACTTCATTGCGGCGACCGATAATAACGAATAGCGGACATTTCCGGGGTTCGGATTTTCTGGAAGTCAGGGCAATTGAGGACGCTGTAGGGAGCGTAATGGCGGTTGGGCCAAAAGAAAATCGGTTAAATAAGTGAACGCTCCGGCCGAGCCTCAAAAAGCCCCGGGTGCGCCCGTCATTGAAAATCCTAATCTGCGGAACTCAGGCGTGGGTTAACGTTACGCTATCCCACGCGTGAATCGATCCGTTTCAAGCGTGAATCGCACCATCACCACAGGCGAGAGCTGCCTCCCGCACGGCTTCCGAGAACGTCGGATGGGCGTGGCAGGTACGGGCGATGTCTTCCGCCGCCGCGCCAAACTCCATGCCGACACAGATTTCGTGGATCAGGTCACCGGCCATCGGACCGATGATGTGGGCACCAAGAATCCTGTCTGTTTCCTTGTCTGCCAGCAACTTGACGAAACCGTCTCCGGTGAAATGGGATTTGGCACGCGCATTGCCCATGAAGGGAAACTTGCCGACGGTGTAGGCGCGACCCTCTTCTTTGAGCTGTTCCTCGGTCTGACCGACAGAGGCGACCTCCGGGCTTGTGTAGATGACACCGGGGATCACCTTGTAGTTCACGTGGCCCTTCTGCCCGGCAATGGTTTCGGCGACGGCCATGCCTTCGTCTTCCGCCTTGTGCGCGAGCATCGGGCCGGTGATGACATCTCCGATGGCCCAGATGCCTTCGATATTGGTGGCGAGGTGCGCGTCTGTCTTGATCTGGCCACGTTCCGTCATCTCCACCCCTGCTTCGGCGAGACCAAGGCCATCAGTGTAGGGTTTGCGTCCGGTCGCGACCAACACGACATCGGCATCGATCGCACCGTCGCTGTCATCTTTTCTCAGCTTGTAGGTGACCTTCAGCTTCGATTTCAGCTTCTGCACACCTTGAACGGCGGCACCGAGCGTGAAGTTGATACCTTGTTTCGTCAGCATTTTCTGGAAACTCTTTTGCACCTCCCCATCCATGCCTGGAGTGATGACGTCAAGGAACTCCAGCACGGTAACGTCTGAGCCGAGACGGGAATAGACGGAGCCCATTTCAAGGCCAATCACACCGGCGCCGATGACGACCATCTTCTTCGGCACGGATTTGAGCTCCAGTGCCCCTGTCGAGGTCACCACCCGTTCCTCGTCGATCTCAATGCCGGGAAGACTGGCTGCTTCGGATCCGGTCGCAATGACGATGTGTTTCGCCTCGTGAATCTCGCCCGCAACCTCAACTTTGCCCTTGCCCGCGACCTTGCCGTGGCCCTTCAGCCAGTCGACCTTGTTTTTCTTGAAAAGGAACTCGATGCCCTTGGTGTTGCTCTCCACCGTGCTCTGCTTGTACTCAAGCATCTTGCCGAGATCGACCTTCGGCGACACACCCATCAAGCCCATCGTTTCGAAATGTGTATGGGCTTCGTGGTACATTTCCGAGGCATGCAGCATGGCCTTGGACGGGATGCAGCCTACGTTCAGGCACGTACCGCCAAGGGTTTCGCGGCTTTCCACACAGGCGGTCTTCAGGCCGAGCTGGGCACAGCGGATGGCGCATACGTAGCCGCCAGGGCCTGCTCCGATCACGATGACATCATAGTTGGCCATTGGGGTCTCCTTTGGAGGTTTTCAGTGCTGCAGGCCTCATCCCCTTATGAGAGAGCCTGCCGCAATCTGGTCGTGTGGTTCTTGTCTTCACCACAATCGTCGCGAAGTTTCGCTGCATTCTTAAGCGATAGGTAATGCGGGGGAAGGAATGTGGTGAGTCATGAACAACAATCTTTTCTACGCTGTCTTTCTGCTGCTGTCCGGTTCGCTTGTCGCCATCGCACGTGTGATGCCCGCGTCTTTTGAGGCTGCGAACCTCTTCAGCAGCGATGACACCGACTTCGATTCCCAGGATGAACTTGTGCGGGATATTATCTGATGGCTTTTGCACTGCTTGTCGCACTGAGCCAGACGCCCGCCCTGATTGCTGCCGGCATCGGTATCGCCGGTCTGGTGGAGTTGCGCGCGGCATTTTCCCGCCGCGCGGCATAACTCTTACACATACAGAGTACGCGATCCTCAAACCCATGGATCAGAGATCCATGAGCAATCTGCGGGGATCCTCCAATGCTTCCTTCACACGCACGAGGAAGGTTACAGCGCCCTTTCCGTCGACGATGCGGTGGTCATAGCTCAGCGCAAGATACATCATCGGGCGTGCGACGATCTGGCCACCGACCACCATCGGACGTTCCTGGATCTTGTGCATGCCGAGGATGCCGGATTGTGGCGGGTTGAGGATCGGTGAGGACATCAGTGATCCGTAGACGCCGCCGTTGGAGATCGTAAAGCTGCCGCCCTGCATATCACTCATCGACAGTTTGCCGTCGCGTCCGCGTGCGCCGAGTTCGTTGATCTTCTTCTCAATCGTGGCAAAAGACATCGTGTCGGCGTCGCGAACGACGGGGACGACAAGACCGGAAGGCGTGCCAACTGCGATCCCCATGTGGACGTAATTCTTGTAGACGACATCGGTGCCGTCGATCTCCGCATTCACCTCCGGCACTTCCTTCAGTGCGTGGCAGCAGGCTTTGGTGAAGAACGACATGAAGCCGAGCTTGACGCCGTGCTTCTTCAGAAACAGGTCCTTGTACTCGTTGCGCAGGTCCATCACGGCTGTCATGTCCACCTCGTTGTAGGTGGTCAGCATCGCGGCGGTGTTCTGTGCCTCCTTGAGCCGGCGGGCGATCGTCTGACGCAGCCGCGTCATTTTCACCCGTTCTTCGCGGCTGGCGTCATCGGCGGAAACCGGACCGCGAGGTACGGAGGCGGGAGCCGGAGCGGAGGTTGACGGGGCGCTGACCGCCTTCATCACGTCCTCCTTCATGATCCGACCGTCACGGCCCGACCCCTGAACCTGGTCGGGCGATATGCCTTTTTCCGCCATGATCTTGTTGGCTGAAGGGGCGTTTTCGACATCCTTGCCCTTTGGCGCGGCATTGCTCTCGGCGGGCTTCTCCGCCGGTTTTTCTGTCGCTGACGCCGAGCCGCTGGCGCCTTCCGTGATAATCGCGAGCTTGCCGCCGGCTTCAACGGTTGTGCCATCGTCGGCAATGATCTCTGACAACACGCCGGAAGTGGGCGCAGGGACCTCGACGCTTACCTTGTCTGTTTCCAGTTCACAGAGCATCTCGTCGGCACTGACGCTTTCGCCGACCTTCTTGAACCAGGTAGAAACGGTCGCCTCTGTCACGCTTTCGCCAAGAGCGGGCACCATGACGTCGACAGTTTTGCCACCCTCGTCAGCTTTTGCTTCCGCTTTCGTGGCCGCGGGTTTGTCTTCCTTCTTGGGCGAGGATGCCGCGGCACCTTCGGAGATTGTGGCCAGCAGGGCATCAACGCCTACGGTATCGCCTTCGGCGGCAACGATTTCCTCCAGCGTGCCGGCGGCGGAAGATGGCACTTCGACTGTAACCTTGTCCGTCTCTAGCTCGCAGAGCATTTCATCAACGGCAACGGCATCACCGGGTTTTTTGAACCAGGTGGCCACGGTTGCCTCTGTGACGCTTTCGCCCAGCGTTGGTACGCGGATTTCAGCCATTCTCTCAGTCCTTCTTTCCGGTAAGCGCATCGTTCACGAGCGCGTCTTGCTGCGCCTTATGGCTCTTTGCAAGACCCGTCGCGGGTGACGCAGCAGCTGCACGACCCGCGTAGGCGGGACGCAGCCATCTAGATTTGATACGGCCAAGCACCCATTCGATGTTCGGTTCCACGAAAGTCCATGCTCCCTGGTTCTTGGGCTCTTCCTGGCACCATACGATTTCCGCCTTCTTGAAGCGCTTGAGCTCTGCAACGAGGCTCTGGGCCGGGAAGGGGTAGAATTGCTCGAGTCGAAGCAGGTAGACGTCATCCAGGCCCTGGGCGTCCCGTGCCTCGAGCAGGTCATAATATACCTTGCCCGAACATATGACGACGCGCTTGATGTCCTTGTCTGCCTTGAGTGTCAGGTCGGAGTTACCGTGTTGCGCATCATCCCACAGGACACGGTGGAAGCTCGAACCCGTGGCCATCTCCTCCAACTTGCTGACTGCCATCTTGTTTCGCAGCAGCGACTTCGGCGTCATCATCACGAGTGGTTTACGGAAGCTGCGGTGAAGCTGGCGCCGAAGGATGTGGAAATAGTTGGCCGGCGTCGTGCAGTTCGCAACGATCCAGTTGTCCTCAGCGCACATCTGGAGAAAACGTTCCAGCCGGGCGGAGCTGTGCTCCGGCCCCTGACCTTCGTAGCCGTGTGGCAGGAGCATGACTAGCCCTGACATGCGCAGCCATTTCTTCTCTCCTGAAGAGATGAACTGGTCGATCATGATCTGGGCACCGTTGGCGAAATCGCCGAACTGGGCTTCCCAGAGTGTCAGGGCGTTAGGCTCCGCCAGGCTGTAGCCATATTCGAACCCGAGCACGGCGTACTCCGACAGCATGGAGTCGACGACCTCGTATTGCGCCTGTCCCGCCTTGATATGGTTGAGCATCAGGTAGCGTTCTTCCGTTTCCTGATCGATGATGCCGGAATGGCGCTGACTGAATGTACCGCGAGTAGAATCCTGACCGGCGAGGCGAACGGGATAGCCTTCCAGCAGCAGGGTGCCAAAGGCGAGTGCTTCTGCCGTCGCCCAATCCAGTCCTTCGCCCGAGTCGATCATTTCCTTCTTGGCACCGAGCATCCGTTCAACCGTACGGTGCGGCTTGTAACCTTCCGGAAGGCGGGTGAGGGCTGCGCCGACCTCCTTCAACCGGGCCATATCGACGGCAGTCTTGCCGCGCTGGTACTTCTCTCCTTGCTTGTCGAGATGTGACCAGCGGCCATCGAGCCAATCTGCCTTGTTGGGGCGGAATTCCTTGCCGGCCTCGAACTCCTCGTTCAGCTGGGCCTGGAAGGCGGCCTTCATATCCTCGATCTCTCCTTCCGGAATGAGACCGTCTCCGATGAGGCGTTCGGTGTAGAGCTGGAGAGTGGTTTTGTGCCCCTTGATCAGCTTGTACATCTGCGGCTGCGTGAACATCGGCTCGTCGCCTTCGTTGTGGCCGAAGCGACGATAGCAAAAGATGTCAATAACGACGTCCTTGTGGAAAATCTGCCGGAATTCAGTGGCAACCTTGGCGGCGTGAACCACGGCTTCAGGATCGTCGCCGTTCACGTGGAAGATCGGCGCCTCCACCATAAGCGCGATATCCGTCGGGTAGGGGGATGATCGCGAGTTATGTGGGCTTGTGGTGAAGCCGATCTGGTTGTTGACGACGATATGGATAGTGCCGCCGGTGCGATGCCCCTTGAGGCCCGAGAGACCGAAACATTCTGCCACCACACCTTGGCCCGCAAAGGCGGCATCGCCATGCAGGAGAATGGGGAGCACCTTGGTGCGGTCGGTGTCGTTGATCTGTTCCTGTTTGGCCCGGACCTTGCCGATAACTACCGGATTCACAGCTTCGAGGTGACTGGGGTTCGCAGTAAGAGACAGATGCACGGTATTCCCGTCAAACTCCCGGTCCGAGGAAGCGCCAAGGTGGTATTTGACATCGCCGGAGCCTTCGACTTCATCCGGTTTGAAGCTGCCGCCCTGAAATTCGTTGAAGATCGCGCGGTAAGGTTTGCCCATGACGTTAGCGAGGATGCTGAGGCGACCACGGTGGGGCATTCCGACGACAATATCCTGTACGCCCATGTTGCCGCCGCGCTTGATGATTTGCTCCATCGCAGGAATTACGCTCTCGCCCCCGTCGAGGCCGAAACGTTTGGTGCCAGTGTACTTCACGTGGAGAAACTTCTCGAAACCTTCGGCCTCCACCAGCTTGTTGAGGATCGCCCGGCGACCCTCTCTCGTGAACTGGACCTCCTTGCCCAAGCCCTCGATCCGCTCTTTCAGCCACGCCGCCTGTTCAGGGTCCGAGATATGCATGTACTGAAGGGCGAACGTGCCGCAATACGTGCGTTTCAGAATGGCGAGAATTTCGCGTAGTGATGCCGTTTCAAGCCCGAGTACGTTGTCGATGAAGATCGGCCGATCCATGTCCGCCTCAGTAAAGCCATAGCTTTCCGGCTCCAGTTCCCGGTGCGGTGTCTGTTCCGTCAGTCCGAGCGGATCTAGGTCGGCTGCCAGATGGCCACGGATGCGATAGGCCCGGATGATCATCAGCGCACGCAGACTATCCGTGACGGCCTGCTTCAGCTGTGCTTCTGACAGTGAAACGCCTTTCTCGGCGGCCTTCTGGGAGACCTTCTTCTCGGCGTGCCCTGCAGGATCGTCGCCCCACTGACCGTCAAGTGCGGCGGTCAGCTCGTCGTTGGGCACGGGCGGCCAGTCAGCGCGCGCCCACGAAGGACCGGCCGCCTCGGAGCGGACAGTCAGGTTATCCTCGTTCAGGGCCTCGAAAAACTCCCGCCAACTGGCATCGACGGCGGTGGGGTCGGCAGCGAACCGTGCATGGAGCTGCTCGACATATTCAGCGTTGTGGCCCTGTAGGAAGGATGAGGAGTGAAAGGCGCTGTTTCCGCTGATCTCGTTCATGATGTCTCTCCGCTGCGCAGATGATGGAGGGCCGGGCCGGTGGGGGGGACTGGGTCTTGCTTGAAACTGTAGCCAAAAGTTTCAATTTCCCAGCGGTGGCGTCTGGCCACAAGCTTTTTCGAGGTTTCGTCAAAATAGTCTGAATAATGACGCTCCGGTCGCGCCATTTTCTTGTAGTGCGGCATCCGCGTCGGATCGTATGGCAGCGAGAGTCTTTCGCAGACTGCACGTGTGTCATCCGCCAGATGTTCCGCTCTTATATAGGCATTGGCCACCCGGAAGGGGCCGATGCTGTAGGTATTGTGATCTCTTGGATGGCCATTGCCACTCCGCATCCATTCGATGAACGCTTCGCGATGTTGAGCGAAGGGCGCGTTCAGTACGTCCGGCCGGTTGCGCATGTGGTAGCGAAACGTGGCCAGATATTTGGTGAACGGATTGCGCACTGTTGTGAAACGAAAGTAGCTCAGGAATCGGGCAGGCCCGAGAAGGCGCAGGATGCGTGATGCACGCATGTGAGCTTCCCACGTGGCTGCCGCGCGCTCCTCGCGCCCCAGACGGCAGCCTATGATTCCAGTTGGGCCGATGAATTCGTCCCGATACTGTTCCGCCACGCCATCGGGCAGCTTGTCATCAGGAAGGCAGAATGGCTCAAAATAGGCCTCAACCGAAGTTGAGGCCGTCTTCTTCGATTTGAAGAAGATGAACCGATGGGTGTGCGAAACCAGCACCATTTCAGGCCGAAGCCTCCTTCTAGTACGTACAGCTATACGTACTTTCGAACTCTCCCGGAACGGCTGTTGCAACCGGGCCTCCCACAAGTGTGATCGTGGCGGAGGGCCCGCAGATCTGTGAGATGGCCAACCGCTGTGCAGCTTCGTCCTGATCCGCACCATACTTGTATACGATCGTACGCGCCAGTGCCGCGCGGTTCGCTTCGTTGGTTCTTTGACAGGCTGGCAACAGAAGCAGCAACAGCAGGAGAATTCGCATGGTCGCTACCCGATCGCTTTGAGGACGGCCTCACCCAGACCTGCGGGGCTTTCCGCCACAATGATACCAGCGGATTTCATCGCTTCGATCTTGTCATCGGCACCGCCTTTGCCGCCTGCGACTATGGCACCGGCGTGGCCCATGCGCCGGCCCGGAGGCGCAGTACGACCGGCAATGAAACCGGCAATCGGCTTGGAGCGGCCTTTCTTGGCTTCGTCCTTTATGAATTGAGCAGCCTCTTCTTCGGCAGAGCCACCAATCTCACCGATCATGATGATCGACTTTGTTTCATCATCGGCCAACAGCAGTTCAAGAGCGTCGATATGCTCCATGCCCTTGATCGGGTCGCCGCCAATGCCGATGCAGGTGGACTGGCCGAGACCGGCAGCCGTTGTCTGTCCCACGGCCTCGTAGGTAAGTGTGCCCGAACGGGACACGACGCCGACGGACCCGCGCTTGTGGATGTGGCCGGGCATGATGCCAATCTTGCAGGCATCCGGAGTGATGATTCCCGGGCAGTTGGGGCCGATGAGCGTGGAGCTGGAGCCTTCGAGTGCCCGCTTGACCTTCATCATGTCGAGCACGGGAATGCCTTCGGTGATGCAGACGATGAGTTCCATCTCGGCGTCGATCGCTTCCAGGATCGCATCGGCCGCAAAGGGTGGCGGCACGTAAATTGCAGTGGCATTTGCCTTTGTGGCGTGTTTCGCCTCGTGGACGGTATCGAAGATCGGCAAGCCGATATGGGTGGTCTCTCCCTTGCCGGGGGTTACACCGCCGACCATCTTGGTGCCGTAGGCGATGGCCTGTTCCGAGTGAAAAGTGCCTTGCGAGCCCGTGAGGCCCTGACAGATCACGCGGGTATTTTCATTCACGAGTACGGCCATTCAGGCACCTCCGGATGTGGAATATGAGCGATGGTTCGGTGCGCCCGAGTGCACCGGCGAAGTTGAATACGTTTCACGCATTTGCCGTGCCTCGCTGCGGCAGTGCGAAACGCGAGCGGCGTTTGTAGGTTCTGAAGAAATCCCGGGCCGGTGCGGAATCGTGGGCGTCTATGATCTCCCGCACGATCTTCAGAGGCGCCTTCGGCATCTTCCGAACGATCTCCTTGATCTCCCCACGAACCTGGTTCAGCCGGAATGGCTCCGGCCGGTTCAGTAACTGGTGAATTCCTTCCACGTCGATCCGCGACAGGGCGTCTTCCTCCAAAGCCGTGAGGGCCGCCTGATCTTTGGATTTGGCGATTTTCTTGCGATCGGCCGCCTCTTGCACAACCTCGTCTGTGAACGTCGGTTGCACATCTGGCAGAAGAAACCGCGAAGCGGATTCCATTACCGGTTGCCAGTCTTCATCGAGGGCATTGTAGGGAACGACAAGTATGTCCGCATCCTGATCGAGCCGGGAGAGGGCCCTGTAGAGAAGGATGGCATCCGCCACGACATAGACACCGAGGCGTCCCGGATGCCAGTTGTCGTTTACGTTCTGAGCGCGGGTGGAATAGGAACGGGCGACATCGCGAATGTTTCGATAACAAAAGATGCCGCGTTTTTTCTCAAGTTGGGAAAGTACCGTTGCCAGATTATAGAAATACTCTGGCGTCTTGTTACCGTAGGCTTGGATCCGGTCGCCGTCACGCTCCAGCTTTTCCCGCGAGATTCGAACCTTCGCCTTTGTCGCCTCCGTGTCCGGCACGTTGATCAGACATTCGGGAACGTACAGCGCGGAATGATCCTCCGAAGGTTTGAACAATTCGACACCACAGTAGATTTCCGGCACTGCGTTCAGATAGCGGGTGACACCGGTCGTGCCGCTGCGGGCGAGGCCGAACACGATGTAATCCAGCCTGCGGCCGCTTGCCGTTTCGATCTCAGGGATGGCTTCTGGTGCGCTGGTCACGATTCTCGTCTCCAATTCCGATGCAGGCCAAGCGAGCCTACACCGGATGTCGGTGAAACTTCAGCCCTTGACGGCCTTGACGATTTTTTCGGCTGCGTCAGCGAGGTCATCCGCGGCAATCACGTCAACATCGGAGGTGTTGATGATCTCCTTGCCCTTCTCGACGTTCGTTCCTTCGAGACGAACGACCAAGGGCACCTGCAGTCCGACTTCCTTGACTGCGGCCACGACCCCTTCCGCGATGACGTCACAACGCATGATTCCGCCGAAGATGTTGACGAGAATGCCTTTTACGTTCGGGTCGGAGGTGATGATCTTGAACGCTTCGGTCACCTTCTCCTTCGTTGCGCCACCACCAACGTCGAGGAAGTTGGCAGGCTCTGCGCCATAAAGCTTGATGATATCCATAGTCGCCATGGCAAGGCCGGCACCGTTGACCATGCAGCCGATTTCGCCATCGAGCGCAATATAGTTGAGGTCGAACTTGGACGCGGCGAGCTCCTTGGGGTCCTCTTCCGTCTCGTCACGCAGGCTGAGAATGTCGGACTGGCGGTAAAGCGCGTTGGAATCGAAACCCATCTTGGCGTCGAGGCAGCGCAGATCGCCTTTGTCGGTGACGATCAGCGGATTGATCTCCAGCATCTCCATGTCTTTCTCGATGAACATCTTGAAGAGCGTATTGACCAGTTTCACGCATTGCTTGACCTGCGCGCCCTCCAGCCCGAGAGCGAAGGCGACGCGGCGGCCGTGGAAGCCTGAAATGCCGGAGGCGGGATCGACGGAGAAGGTGAGAATCTTCTCAGGCGTGGACGCGGCGACTTCCTCGATATCCATGCCGCCCTCGGTGGAGCAGACAAACGAGACGCGAGAGGAAATCCGGTCTACCAGAAGGGCCAGGTAGAGTTCTGTCTCGATACCCGCTCCCTCTTCGATATAAATGCGGTTGACCTGCTTGCCGGCGGGGCCGGTCTGATGGGTTACCAATGTCCGGCCGAGCATCTTTTCCGCTTCTTCCGCCGCTTCTTCCACGGATTTTGTCAGACGTACACCGCCCTTCTCACCGGCTTCCGCTTCCTTGAAACTGCCCTTGCCGCGTCCGCCCGCGTGGATCTGTGCCTTGACGACCCAAACGGGGCCGTCGAGCTCGCCGGCGGCGGATTTAGCCTCTTCGGCGCGGAGAACGGCACGACCGTCGGAGACGGGTGCGCCATAGGATTTCAAAAGCTGCTTGGCCTGGTATTCATGGATGTTCATCTGGCAACGTCCCCTTTGCTCTGGGCAGTGCGGCGCACAGAACATGCGCACGGTTCACAAATCGGTAGGCTGAAAGTGAGCGCAGAGCAAAGGGAAAACGGTAAATAATCGCGGTTTTGATGTAAAAGCGCTAATTTGTGATCACGCTAAAATTCTTGTGATCACAAAACCAAGAATTGTCCGGTCGGGGATGATTCGGTCCCTTGAAACGACCCATGGTCCGCGAAAAAGTGAGCGGTATCAATGTATTCAACTGAATGCCGAAATCCATCGGCATGTTTAGCATTCTGGTGGTGCCACAAAAAAAGGGCGCATCTGCCGACGCGCCCTCTTCCTTGCTCAATCGCCAATTCTAGCCAAGCGAAGAATCTATCTCCTTGCAGGCGGAAACCAATCCCCTGACGGCTTCTACCGACTTGTCGAACATGGCCTGCTCATCCTTGTTGAGCTTGATCTCAACGATCTTCTCGATGCCACCAGCGCCGATGACGGTCGGAACGCCGACGTAGAGATCCTTCACGCCGAGTGCGCTTTTGATATAGGCAGCGCAGGGCAGCAGGCGTTTCTGGTCCTTGAGGTAGGCTTCGGCCATTTCGATCGCAGACGCCGCAGGAGCATAGAACGCGGAGCCGTTACCGAGCAGCCCTACGATTTCAGCGCCGCCGTCGCGCGTGCGTTGAATGATTGCATCAAGCTTTTCCTGGCTGGTCCAACCCATCTCCACGAGGTCGGGCAGGGGAATGCCTGCTACAGTGGAATAACGGGAGAGCGGAACCATCGTGTCGCCGTGACCGCCGAGAACGAACGCTGTTACATCCTTCACGGAAACTTCGAACTCGTCGGCCAGGAAGTGGCGGAAACGGGCGCTGTCGAGGATACCCGCCATGCCGCAGACCTTCTCATGCGGAAGGCCGGAGAACTCCCGCAAAGCCCAAACCATCGCATCGAGCGGATTGGTGATGCAGATAACGAATGCATTCGGCGCATTTGCTGCGATGCCCTCACCCACGGACTTCATGACCTTGAGATTGATGCCGAGCAAGTCATCACGGCTCATGCCCGGCTTGCGGGGCACGCCGGCCGTGACGATGCAGACATCCGCTCCAGCGATATCGGCATAATCATTGGTGCCCTTGAGCACGGCATCGAAACCGTCGACGGGTGCACTCTCTGCGATATCGAGCGCCTTGCCTTGCGGTGTCCCCTCTGCGATATCGAAAAGAACTACATCCCCGAGCTCTTTCAGAGCGGCCAGGTGCGCGAGTGTACCGCCGATCTGGCCTGCTCCAATCAGAGCAATCTTTGCACGTGCCATATCAAATTTCTCCTTTGAGGCATGTTCTCGCAATTTGGCCTATCCATTTGTCGCGTTTATCGCAAGGCCCGGGCGGCGTGATTGCACGCTGTGAATATGTCCGCGAGCATGAAGGAAGACTGAAGTGACGCTTGATTTGACATTCTACCTGTTTGCCGTGCCCGCGGTGATTTTCGCCGGTATTGCCAAGGGAGGTTTTGCGAACGGGCCTGCCTTCGCAGCGGCGCCCTTCCTGGCGCTGGTCGTGCCGCCGACGCAGGCCGTGGCTTTGATGCTGCCGATTCTGATGGTCATGGATGTGACCGCCTTGCGGGCCTATTGGCGTCAGTGGCAGTGGAATGACGTCAAGCTGCTGCTTTTTGCATCAGTTCCTGGAATCCTGATCGGGGCGTTGCTCTTTCGGACGATCGATGGCAGCTTCGTGAAGCTGATGATCGGGGTGATCGCGGTTGGTTTCGTTGCATTCCAGATTTCAGTGAAGCGTGGGTGGCTGAAACTCGGTCGGGGAGAGCCGACATCCGCATCGGCCATCCTGTGGGGCGGGCTATCTGGCTTCAGCAGTTTCGTGAGCCATGCTGGTGGACCGCCGGCCTCCGTTTATCTGTTGCGCAGAAACCTCGACAAGACAACCTTTCAGGCGTGTTCGGTGCTCTTCTTCTCGGTCGTCAATGCGCTGAAATTCTTTGTATATCTGGGCATGGGTCTATTCACGACGGATACGGTATGGGCCGTGGCAACACTTGTCCCCTGTGCAATTGCCGGAACACTGGCGGGAGTATGGGCGCATAAGCATGTGCCCGAGACGCTGTTCTTCAACCTTGCCTACATCTTCCTGACGTTGACAGGACTAAAACTGATATGGGACGCGCTCATCTGAAATGGCGCGCCCAAACGTTGGGGAAGACTGTGCCGGACGGCGATTTTAGATGGCTTGCTTGGATTGTGTCACTTCCAGCGGTGCATTTTCCCAGAAGTCACCGGCCGCAACGAGACACGTCTCGCCGTTGGGAAGGGTGATGAGTATCGTCCATGTGCCCGTTTCCTCGGACGCATAGACTTCCACCATGCCGTTGTTGTGGCTGAGGCCGCGTGCGGTACGGGCCTCGCCATACTTGTCTCCGAGCCGCGATACGATCTGTTCGCGCTCTCCACACGGTTTCTGCTGCGCCGCAGCCGAACCCGCAAGACCGCTCGCCAGGGAGAGCGAGACGGACAACGCAATCGCGGTTGATCCAACAAGACGTTTCATTCTGTCTACCTCATATAGAGGCGGAGCATGCACCTGGCCTTTAGCGTTATGCTAACGGGCGGGCCCCGCGGTCGCACTGTCACGAAACCCTTTGCGTTCTTCGCCTTCCGATGGCCAAACCTTCGGCGGCCTCCCTAACGCAGTGGGCCTCGTATAACCAAGCTTGCGAACGAACCCGCAAAAATTGGTTAATCTTACGGGCGCTCCCCCGGGCCCTATGTGTTACTATTTCTTAAGGATTTTCGGCGAATTTGAGGCGAATTCATCGCCAAAATGAAGACTCTGTCCTGATCGAACGTATTAATAGCCTGAAGTTTGCCTTTACCCGCGACGCCAATTCGATAGGTTTGCAGCGCAATATCGCTTGGTTTGGGGTAATTCATGGCAGTTTCGCAGCTTCCGCACCGGTCTGTTTTGTATATGCCAGGGTCCAATGCCCGGGCTTTGGAGAAGGCGCGTCAACTTGACGTTGATGCCGTGATTCTCGACCTGGAGGACGCCGTCGCCCCGGATGCCAAAGAGCTGGCGCGGGAACAGGTGACGGAAGCCGTGAAGGCTGGCGGATTCGGGTACCGGCGGGTGGCGATCCGGGTGAACGGCGCCGACACCGAGTGGGGTGCAGCTGACCTGGATGCCGCGATATCCGCGAAACCGGACGCCATCTTGTTGCCGAAGGTCGAGAGTGCCGAAACGGTGCAGAAGCTGGCCGCGAGGTTGGACGATGCACCGGAAACGAGGATCTGGGCGATGATGGAAACACCGCTCGCGATGCTGAAGGCCCTGGAAATCGCAAAGTCGTCTCCCAGATTGGAAGCATTCGTCCTTGGCACCAATGACCTGCTGAAGGATCTGCACGCGCAATTCCGCCCGGACCGGCTGGCGCTGATGCCGGGGCTTGGGCTGAGCCTTCTTGCAGCGAAGGCGGCGGGGATCCTCTGTCTTGACGGTGTCTACAATGCCTTCAAGGACGAAGAAGGATTACGGATCGAATGCGAGCAGGGGCGGGACCTCGGATTTGATGGCAAGACGCTGATTCATCCGGCCCAAGTGTCCGTGACGCATGAAGTTTTCAGCCCGGATGCCGAAGACGTGGCGGAGGCCGAGGCAATGGTGCAGGCATTCGAAGAAGCCGGCGGCGGTATTGCAGTGCTGAACGGGCGGATCGTGGAAAATCTGCATGTCGAGGCGGCGCAACGCCTGCTGAAGCGTGCCGGTGCGATTGCCGCCCGATAGGGGAGACAGAAAATGGGATTGCTGATTGCCGGGCTGTTGCTCTGGTACGCGGGGCATTTGTTCGGTCGGGTGGCGCCGGAGATGCGTGCCGGGATGACGGCGCGGATGGGCGAAGGCTCCAAGGGCGTGTTTGCCGGCGTACTTCTGCTGGCGGTCATCCTGATGATTGCCGGTTTCCGCGGCAGTTACTTCTACCCGATCTACACGCCGCCGAGCTGGGCGACGCACGTCAATAACCTCCTGATGTTCGTGGCTGTGGTCCTGTTCGGTCTGGGGAATTCCAAAGGGCGGGCGCGCAGCTGGTTTCGGCACCCGATGCTTCTGGGCATGTTTACCTGGGCCGTGGCGCATCTGATGGTCAACGGCGATCTCATGTCGGTAATTCTGTTCGGTGGGATGCTGATCTGGTCGGTACTGGAGATTGCGCTGATCAACCGGATGCAGCCGGAGTGGCAGCGGCCGGAGCCCGGCGCCGCCAAAGGCGACGTGCGACTTTTGCTTATCAGTGCAGTGATTTATGCCGTCATTGCCGGGGTACATACATGGCTGGGCTATTGGCCTTTCGGAGGATGAGATGAGTGTGATTTACCGGTTGCTGACGGAAGAAGACTCCAGCGCGTTCTGTCACAAGGTCAGTGCGGCGCTGGCGGCCGGCTGGAGCCTGCATGGAAGCCCTACCTATGCCTATGACCCGGCGCGCAACGTCATGATGTGCGGGCAGGCGGTGACGAAGGAAATCGAGGCGGACTACACGCCGGACATGAAGCTCGGCCAGCAATGACCAAGACGAATGCCGGACATTTCTTTGAAGATTATCAAGTGGGTATGGAGATTGTCCACGCGACGCCGAGGACGGTAACGGCCGGCGACCGTGCATTGTACGGTAGCCTGTATCCGAACCGGTTCGCGCTCCACTCTTCCAATCTTTTCGCGCAGGCCTGTGGCCTTCCGGAAAGCCCGATGGACGATCTGCTGAGCTTTCATGTGGTATTCGGCAAGACCGTGCCCGATATTTCGCTGAACGCGGTGGCCAACCTGGGCTATGCCGAGGGGCGTTTCTTGCGTCCCGTATATGCGGGCGAAACGCTCCGATCCGTTAGCCAAGTCATTGGCCTGAAAGAAAATTCCAACGGCAAAACCGGTATCGTCTGGGTGCGGACGACCGGGTTGGATGGGCAGGGCGACCCCGTGCTGGAGTATTGCCGCTGGGTGATGGTGCGCAAGCGCGACACGGGCGCGGCAGCGCCGGAAACGGTGGTGCCCGAACTGGCGGCGAAGGTTGAGGCGCGCGACCTGAAAGTGCCGGAAGGCCTGAATTTTTCAAATTATGACAAGGACTTGGCGGGGTCCACCCACATGTGGGAGGATTATGCGCCGGGAGAAGTGATTGACCATGTGGACGGTGTGACGCTGGAGGAAGCGGAACACATGATGGCGACGCGCCTGTGGCAGAACACCGCGAAGGTGCATTTCGACGCGACCTTGCGCGAGGATGGCAAGCGGCTGATCTACGGCGGCCACATTATCAGCCTGGCAAGAGCCTTGAGTTTCAATGGCTTGGGCAATGCGCAAATGATTGCGGGGATCAATGCCGGCGCCCATGCCAATCCGGCGCATTCGGGAATGACTGTGTTCGCCTGGAGCGAAATTCTTGCGGCCGAGGAGACTTCCCGACCGGATGTCGGGGCGCTGCGGGTGCGGATGGTGGCCAGTTCGGAGCGGGGTATGGCCGGGAAGCTGAGGGACGACTCGGGACGATATCTGCCCTCTGTGCTGCTGGACCTCGACCTCTGGCTACTGGTGCCCCGAAGCACCTGATCGGCGTATGGTTTTGGTATAGGTTTGGTATGGTTTTGGTATGGCTGTCTGGAGAAATCAGACAGTTGACGCTGCGGTGGCGACGGCCGATCAGATGAAAGGTAAGTGCGGCCCTTACCTTTGAGGTAATGGCATTCTTACCTGCCAACACCAGAATTTCTTGCTGCAAATGCGAAGAGTGCTGTGATGAATTTTCCGCCACCGGACTACGGTGCCGGGTGGAAAGTGGGAGATTGATCGTAACGCCCTTTCAAGGCTGGCATCGAACGGTGGCGTAAGATCTGTCCGGGATTCGGCCCGAGAGTCCGTCAAAGAAAATATTTTTCCCGGATTTCACGCAACGCCGACCCGGAGCGAACGGTACGAATTAACCATTTCAGAACCCGAATCAGAGGCTAATGGTTAATGCATACTGTTGGATACTTTGATCGACATCGGATCGATTCTGGCAGTGCCATTTGTGATCACGCGAAAATTTTTCGTGATCACAAGCGGCAAAAATTGCCTGAAATTGACACGATGCGCGGCATATCGCCATAACATCGGGGCTGGGAAGCGACCGCAAACTGATCTAGGTTGATGCTGCGCGGCAGCAAAGCTTCCGCAGCTGATACAGAGAGAGAGAGGCATTTCATGGCTGACGTCAATCGCGGCAATCGCCCGCTATCTCCGCATGTGACTGTCCAACGCCCCGCACTCAACTGGATCACCTCTATCGTGAGCCGTGCCGTGGCCATTGGCCTGAGCCTGACGATCCTGCTGGTTGTCTGGTGGTTCGTGGCACTGTCGTCGGGCGAGGGCGCTTTCCGCTTTGCCGACGACCTGATCACCAGCTGGATCGGCGGGCTGATCCTGATCGGATCGCTGGCGGCGCTGTGGTTTCACGTGCTGGTCGGCATCCGCCATCTCTACTGGGATACCGGTTCGGGCTACGAAATCGACAAGATCGATAAATCCTCCTACGTCGTGATCGGTGGTACCGTGGTGCTGACCCTGATCACGCTGATCGTGGCATTCTGAGGAGAGGCCAATGCAATTTCGGACTGACAGGCAGCGCGCGAACGGACTTGGCTCCGCCAAGGAAGGGACCGGCCACTTCATCAGCCAGAGGATCACATCGGCGGCGCTGGTGCCGCTGACGCTGCTGTTCATCTTCCCGTTCGCGAATGCGCTGGGCGGCTCCTACGAGGAGGTGCGGGCAATCTATGCAAGCCCGTTCAACGCCATCGTCGCCATCCTGTTCATTGCCGTCACGCTATATCACCACATGATGGGCCTGCAGGTCGTCATCGAGGACTATGTGCATGGCAAGCTGGCGCGGACGGCGGCCTTGCTGGCGAACATACTGTTCTGCTGGGCGCTTGGCCTGACGGGCGTTTTCGCCGTCGCCAAGATCGCCTTCAGCAGCTGATCGGAGAGAGACATGGCGGCTTATGAATTCATCGACCACACCTATGATGTCGTCGTGGTCGGCGCCGGCGGCTCCGGTCTTCGGGCAACGCTGGGCATGGCGGAACACGGGTTGCGGACAGCCTGCGTGACCAAGGTGTTCCCGACCCGCAGCCACACGGTGGCGGCGCAGGGCGGAATCGCGGCGAGCCTTTCCAACATGGGGCCGGACAACTGGCAGTGGCACATGTACGACACCGTGAAGGGGTCGGACTGGCTGGGCGACATGGACGCGATGGAGTACCTGACGCGCGAGGCGCCCAAGGCCGTCTACGAGCTGGAGCATTACGGCGTGCCGTTTTCGCGGACAGAAGAGGGCAAGATCTACCAGCGGCCCTTCGGCGGGCACACGACGGAATTCGGCGAAGGACCTCCCGTGCAGCGGACCTGCGCGGCGGCGGACCGGACGGGGCATGCCATTCTGCATACTCTGTACGGGCAGAGCCTGAAGAACAACGCAGAGTTCTTCATCGAGTATTTCGCCCTCGATCTGATCATGAGCGAGGATGGGGCGTGCCAGGGGCTGATCGCCTGGAAGCTGGATGACGGCACGCTGCATCGGTTCAACGCCAAGATGGTGGTGCTGGCAACGGGCGGCTACGGGCGCGCCTATTTCAGCGCGACTTCTGCACATACCTGTACCGGCGATGGCGGCGGGATGGTGGCGCGGCAGGGTTTGCCGTTGCAGGACATGGAGTTCGTGCAGTTCCACCCGACCGGAATCTATGGTGCGGGCTGCCTGATCACCGAAGGTGCGCGCGGCGAGGGCGGCTACCTGACCAACTCCGAAGGTGAGCGGTTCATGGAACGCTATGCGCCGACCTACAAGGATCTGGCGAGCCGCGACGTGGTGAGCCGTTGCATGACGATGGAGATCCGCGAAGGGCGTGGCGTGGGCGCTGAGGGCGACCATATTCACCTGCATCTTGACCATCTGCCGAAGGAGGCGCTGCAACTGCGGCTGCCGGGCATTTCGGAGAGCGCGCGCATCTTCGCCGGTGTCGATGTGACGAAGGAGCCGATTCCGGTGCTGCCGACGGTGCATTACAACATGGGCGGCATCCCGACGAACTATTGGGGCGAGGTTCTGGATCCGACGGAAGACGAGCCGGACCGAATTCTGCCAGGGCTGATGGCCGTTGGCGAGGCCGGCTGCGCGAGTGTGCACGGTGCCAATCGCCTCGGCTCCAACTCGCTGATTGATCTCGTGGTATTCGGCCGGGCAGCGGCGATCCGCGCCGGGCAGGTGGTGGACCCGGCGGCGCCGAACCCGGAGTTGAACGATGCGAGTGTCGATCAGGCGATGGCGCGGTTCGATGCCATCCGCAATGCCGACGGTGCCATTCCGACATCGGACCTGCGGCTGACGATGCAGAAGACGATGCAGGCCGATGCCGCCGTCTTCCGCACCGACAAGACGCTGGCCGAAGGGGTGGAGAAGATGCAGGGCGTCGCGGCCCAGATGGCCGACATCAAGGTGTCCGACCGCAGCCTGATCTGGAACACCGACCTGATGGAAACGCTGGAACTGGCGAACCTGATGCCGAACGCGCTGACCACGATCGTCAGTGCCGAGGCGCGGAAGGAAAGCCGGGGTGCCCATGCCCAAGAGGATCACCCCGACCGCGACGACGTAAACTGGCGCAAGCATACGCTGGCGCGTGTGGGCGCGGACGACGATGTGAGATTGTCCTACCGCGGCGTTCACCTCGAGCCGCTGACGGCGGAGAGCGAGGGCGGCATCGAAATGAAGAAGGTGGCACCCAAGGCGCGCGTATACTGAGGCTTTCTGGAAGTGTTGGCCAAATCGCGGCGCAACAGACATAAAGGGGCGGGGAATTTCCCCGCACAGTCTTTGTGAGGAGAAAAAGATGAAGAGATCTTCGATCGTTCTTGGGGCCGCGATGATGGGCAGCGCCGGGCTGCTGGCGGCCTGTGATGCGCCGATGGCGACGACGGATGATGGGGCAGCGCCGGCCGCCACCGCCACCGCCGCCGCACCGGCGGCAGAGGGCGGAGCGACACCGATGCCGCCTTCGCTGACGTCAGATGAGCGGGTGATCTGGAATTCGCTGACGGAGGATGCGCGCCGCGAGGCTGCTGCCTATATCCGCAACGGCGGCACGCTGACGCAATTCGTGGCGATCTGAGGAGATGACGATGCGGTTTGCACTTTTGGGATGTGCCGGCCTCGGCCTGCTTCTGGCGGGCTGCGGCGGAGAAGAGATTGCCTTCCGTTCCGATCAGGAGCGGCAGTGCTATGCCCAGGCGAATGCGGCGCTGGGCAAGAGCAAGAACAAGCGGCTGGTGCGGGCGCAGCAGACCGGCGACTTCGTGGTGGTGACGCAGGTGCAGGGCATCGTGCGCGACATCAAGCCGTCGCCCGAGTTCGACGCTTGCATGGCGAGCAACAGCATCGGACTGGCGCCGCAGGTTTCCGAAGGCGCGCCGGTGCAGTTTACCGGCGACGAACTGGTGATCTGGAACAGTCTGAGCGACCAGGCGAAGAAGGATGCGCTGCTGTTCATCCAGCAGGGCGGAACATTGTCGCAGTTCGTGTCCCAGGGATAAGACGCGGCGACGCCTGAGAAAGGGTACGGGGCGTGAAAGCATCGCCCCTTTGGAGAGAGACGAAATGGTAGAACTGACGCTTCCGAAGAACTCGCGCATGACGGTTGGCAAGACGTGGCCGAAGCCGGAAGGTGCGACGAACCTCAAGACGTTCAAGATCTATCGCTACGATCCCGACAGCGGTGAAAATCCGCGCGTGGATACGTATTTCGTCGATCTCGACACCTGCGGGCCGATGATGCTGGACGCGCTGATCAAGATCAAGAACGAGATCGACCCGACGCTGACCTTCCGGCGCAGTTGCCGGGAGGGGATCTGCGGCTCCTGCGCCATGAACATCGGCGGCAACAATACGCTGGCCTGTATCTACGGGCTGGACGAGGTGCCGGGCGAGGTGAAGATCTTCCCGCTGATGCATATGCCCGTCATCAAGGATCTCGTGCCGGACCTGACGCACTTCTACGCCCAGCACGCCAGCATCATGCCGTGGCTGGAGACGAAGACGAACCGGCCGGCGAAGGAATGGCGGCAGTCCATCGAGGACCGCAAGAAACTGGACGGGCTTTATGAGTGTGTGATGTGCGCCTCCTGTTCGACCTCTTGCCCGAGCTACTGGTGGAACGGTGATCGCTACCTCGGCCCGGCTGCGCTGCTCAACGCCTATCGCTGGATCATCGACAGCCGTGATGAGGCGACGGGGGAGCGGCTTGACGAGTTGGAAGATCCGTTCAAGCTGTACCGTTGCCATACGATCATGAACTGCACGAAAACCTGTCCGAAGGGCCTGAACCCGGCGAAGGCGATTGCTGAGATCAAGAAGATGATGGTCGAACGGCGGGTCTGAGGCGGCGTTGCTGGAGTTCGCAGGGGTCTGCTACCTCGACACGCCGAAAACCGGATCGACCTTCATCCGTGATTTTCTGACCCGACATATCGACGGTAAACCGCTGCGCGGGCACAAGCACCGGCGACTGGGGTATTTTCACGATCGATCGAAATTCCACTTCTCCAGTTGCCGTGATCCGCTGGACCAATACGCCTCTCTCTACCGGTTCGGATGTGAGGGCAAGGGAGCGTTCTTTGCCCATCAGCGGATGCATGGCACGAAACTGCTGGAAACCTACGGGGAGCTTGGAGGGTTCGAGGCTTGGCTGGAGATGATCCTAGACGGGCCCATTGACAGCTACCTGTCGCGTCGGGCGGCGGCAATGTTCCTGCCGGGGCTGGGGCTGATGAGCAACCGGTTCATGCTGTTGAACCTGCGAGGGTTTGCCAACCCGTTGCTGCGGCCGCGCAGCGACGTGGGGCTGCGGCGGGCGCTGCGCACCCGCTATATCCCGGATGCGGTGGTGAAGACCGAGACGCTGAACGCCGACCTGCTGGCATTGGTGGAGGGGCCGCTGCTGCCGCACCTGCGCAAGCCGGCGCAGGCACGGAAACTGCTGGCGGATGGCGCGCGGCGGGTGAACACCACGGCCGGTGAGACGGGGCGCTCCGGCATTTCAGGCGCGCTGCTGGCCCGGTTGGAAGCGGCGGAGTGGCCGCATTATGAAATATTGGGATACCCGAGCCGGCAGTGAGACCTGCTCAGCCCAGTTTCGAGGCGTCAACCATCTCGTAGCCGAAATTCTCGAAATCCTCGGCGTAGAATTCGTTGCAGAATTCGACGTGGCCGCGGTTGCTGCGCAGGGCCTCTGCCTCGATACGCTTGGAGTCGCCGCGGTCGAGGGAATGGGGCAGTTCGTCCACTTCCACGCCCAGCTCGGGCAGAACCCGGCGGACTTCCGCATCGTAGTTTTCGAAGCGGATGAGGTGAAGCTGTTCGCTCGGGATGCCTTCAAGGAATGCGGACTGGGTGTCCAGCCCGTACATCTCCTTGTGACCCGGCTTGAAGGCGCGGGCGAAGGCATGAAAATCTTCCAGCGTGCGGTTCGGCTTGACCTGGCCGAACAGAAAATTGGAGCCGTTGTTGTCGCCGTAATCGGTGGAGAAGAATTCCTTGTAGACCGAATGGCTCCACGTATACGGGTCGCGGACAACGGCGAGAAACCGGTATTCGTCCATGTGGTCGCGCTGGCCCGGCGGGAAGCCGGCATTGGGGTGGTTGAAGCGGGCGTGTTGCTGGCCCTTGAAGTGCCAGGTGCCCTGAAAACCCGGCCCGCTCATCCGCGTTTCCGGCATGCGGAACCGTGGCCAGGTGTGCGGCGCCAGCAACTGGGTCAGGGAGGTGCCGCCGGTCTTGTAGATATGGACGAATGCGAGGCGAAGCTCGGGCAGGATCATCATGGCTGGCAGCTCTCTCGTCGCGTGGCCGTTACTACACTTGCAGGTACTGCCTTCCGGCCACTGATGCTCAGCTGAACACCCGCACGTTTCACTGGCAAAATGTGTAAAGGCGAAGGCCTTATGTTGCAAGCGGGAGCGACATCGACGGGCCGCGGGATTCGTCGAACTGTGCGGATTCGCATATTCGAGAACGAATATTTCGTTACCTTGAGTTGTGACGCAGCATTATTCTTCGCTTGCGTCCCATTGTAACATCAAGATTGGAGCGATGCCATGGTTGGCCGGAGCGAAGTGCCTGTACTCCCAGAAGAATTCCTGATCGATGATGCGGACCCTGCCGATGACATGCCAAGGTTCGAGCGGGCGACATCCAACGTGAACTTGTCCGCTGCGGCCGCATCGGCGACGCGATTTCCCGTAGCTGTGGCACAGCCGTGGCGATTGCGCAGTCTCAAGCACGGGGCCTATTTTCTGCAGTGGCAGCCCAAGTCTTCGCCGTTCACGCGCTATAATGGCACGATGCGGATCGAGCGGCATGGGACGGCGACCACGGCTTCCGGCGATCTTTACTCGCACAATGCGTTCACCTTCACGTCGTGGCCCTCGTTCCGGCTGGTGCCGAACCCGGACCCGAGCCCGAGTGCGGGCATCCCGATATTCTCCCGTTCGCGCTACAAGTATTATTTGCGGGTGACGCAGATCCTGCAGTGGCTGACGCTCAGCAATTCCTTCACACTGCAGTTCGAGCGCTATGCCTTTGACAGCACCACGAACAACTGGACGAACGACGGGCTGCATTCGGCGGTGATGACGTTCAAGAGTGCGCCCGCCGGCTACCCTTCCGGCGCGACCTACCTGGAAGGCACGCTGATGAGTCCGGCGAATGTCGATCTCGGCACCATCAGGATGGGCTGGGTTTCCGACTACCTGCGCAAGGCCACCATCGAAATCGACAGGGTTTCGCAATCGGATTATCCGGCCGGGAATGGTGCGGGCGAAACGTGGAGCACGGTGTTCGACGCGGTGGACTGGGACGTGAACGTCTACCAGAGCGACACCAACCTGACAGAACCTTCGGGTGAATCCTGGTCGGACGCCGAGATGCATTCGGCGATGCTGGCGCGGCGGGACTCGGCAAATCTCGACAGCGAATGGCGGTATCATCTGCTGTGCGTGCGCAGGCTGGACAGCACCAGCCGGGGCATCATGTACGATGCATATGGCGGCGACAGCAACAACATCCCCCGCGAGGGCGCGGGAATTTCCAGCCATTGGGTGATCCCCTCCACCAGCCAGTGGGGCACGGTGCAGGGAATGCAGTTCGGTGATGCGACCGGCCCGTACTTCCGCACGGCGGTGCACGAATTGGGCCATGCGCTGGGGTTGTATCACAACACGGCGGACAACGGTTTCATGAACACGACCGGCACGATTGCGGCGAGCCCGGGCACCTTCCCGGCCAACATTCAGTGGTCGTTCAATGCGGCTGACGCCAAGCGGTTGCGGCATATGCCGGATCCGTGGGTCCGGCCGGGGATGATCCCGTTCGGTTCGGCCTATGGTTCGGCGCCGATCTCGGACGAGGATGCGCTGGACCTGAACGGGCCGCTGGGGCTGCGGGTGGAGCCGCTGCTCGACAGTGTGCCGATTGGCGCGCCCGTGCGGGTGAAGGTGACACTGACCAACCATTCGGACAGCCCGATCGAAGTGCCCGACAGCCTGAGCCTGAAGTCCGAGCATGTCAGCGGGCGGATCGTCGATCCGGCGGCGACGGTGCGCAGCTTCCGCTCGATCATGAAGTGTATCGAGGAGCACCAGCATGAGGTGCTGAAGCCGGGGGCGTCGATCTCTTCCGACATGACGCTCTTGCGAGGGCGCGACGGTGCGTTGTTCCCTGCGCCGGGTCTTCACAAGATAATCGTTGATGTCTCGTGGGAGATGAACGGCATGGCGGTGCGGGTCTCGGGTGAGGATTCGGTGATGGTGACCCATGTCGAGGACGAGGCCCACGCGGTTGCGGCCAAGGCGGCACTGACGGAGCCGGACCTGCTGCTGACACTTGCCATCGGCGGCGATCACCTAGAGGAGGGCAACCGGGCGCTGGACAAGGCGATGGACAGCCCGGTTCTGTCACCGCACTTCGCGGTGCTGAAGGCCAAACAGGTCGGGCGGCGTTTCGGCAAGCGCAAGGGCAACGCGGCGGAAGCGATGAAGGTACTGGGCGACGCGCCGGTGATCTCGTCGTCGGAGGCGCGGCGGATTGCAGAGCTTGCCAAGGGTGCCGACAAGGCCGCGCTGAAGAAATCCTGCAGCAAGGCGTTGGCGAGCACGCTGAAAACCGCCGCCAACGGCGACCGGATGGTGGCGGCGCTGGCCGACAGCGTTGGCTGAACCATATGGTCCTGAAGAGAGCAACGGCGGTCGCAGTGTCGGCCGCCATTCTGGCCTCCGCCCCGGCGGGGGCGCATTTTCGGGAGGCCGTGATGGAACGCGAACTATTGGCGGGGGCATGGGAGAAAGGGCCGGGTGAGCCTTGTGCCGACATCTATCCCGAACGATTGGTGCTGCGGGATGAAGGCGTGTTCGATGCGCCCGGCGCGGCGGATGGCGGCAAGATATGGCATTCGGGCGATTGGGTGCTGGAAGGAGCGCGGCTGAAGATGCAGGCCGCCAATGATGCGATGCTGAACTACAGGCTGGAAGTCGAGGGGCCGGATGAGATCGTCATCACGTCGGATGACGGGTGCCGTGTGATCTACAGGCGGGCCGAGTGATTGCACCGCACGGCGGCCGGTTCCGGGGCTTGTCTCGGGTCTTTTACGCCGATGCGACTACTCCGCCGCCAGCCTGTCTCCGCCGGTGGCCAGTGTGACGATATCAGCCATGATCGCGTTGAGGTCGAAATCCTTGGGCGTATAGACGCGCGCCACGCCAAGTTCGCGGAGGCGCTGGCTGTCGGCCTCTGGGATTATGCCGCCGGCGATGACCGGCGTGCCCTTGAGAGAGGAAGCTTCGAGGCGGGCGAGGAAGTCCTCGATCAGCGGCATGTGTGATCCGGACAGGATCGAGAGGCCGATGATATGGACATTGGCGTCGATGGCGGCCTCGATCAGCGCCTCGGGGGTCATGCGGATGCCTTCGTAGAAGACCTTCATGCCGCAATCGCGGGCGCGCACGGCGATCTGTTCGGCACCGTTGGAATGGCCGTCGAGGCCGGGCTTGCCCATGAGGAAGCGGATCGGCTGGCCCAGCTTCTCGGCGGCGGCGCCGACGGTTTCGCGGATGCTTTCCAGCCCCACGGCGGCGTTGGAAGGCGAGGCGCCGACGCCGGTGGGGGCGCGGTATTCGCCGAAGGCGGCGCGCATCGCGGCGGCCCATTCGCCGGTGGTGACACCCGCCTTCGCGGCGGCGATGGAGGGCGGCATGATGTTGTCGCCCGATTTCGCGGCGGATTTCAGGGCGTCGAGGGCTACGCGCACGGCATCCGCGTCGCGGGCCTCGCGCCATTCCTCCAGCCGGGCGATCTGGTCGGCCTCGACCTTGGGGTCCACGGTCATGATGCCGCCGTCGCCCGCTGTCAGCGGGCTCGGCTCTCCGTTCTGGAAGCGGTTGACGCCGACGACGGTGGTTTGCCCCTGCTCGATGCCGGTCAGCCGTTCGGAATTGGCGGCGACGAGGCGGGATTTCATGTATTCGATGGCGGCGACCGCGCCGCCCATGCTGTCGATCGTGGCCAGTTCCTCGCGGGCCGAGGCTTTCAGCGCGGCCACCTTGGCGTCGATGGCGGGGTTGCCGTCGAAGAGGTCGGGGTATTCGAGTAGGTCGGTCTCATACGCCATGATCTGCTGCATCCGCAGCGACCACTGCTGATCCCACGGGCGGGGGAGGCCGAGCGCTTCGTTCCACGCGGGAAGCTGTACGGCGCGGGCGCGGGCCTTTTTCGACAGGGTGACGGCGAGCATTTCGATGAGGATGCGGTAGACGTTGTTTTCCGGCTGCTGCTCGGTGAGGCCCAGCGAGTTGACCTGCACGCCGTAGCGGAAGCGGCGGAATTTGGGGTCGGCGACGCCGTAGCGAGTTTCGCAGATTTCATCCCACAGCTCGGTGAAGGCGCGCATCTTGCAAAGCTCGGTGACAAAGCGGATGCCGGCGTTCACGAAGAAGGAAATGCGGCCGACCATCATGGGGAAATCGGCCGCGGGCACCTTGCCGCGCACCTCGTCCAGCACGGCCTGCGCGGTGGCGAGGGCGAAGGCAAGCTCCTGCTCGGGCGTCGCGCCCGCCTCCTGCAGATGGTAGGAGCAGATGTTCATCGGGTTCCACTTGGGCAGCGCTTCACGCGTGTAGGTGGCGACATCGCCGATCAGGCGCAGGCTGGGCGCGGGCGGGAAGATGTAGGTGCCGCGGGAGAGGTATTCCTTGATGATGTCGTTCTGGACGGTGCCCTGAAGCTGCGAGATGTCGGCACCCTGTTCCTCGGCGGTGGCTATGTAGAGGGCGAGCAGCCAGGGCGCGGTGGCGTTGATCGTCATCGAGGTGTTCATCTGCTCGACGGGGATGGCGTCGAACAGGGTGCGCATGTCGCCCAGATGGGCGACGGGCACGCCGACCTTGCCGACCTCGCCGCGCGAAAGAATGTGATCGCTGTCGTAGCCGGTCTGGGTGGGCAGGTCGAAGGCGATGGACAGGCCCGTCTGGCCCTTGGCGAGGTTGGAGCGGTAGAGCGCGTTGGAGGCTTCGGCGGTGGAATGGCCAGCGTAGGTGCGGAACAACCAGGGCCGATCCTTTTTCGTCTCTCTCTCGGGCTCTGACATGAGCGATTCCCTCCGACGGCGTGAATGCTGCGCTGCGTCAAGGATACGTGCCAAATATTCTTGCGCAAGCCAAAAACTTTCTTGCTGAAAATTTCGGCACCGACGGGCTTGTGCCGTATCATAGCCCACAAATCAAGGGCATCTGTGGATTTTTCGTGTGGATCGGCTTGGGGCTATGGTTTGCTGCATTGGATGCAGTGCAAAAAAGGGGGTTGCGAAAGTAGAGCAATTTTATTACTCGAAAGCCATCATGTGCGCAGTTTTAGTGCGCAATAAAATTTCGCTGTTGGAGAAGGCCGATGCTGGACAAGGACATGGACACGGGAATCGAAAAGAAGACCCTTTATGCCGTAGGAGAGATCCCGCCGCTGGGCCATGTGCCCGATCAGATGCACGCCTGGGCGATCCGGCGCGAACGCCATGGCGAACCGGACAAGGCGATGCTGGAAGAGGTGGTGGACGTGCCGCGCCCCGACAGCCACGAGGTGCTGGTGCTGGTGATGGCCGCGGGCGTGAACTACAACGGCGTTTGGGCGGGGCTGGGTACGCCGATCTCTCCGTTCGATGTGCATGGTGCCGAGTACCATATCGCGGGCTCGGATGCCTCGGGCATCGTCTGGGCGGTGGGCGAGAAAGTCAGCCGCTGGAAGGTGGGCGACGAGGTGGTCATCCACTGCAACCAGGACGATGGCGACGACGAGCATTGTAATGGCGGCGACCCTATGTTTAGCCCCAGCCAGCGGATCTGGGGCTATGAGACCCCCGATGGCAGCTTCGCGCAGTTTACCTGCGTGCAGAGCCAGCAATTGATGCCGCGCCCCAAGCACCTGACTTGGGAAGAGAGTGCGTGTTACACGCTGACGCTGGCCACTGCCTACCGGATGCTGTTCGGCCATTCGCCGCACGAGTTGCGACCCGGACAGAACGTGCTGGTATGGGGTGCGTCGGGCGGGCTTGGATCGTATGCGATCCAGCTGATCAACACGGCGGGGGCCAACGCCATCGGCGTGATCTCTGACGAGGACAAGCGTGATTTCGTGATGGGGTTGGGCGCCAAGGGCGTGCTGAACCGCAAGGATTTCAACTGCTGGGGGCAGATGCCCACCGTGAACAGCCCCGAATACAAGGAGTGGTTCGGCGAGGTCCGCAAGTTCGGCAAGGCCATCTGGGACATCACCGGCAAGGGCAATAACGTGGACATGGTGTTCGAGCATCCCGGTGAGGCGACATTCCCCGTCTCCGTCTTCGTGGTGAAGAAGGGCGGCATGGTCGTGATCTGCGCGGGCACCACGGGCTACAACCTGACGATGGACGCGCGGTATCTGTGGATGCATCAGAAGCGCGCGCAGGGCAGCCATTTCGCGAACCTCAAGCAGGCGGCGGCGGCGAACCAGCTGATGGTGGAGCGCAGGCTCGACCCGTGCATGTCGGAGGTGTTCCCCTGGGCCGAGATCCCGGCGGGGCACATGAAGATGCTGCGCAACGAGCACAAACCGGGCAACATGGCGGTGCTGGTGGGTGCGCCGCGGACCGGCCTGCGCACGCTGGAAGACTGCATGGACGGCTGATTTCGCCTGTTTGCGACAATCCTGTAAAAAAGTTTCGACACCCAGAATTAAGGCGGCCTTAACCGGCTGCCTTGATCGTCAAGGGGGCCAAAAATCCTTCCTTTCAATGAAATCAACAAGTTAAAAATTTTGATCCCGCAGTTTCGGGGGAGTGCGAAAGTGCGAGAGACTGGAATAACATGGGTCGTGTTAAAGTCCGTTTAAGGTTTCGTTAATATTTGCCGATGAGGGTTTACATGCTTAACGACTGGATGATCCACGTTCTGTCCGACATCAGGGAATATGCTGAACAGCGGGCCATGTTTGAACTTGCGGAGCATCTGGATGACGCCATCATGATCGCTTCCAGAGAGCTTTCTTCTGCAGCGATCACCCTCAAAGTGCCGAGTTACGATGACGAAACGGCTGGAAGAAGTATGGGAGACGCTGCAATCCTCGCGGACCCTAGAAGATGTTCAGACAGTAGCTGAACAGATTCGAGATTTTTTCGATCTTCAACATGTTGTCTACCATGTCGTCGGTTCCAGCGGCCGCGAATACGGTGCGTTTACGTATGATATGGAGTGGGTGCAGCGTTACAAGGAAGAAGAATACGTCCGCATCGACCCAGTGATTACCGAGAGCCTGCGCCGGTTCCACCCGTTGAACTGGAAGAGCCTTGACTGGAGCAGCAAGGCGGCACGCGAGTTCTACAGGGAGGCAGTCTCGCAGGGGGTTGGGCAGCAGGGGATGAGCGTTCCCATCCGCGGCGTCGGCGGGCAACTGGCACTGTTTTCCGTGACCAGCGGCGTGAATGACGACAAGTGGGAGGATTTCCTGCGCGAACACAGTGGCGACTTGCTGCTGGCCTCCAATTACATGCATCAGCGTGTTTCGGAAATCATGGATGATGACGAGAGTGTTCAGGGGGTGATGTTGTCACCGCGGGAACGGGACGTCCTCTCGCTGCTGGCATCGGGACGCAGCAGGGCGGAGGCTGCCGAGCGGCTGAAGATTTCCGAACACACGTTTCGCGTCTATGTCGATGCCGCCCGGCACAAGCTGGGGGCGATGAACACGACCCACGCGGTGGCCAAGGCTCTGGCCAACGGTCTGATCGTGCCCTGATTTCCGGGCGTTGCCGGAATAAAGTGAATGCGCACGCTCGAACTTCGTTAACGACCGGCTCGATACGGCTGGCCCTGGTAAATCAAGCCGGGAGCCAGAACCATGATCCGTTTTATCTATGCCGACCAACTCGCCACTGTGCCGCTGCTGGCGGAGACGATGTTCCGCGATCGGGCGGCGCAGTTTCAAGAGCGCCTGAAGTGGGACGTGAGCGTCGATGCCAATGGGTTCGAGCGCGACGAATACGATGCCGTCAATCCCATGTATATCATGTGGGAGGGGTCGGACGGGCGCCACAAGGGCAGTATGCGGATATTGCCGACGCTGGGGCGGACGATGGTGAACGAACATTTTCTGCATCTGACCGGTGGCGTGACCATCCAGAGCCCGCTGATCTGGGAGTGCACACGTTTCTGCATCTCGCCCGATGCGCATGACGACGGCAAGCGCATCGCCGGGGGCGTGATGCTGGCGGGCCATGAACTGGGGCTGCGTTTCGGTCTGCTTTCGTCAATCGGGGTCTTTGATGCGCGGATGCGGCGGATATATCGGTCGATCGGCTGGGAGCCGGAAGTGATCGGTGAAGCGGGCGAGGGCAGGGCGCGGATCTGTGCGGGCCTGTGGCCATTTTCCGAAGAGATACGTGCCCGGATCGCGGCGTCCGCAGGCCTGGACGAAGACCTTGGGCGGACATGGTTCGATGCCTCCTTTCCCTCACGCGTGCCCGAGACCAAGGCGGCGGCCTGAAGCCCTGATGCCTCTTCTCTCCCCGTGCCGGGCCGCGTATGAGAGGGCATGAACTTGTCCATCGCCCTTTCCGACGATCAGGCCGAAGCCTGGGACCGTGTGTCCAGCGAACTCGAAAAGGCTGGCGTCGATCTGGTGAACGGAACGCTGACACCGGGAGCGGAGGCGCGGGACAGTACGCTGGCGGTGCTGGGAAAGGCCGGGTCGGGCAAAACGATGCTGCTGGCCCAGCTTGTCGATGCCCTGCAAGGCACCGGGGTGGAAATCATTTCCGGCGAGTGGGAAAGCCGCAAGAAGAAGGACAAGCGGACGCTGGCGGTGCTGGCGCCGACGAACAAGGCGGCGAGTGTGCTGCGCGGGCGCGGGGTGGCGGCAACGACCATACATCGCATTCTTTACACGCCGGTTTATGACCCGGAATACGAGAAGATCGCGGAATGGCTGGCCGGAGAGGGCGAAAGGCCGGTGGTCGAAGGGCTGACGGACGGGGCGCTGGACAGGGCGCTGGCCTTCTACCAGGCGCACAAGAGCATCCCCGGAGCGCTGGCGACGGCGGGATTGCGGGGCAGTGACTTCATCACCGGCTGGAAGCGGCGTGACGACCCCCTGGACATCGGCTTTGTCGATGAGGCGTCGATGCTGGATGAGCGGCAACTGGAAGATCTGCAGGAGATCTTTACTACGCTGGTGCTGTTCGGCGACCCTGCGCAACTTGCGCCCGTAGGGCAATCGGGCGACATGAGTTTCGATGCGTTGCCGAAGGGCCGGAAGCTGATGCTGAGCCGTATCCACAGGCAGGCGGCGGACAACCCGATCCTCGATCTGGCGCACATGCTGGGCGACCCGGAGGTGGAGTTTCACCATTTCGAACAGCGGATCGAGGAACTGGCGGCGGCGGATGAGCGGGTGCAGGTGGCGCGTAGGGTCGATGCCGGGCTGATGGCCCGGAGCCCGGTGCTGGTCTGGCGCAACGCAACGCGGGTGCGGCTGATTCAGGCGTGGCGGCGGGCCTATGGTGCGCCGGAAAATGCGTTGCTGCCGGGCGAGCCGCTGATCTGCGACGGCATCGAACTGCCGCTGAAGCATCGCAAGAAACGGATCGACCTGGAGGCGCGTGGCCTGATCAAGGGGGCGCAGACGGTGTTTCTGAAGGAGGGCCGCAAGCCGGGGTTCGCAAGGCTGCACGTGTTCGGTGCGGAAGAGCCGCAGGTGAGCGTGGCGGCACTGATCAAGATCGAGGCACCGGATCAGGAAGAGCCGTTCATCGCCTCGGCGGCGCGCATGGGTGCGGCCTTCGTTCACGGGGCCGCCTGCACCATCCACAAGGCGCAGGGATCGCAATGGAAACGGGTGCAGGTGTTTGCGCCGGACCTGTATGCGGCGGCGCGGGTCGGCCGGATGGAAGCCGGGCTGCCGCTGTGGAAGCGGTTGGCCTATGTGGCGATAACCCGCGCGGAGGAACGGCTGGACTGGGTGACGCGCTATGCGCTGGCACGGCCGGAGGCCGGGCTCTCGACCGCGGATCTGGTGGCCGAGAACGCACCGCTGGAGTTGAGCGCGCCGGAAACCTGACCTTACAGGATGTCGAGCGGTTGCGGACCGCTGGGTGGCGGGAAGGCCGCGTCTATCCGTGCCATGTCTTCCGCCGACAAACGGTGTTGGCTGGCCTGCCAGAGTGCGTCTGCGTGATCGGGTGAGCCGGCTTTGGGGATGGGGATCGCGGCGCCGCGGGTGACGTGCCATGCCAATGCGAGTTGAGGCGGAGTAAGACCGACCTCAGCCGCCAGTTCCGCGAAGCCGGCGTTGCCGGAAAGGCGCGCCGGTTCCAGCGGGGTGTAGGCCATCGCGCTGATGCCAAGACGGGAAAGGGCGGGCAGAAGATCGTATTCGATTCCGCGCCGAGCCGGGTTGTACATCACCTGATTGAGTTCGACTGTGGCGAGGAGACCCTGACTCTCCATCTCCTCCAGCGCCGAGGTGTCGAAATTGCTGATGCCGAAGGTGCGGATCTTGCCCGCGGCCTTCAGCCGCTCCGCCGCTTCCAGCGTTTCCTCGAATGGCACGGAACCGGGCCAGTGGAGGAGGTAGATGTCGATCATGTCGGTGCCGAGGCGGGTGAGCGATGCCTCGCAGGCGGCGATCATATCCGAAGAACCGGCGTTCCACGGGTAAACCTTGGATACGAGGATCAGGTCGTCGCGGCCATGCTCCGCCAAGGCCTCGCCCAGCAGGGTTTCCGTGCGGCCCTCACCATACATTTCAGCGGTGTCAAAAAGAGTGAAGCCGAGATCCATGGCCCTCAGCAGGGCGGATTTCTCCGTTTGCCGGATCTCGGCCCGCTCTCCCATCTTCCAGGTGCCGAAGCCGATTCCGGGCAGCTTCAGCCCTGATTTCAAAGAAAAAACTTCAGACATGGCTGCCCCCTGCACGTGCTCATGGTTGCGAGCGAGTTTAGGAGGGGCAGTGGCGGATGGGCAAGGCGGAGCTGTTTGAGGGGCGGTTGGGCGAGGAACCTTCCGGCGGGGCGTTCGTTGCCCTCCCGTATCGCAACTGCGTGATAAAGGAGAAAGACGATGAACATTCGTAACGTGACACTGAGTGTACTGGCAGGTTCCGCAATTGCCGGCGCGGCAATTGCCCAGAGCGAAACCACGGAAGCGGAGCCGACGGGCAAGGGCTCGCTGGAAGCCGGGATACTGACGTGTGAACTGACGGGCGGAACCAACTTCGTCGTCATTTCCGAAGCCGAATACAGCTGTGTCTTTGACGTGGCTGGCACAAATTATTCCGAAGTCTATAACGCTGAAATCGGCAAGCTGGGCATCGACCTCAGCATTGAGAATGCCGAAGTGCTGAAATGGGCCGTCGTGTCCGCGACGGGCCGGTTCGACGAAGGTTTCATTTCCGGTGAATATGCCGGTGTAAGTGCCGATGCGGCGCTGGGTCTCGGGGCCTCTGCCCGCATGCTGGTGGGCGGTATCGGCGACAGCATCACCTTGCAGCCTGTAAGTGTTGGCGGCCGTGAGGGCATCGGCATCGCGGCCGGTATCGAGCAGATGTCGCTGGAGTTTGTCGGCGAAGCTGCCTGATCGATTTTCAAGGTAAAAAGTTGCAGGCGCGGTCCGGAAGGGCCGCGCCTTTTCTCTGTTCAATTCCTGCGATTGCGCGCCTCGGCCAGGATGCAAAGAAGTTCGAACATTAACGAGACGCCGAGCCAGGCCGTGCCGCCCGACTGATCGAAAGGCGGCGAAACCTCGACGAGGTCAGCGCCGACAAGGTTCACGCCGGACAGTTCGCGGATGACCTGCTGGGCCTGAAAGCTGGTGGGGCCGCCGATTTCTGGAGTGCCGGTGCCGGGGGCGTAGGCGGGATCGACAAAGTCTATATCGAAGCTGCAATAGGTGGGCTGATCGCCGACGATCCGGCGGGCCTCGGCCATCACGTCACTGATGCCGCGATCAAAGAATTCCTCGATCCTGATGATGCGTACGCCCTGAGCCTCGCCCCATTCGATATCTTCGCCGTCGTACATCGTACCACGGATGCCGATCTGGACGACGCGCTTCGGATCGAGCAGGCCTTCCTCTATCGCGCGGCGAAAAGGGGTGCCGTGGGTATACTGGAAACCGCCGAAATAGCTTTCGAAAAGGTCGGTGTGGGCATCAAAATGGATCATGCCCAAGGGCGCATCGGGACGTGCGATGCCCCGAAGGACAGGCAGAGAGCAAAGGTGATCGCCGCCTGCGGTGAGGGGGGTGATACCGCGGGCAGTGACGTCGGAATAGAATTCGGAAATACGGCGAAGGCTGTCCTGCAGATCGGCGGGGTTTGGCGGTACGTCGCCCAGATCGGCGCAATTTGCCTGCTCGAATGGGGCGATGCCGGTGGCTGGGTTGATTGCGCGGATCATGGTGGAAAAATCGCGCAACTGGCGGGGGCCGTGGCGCGGGCCGGGGCGATTGGTGGTGCCGGCATCCCAGGGCACGCCGATCAGGCCGATTTCCACCTCGCCGATCCGGGGATGATCCCGCGGTACATGCGGCAGGCGCATGAAACTGGGCACACCGGCGAAGCGTGGCAGATCGAAGCCCGAAACAGGCTGGAAGAAGGGATCGGACATGCTAGGCTGACCTTTCAGATAGGAGGATGCGCGATGCGGCTGACGGCTATTCTGGGAGTTCTGCTGACGGCTGCAAGTCCTGTTGCCGTACAGGCGCAAGTGGCGGTGGATGTCGAACTGGTTTTGGCCGTCGATGTTTCCCGCTCCATGGATTACGACGAGTTGACGTTGCAGCGTGAAGGCTATGCGGCGGCGTTGGAGCACCCGGCTGTGACCTCGGCCTTCGGCATGGGCGCCCACGGCCGTGTGGCGCTGATGATGTTCGAGTGGGGTGGTCCGGGGCAGGTGCGGCTGCTTCTGGACTGGATGGTGCTGGAAGGACCGGAGGATGCGGCGGTGGCGGCGCAGGCCCTGCGGCAGACGCCGGTGGGCAATTTGCGGGGCACTTCGATTTCCGCTGCCATGGAAGTGGCGGGCGAGGAACTGGAAACGAACGATTTTCATGGTACGCGGCGGGTGATCGACATATCCGGGGACGGGCCGAACAACACCGGTCGGCCGGTGGAGCCCGTGCGCGACGCGCTGGCCGCCAAGGGCATCGAGGTGAACGGGTTGCCGTTCATGGTGAAAACGCCGGGTGGGGCCTACACGATCCGGGACCTCGACTTCTATTATGAGGATTGCGTGATCACCGGCGACAGTGCCTTTGTCATTCCCATTCGCGAGATGGATCGCCTGGTTGCCTCCATCCGTCAGAAGCTGATCCTGGAAGTGGCTGGGTGGCAGCCAGAGCGTCCGGCGCGGTTTCGGCGTGTTGCGAAGACGGACTGCCTGATCGGCGAAAAACTGCGCCGACAGTGGCAGGAACCGTGACCGTCAGTTCCGGCCGTCGTTTGACCTGCCGTGCGCTGCTTCGATCATCACGTCGGCGAGGATCCGGTAGGCCTCTGCCCAGGCGTCTGCTGTTGCGTCATTCCATGCCGGGCGGAGCGTTTCTTCCAGCGACCAGACAAGGGCTTCACCGACGATAGCGTAATGCTCATCCTTCACACCATAGCCGGTGTGGCGCATGCCAAGAGCGCGGATGTCGGCGAGCAGTGGTTCGAGGTTTGCGAGGGAGCGGACCACGGTGGCCAGCGTCGACACGACGTTGGCCCGTTGCGCCTGCATATCCTCGGGGAAGAGTGACCGGGTTTCGGGCGCAAGTTCAAACAGGCGTTCGTAAAAGCGGATCATCAGCACTTCGGCGCGGGGGACGGCGCGGGTGAAGCTTTTCTGGACAAGGGCGATTTGGGTTTCTGAAAGCATGATCAGGTTCCGGGGGATGTGATGCGGGACGCGACGGCATCGGTTGGTGCAGCCTGGGGTTCGAGCATGCCGGTCAAGGTCAGGTCCTGTAGCAGGGCCGAACTGACATAACGCTCATACATGGTGAAGCAGCGCTGGATCTGGTTGACCTCCAGGATCAGCGTGCCGGAGAGCGCCCGCAGGGTCTGGCCGATGGGAAGGCGTTTGTTGAGCGAGAAACGGGCGCAGACGAGATCCATCAGGCGGCTGGTCTTCTCCCGGTAGGCACCGGTAATCCAGAGTGTGCGGATATCGTGAAAGATGTAGAAGAGGGCGATGGTCTCGATACTGTCCAGATAACAACTGTCAAAGCGGCCGGTAATGAAGATCTTCACATGTTCCCGGTAAAGGCGGGCCAGCAGCTTCGCATTCTCTGGCGAAAAGGTGCCGGGCAGAGCGCTCTGCCGTGACAGGTGGCGGGTGATATCCTCGCCCCAGTTGTTGTCATCGGCGATGAGGTAACGGCGGAGAATGCGAAACTCCTCCATGAAACGGGCATCGAGGGTATAGGCGCGGCGCAGGCTGTCCTCATAGCCCGGCGAGCGCAGGTGCGGCTTGTAGCTGGCGACGAAAATTTCAAAATTCTGATCGTACTGGAGCAGGTCGTCCCGTGTCATTGGGACGATATAGGACGGGAGGTCTTACCAAGGGGATAACGCCTGACGGGTGTGCCTGCTGCTACCGCCGAAGCAGGCGGAAGATCTCCGAGGCGGCCCAGCCGGCGAAGAGTGCAACAGCAAGGGAGAGCAGGCCGTAGAGCAGCGGCCGTTCGTGGGCGGTGGTGTAGATCAGGCGTTCCAGCCCTTCCTTGCGCACGTCGATCGCCACCTGCGTGACTGCCACCACCTCACGCCCGCGCAGCAGGAACATGCGGGCGGTATAGGCCCCCTCGACGAGGTTGGAGGGCAGGGCGATCTGCGTGGTGAACAGGGTTTCGTCGTTCAGGGCTATGGTGCTTTCGTCCTGCGTGTAGAGGCCGTTTTCGCGGCGGATGCGGGTGACGGCGCGGGCGAAGTCCCGCGGGTGTTCCACGTCGGACGGGGCCCCGATCAGGCGGACTGCCTGGTCGAAGCCGATGCGATGACGCAGGCGTTCCGTCTCGGAGATGATCTGATAGAGCGGGGCGGTGGAGGCGATGGCGTAGAAACTGGGGGCCACGTCAACCTCTACGGCGTCGCGGTTTACCCAGATACCGAAGGTGCGAGCCTTCTTGCGGACCATCACCCGCTCGTCCGGGCCACGGACGGTGATGAGAACTTCCAGCGGCTGGGCATCCTCCGGCACTGGCTGATCGCGTTTGACCGCGCCAAAGACCCAGATTTCGGAGCCGTTGAAATTGGCGGTAATGGCGACTGTGTTCTGGCTGAGGGCGCCGACGACATCCTCCTGCGCCCGTAACGGGGTTGCGAGCAGGGCAAGGAGGAGGAGCGCCGCGCGGATCAATGCCCGCCCTGCCCGATGGAGAAGAGTTCCGACGGTGTGGCGACAAGATCGAAGGCCAGCTTGCCACAGACAACCAGCACGAGGATGGCGAGCAGGATGCGCAATTGTTCGGCTTTCATGCGGACGCCGATGCGGGTGCCGATCTGGGCACCGATGACGCCCCCAAGTAGCAGGAGCACCGCGAGGACAGCATCGACTGTCTGGTTCTGAGTGGCGTGCATCAGCGTCGTGAAGGCGGTGACGAAGATGATCTGGAACAGCGAGGTGCCGACGACGACCTTGGTGGGCATGCCGAGGATGTAGATCATCGCCGGCACCATGATGAAGCCGCCGCCGACCCCCATGATCGCGGCGAGCACACCGACGGCCATGCCGATGACGAAGGGCGGGATGGCGGAGATATAGAGCTGGCTTTGGCGGAAGCGCATTTTCAGCGGCAAGCCGTGGACCCAGGAATGATGCTTGCGCGGCTTCGGGCGAGCCGCCGGATCGCGGGTGCGGCGGATCGCCTGCAGGCTTTCGATGAACATCAGCCCGCCGACGACACCGAGAAAGACGACGTAACAGAGGGTCACGAGCAGTTCGACCTGTCCGACGCTGCGGAGGATGGCAAACAGGCGGACGCCGAGATAGGAGCCGACAAGACCGCCGGCGAGCAGCACAAGGCCCATTCGGACATCGACCGTCTTGCGCCGGAAATGGGCGAGGACGCCTGAAAACGAGGACGCAACGATCTGGTTCGCCTCTGTGGCCACGGCCACGGCTGGCGGAATTCCGATGAAGAAAAGGAGCGGTGTCATCAGGAAACCGCCGCCGACGCCGAACATGCCCGAAAGAACGCCAACCAGACCACCGAGACCCAGCAACAGGAATGCGTTGACGGAGACCTCTGCGATAGGAAGGTAGATCTGCATTCGCTTGGCTCTGGCTGGCTTTTTTTCAGCCTAGACCAGCGCGATTCACTTTGCCAGTGGCGGCGTGTGCTGGCGTGCCCGGAAGTGGAAACTGGCTCTGTCGAGAGATGGAGTGCCTATTCGACGGGCGTGCCGGTTCCGTCGTTCGCCAATCTCAGTCCTTTCGAGGCTGAACCTCTGCCAACCAGTCGAGGAAGGGGCGCGCGGTCTCCCGCACGGCGTCGGCGTGAGTGGAGAAACGGGCGATCAGTTCGTGGCCGAGCGGCGTGATGGTGATTGGGGCATTTTCCTCCCGCGGGCCTTCGAAGAGCGGTGCTGCGAAGCAGGCTTGCAGCGTATCGAGAAAAAACCACGCGCGAGTTGTCGTGACACCCATGTCCGCCGCCGCGGCGGCGATGGTGCCGTGGTCTGCGACCAGTTGCAGGAAGTCGACCTTGCCTCCGCCGATCATGTCGGTGCCGACATAGATCTTCGTGCGGATCGCAGGCTTATCGAATGGCGCGGGCATCAGGTGCGGGTGGCGAGGTAGCGGCGAAGGATCTTTTCCAGCTTCGCGGCGCCCTTCGGGGCCATCGCCTTGGTGTGTTCGTGGGAAAGCACCTCGTCGGACATGCCGGCGGCCATGTTGGTGATGGTGGAGATCGCGCCCACTTTCAGGCCAAGGAAGCGGGCGAGGATGACCTCGGGCACCGTGGACATGCCGACGGCATCAGCGCCGAGAATGTGGAGCGCGCGGATCTCTGCCGGGGTTTCGAAGGATGGGCCGGAATACCAGGCGTAGGTGCCGTGCAGGAGATCGATTCCCTCGGCCTGAGCTGCCTCGGAGAGGGCGGCGGCGATGGTGGGATCGTAGGCGTCCGTCATGTTGACGAAGCGGCTGTCGGACGGCTCTCCGATCAGCGGGTTGCGGCCGGAGAAATTGATGTGGTCGGAGATGCGCATCAGGTCACCCGGCGGAATGTCCTTGCGGAACGATCCGGCGGCGTTGGTGAGCAGGATCTCCGTCGCGCCGAGGGCTTTCAGGATTTCGAGGGGCAGGCGCATGGCGGAGGCGTCGCCCTTTTCGTAGTAATGCGCGCGGCCGCCCAGCACGGCGACGCGGGTGCCTTCTAGATTGCCAATGACGAGCTTGGGGTTGTGGCCGGAAACCCCTGCATGCGGAAAGCCGGGCAGCTCTGTGTAGTCGATCGCGGTGCCCTCGACGGTATCTGCGATATGACCGAGGCCTGAGCCGAGGATAAGGCCGACCTTTACCGGCTCATTGCCTGCGCGGGATTGGATGAGTGCTGTAAGGTCGGTTGCTGTCATGGCGGCGGTCCTTCTGGCTCCTCCGGTTTCTAGCTCGCGGTCCGGCGGGAGGCAATCGGCAAGGATTATGAAACGGCTTGAGGCGCAGAAGCGCTACGCGCCTTGTTCCGGGCGGGGCGAAGAACGCGGTGGGGTAACTACCGTTCCTTCACATACGGCACACCGCCTGCGCGTGGCGGGATGGCCTTGCCGACAAAGCCTGCCAAAATCACGACCGTCAGGATGTAGGGCAGGGCCTGCATGAACTGGACCGGAATGGTGAAAAGGCCGATGTCGAGACTCTGGTACTTGGAGCCGACTGCTTCCAGGAGTCCGAAGAGCAGGCAGGCGCCGAAGGCCTGCCACGGGCGCCATTTCGCGAAGATCAGCGCGGCCAGTGCAATGAAGCCTCGCCCTGCCGACATTTCCCGACCGAACCCTGCCGCGGCCGTTGCCATCGACAGGTAACTGCCGGCCAGCCCGCAAAGGATGCCGCAGATCAGCACGGCGGAATAGCGCTGGAAGGTGACGGAGACGCCGGCGGTATCGACCGCGCCCGGATTCTCGCCCACGGCGCGAAGGCGCAGGCCGAAGCGGGTGCGGAAGAGGATCCACCATGTCAGCGGCACTGTCAGGAAGCCGACGTAGACGAGCAGGTTCTGGCCGGAGATCACCTCCGAATACAGCGGGCCGAGAATGGGGACGCCCCGCAGCGTGTCGGCCAGCGGCAGGGCCAGTTCCTTGAACCGGGCCACGTCGGGCAGGTTGGGCGTCTGGCCGCCGGCGTTGAACAGGGTGACCCCGACGAGGACGGTGACGCCGGAAGCGAGGAAGTTGATTGCCACGCCGGAAATGAGCTGGTTGCCGCGCAGGGTGATGGAGGCGAAGCCGTGAAGAAGCGACAGAAGCATGGAGGCGAGGATGCCCGCCAGAACGGCGAGAGCGGCCGCCGACCAGCCAAGGCCGAGGCCCGAAAACTGGCCGGGATACGGATCGGCTATCGGCGGGAGCGCGGCCCAGGCACCGACGGCGGCAGACGCGAAGGCGGCTGCGAGCATCTTGCCCTCAAGCCCGATGTCGAAGATTCCCGCCCGCTCCGAGAACAGACCGGCGAGACAGGCGAAAAGCAACGGCGTGGAAAGCCGCAGGGTAGAGGAGAGAAGCTGGATGATGTCGGTGAATTCCATGGGTCAGCTCCTCGCGGTGGCGAGTTTGAACGCGGCGAAGGCGTAGAAGGTGCCGAGTAGGGTCTCCACCGGGCGGCGGGCGGCGAGATAGGCCCTGCGGATCGGCGCGGCAGAGAAGACCAGCGCCCAGAGACCGTGGCCGGCGACAGAAATGACGAACGCGCCGGTGATGAAGACGGCGACGACAGGCGTTGGTGCCTCGCCGACACCGCCAATGGCGGCGATGGCCAGCCAGAAGAGAATGGCCTTGGGATTGGTAACCTGCAGCAGGAACCCTGCCAGCCAGAGACGGCCGGTGCTGCTGCGGGCCGGGGTGCCGATCTCAAGAGTTGGGGGGGTGATGGCCTTGCGGAAGGCGCCGTAGGCCAGCCAGAGCAGGTAGGCTGCACCGATGAAACGCACGATCGTCATCAATTCGGCGACCTGTGCGAAAATTGCGGCCATGCCCAGCACGGTGGCGAGTGACAGCACGATGGAGGCTGTCCCTATGCCAAGCACGGTGACAAGCGCCGGACCCCGCCCCTGAGACGTGGCGATGCCGAGGATGCGGGCAACCGAAGGGCCGGGCGACAGTACGCCGGTGATCTGTATGGACCAGGCGAGGAGGAGAGGCGGCAGATACTCGATCATTTCGCAGCCTCCGTCTGGCCACGCTTGGGCATTGGTGGTCGGTTGAAGCGCAGGAAAAGGTTCTGGACGGGGAAGCGGACCATGTTTTCGAGGCTGCCGGTGAACAGGATTATCAGCGCCTGGATGGTCAGGATCATCTGTGAGGGAATGGCGGGAATTTCGAAAGCCAGCTCGGCGCCGCCCTGGTAGAGGATACCGAAAAGAAGCGCCGCGAGGATGACGCCCACCGGGTGGCTGCGGCCCATCAGGGCGACGGCGATGCCGACGAAACCGGCGCCGAGGACGCTGTCCAGCACAAGACGTTTTTCCGAACCCATGACGGTATTGATCGCCATCATCCCGGCAAGGGCACCCGACAGGAGCATGGCGATCATGATGATCCGGACCGGTCGGATGCCCGCATAGACGGCCGCCTTCTCGGAGAAGCCGAAGGCGCGGATTTCGTAGCCGATACGCGACCGCCAGATCAGCAGCCAGACGCCGAAGGCGGCGAGCAGGGCGAGGAAGAACGACAGGTTCATCGGCGTGCGCGACATTTTGGCGCCGAACCAGCCCGCGATCTCGTGCATGGCGGGGATCTGTGCGCCTTCGGCGAACCCTCGGGTTTCCAGCGCCATGGCACCGGGAACCTTCAGGTAGTTGTTGAGCAGATAGATTATCAGCGCGGCAGCGATGTAATTGAACATGATCGTGGTGATCACGATGTGGCTGCCGCGTTTGGCCTGCAGCCATGCCGGAATGGCCGCCCATCCGGCACCGAACAGCGCTGCCCCCATGACGGCAATTGGCAGGGTCAGCAGCCAGTGCGTCTGGTCGAACGTCAGGCATACGAGGGCGACGCCGACACCTGCTACGCCCGCCTGCCCCTCGCCGCCGATGTTGAAGATCGAAGCGTGGAAGGCGACGGCGACGGCGAGGCCGGTGAAGATGAAGTTGGTGGTGTAGAAGAGTGTGTAGCCGACACCGTAGGAGGAGCCGAGCGAACCCTTGATCATGATGCCCATCGCACGGACGGGATCCTCACCGATGAAAAGCACCACAAGCCCCGCCACGAGAAAGGCGAGCAGGACGTTGATCGCGGGGATCAGGACGACGTCGGCCCAGGCTGGGAGGGATTTGGTCATTTCACTCCCTCCAACTCCCAAGGGGTCACGACGGCTTCATCCGAAGTCTCCGAGAGTTTGTCTGCTTCCCATTCCGCATACGTGCGATCGGTCTCTGCGTGGCGCCAGGACATTCTTCCATTGTCCGGTCGTCCGACGATCACGGCAGAGGCAGCACTAGGACTGCGAAACTCATAGCTCTTAGCAAACCGAGCATTCGCGCCGGCTGGGACTATGATCCCCTTTGCTTCAAGTTCTGAACGAAGGTTCCTGTAGGGAGCGTCTTGTCCCACCCAACTGCTCCGAGCATCCGAACCCTCTTTAACAACGAAGTGGCCGCCGATCAGATTGGCAGAAGCATTAATGCCTTCCTTCTTAAAAAACAAAGTGAATAGTTCTTCCGACTCGTTGCCGCGCATTTTACTTTTGGTTTCAGCGGGGCTCTGTGTCTTGTCGGAAAAGATATCAATACGAATTGCCGGCAATACCATCAGAAGGTTGTCCAGAAAAGCTTCCATGTTCGCACATGCGGCCTCATTAAGTCCGGGTCTTGAAGGAACGTTGCCGTTGTCGAGCGATACTGTTTTGACAGTATTTGCGATTTCTAAAAGTCTCGCTTCGAGATATTTGGCATGCGCCTTGTTAAGACTGTCGGCACTGGTGGTGCAGATGACTGCGACGGTCCACCAATCTTTTTTGGAGTCATGATCTCGTATGCGCCGGCTGATGCTTTCGGCTTCGCCAACATAAGCTTGAGTTGGAAACGCCAGATCATCCAAAAGTATGTAGATACCCGAGCCGTTTGACTGCTGGCGACTCAAGGCATCCTTGACCTGAAGTCGAGGGGCGCGGAGGACGTGGCCCGTCCAGTTGAACATCTCGGCGGTAACCATGCCATCGGGCTGGCCGTCTACGAAAAACAATTCTATGGAAGATCCACGTGCCATCATTCCGCCCTCTTCGCCTTGGGGTCGATGCCCGCCATCAGGAGGCCGAGGTCGTTTTCGTCGGTCTCGTCGGGCATGCGTTCGCCGCTGATCTTGCCGTCGAACATGACGATGATGCGATCGGACAGGGCGAGGATTTCTTCCAGTTCGACGGAGACGAGCAGGACGGCCTTGCCCTTGTCGCGCAGGGCGACGATCTCGTTGTGGATGAATTCGATGGCGCCGATATCGACGCCGCGGGTTGGCTGGCCGACGAGGAGGACGTCGGGGTTGCTCTCGATCTCGCGGGCGATGACGATCTTCTGCTGGTTGCCGCCCGAGAAGTTCGCGGCCTTGAGGTCGCAGTTTGGCGGGCGGACATCGTACTTCTCGATCTTGGCGCGGGCATCGTCGCGCATGAACAGCCGATTCAACAGGCCGCCGCGCTTCTGGTACTCGGGGCGGTCGTGGTAGCCGAAGCTTGCGTTTTCCCATGCCGTGTAGGCCATGATGAGGCCGAGCTTGTGGCGATCCTCCGGTACATGGCCGATGCCCTTGTGCCGCCGGTCGCGGCCGTCGTCGCCGCCCTTGAGGTCCAGGTGTTGGCCGTTGAGCGTGACGGTGCCGGCGGCGGCTTCGGTTATGCCGCCGAGAACTTCGAGCAGGGCGGACTGGCCGTTGCCCGCGACGCCCGCGACGCCGAGGATCTCGCCTGCCTTGAGGTCGATATCGAGATCCTTGAGGCGGACGACGCCATCTTCGTCCACCACCCGCAGGCCGCGGACTTCCATGATGGTCTGGCCGACTTCTGCCGGTTTCTTCTCGATCTTCAGCAGGACGCGACGGCCGACCATGAGTTCGGCCAGTTCGGCGGGGCTGGTTTCGGAGGTCTTGACGGTGGCGGTCATCTCGCCGCGGCGCATGACGGAGACAGTATCCGTCACGGCCATGATCTCGCGTAGCTTGTGGGTGATCAGGATGATCGTCTTGCCCTCGCGCTTCAGCCCTTCGAGGATGCGGAACAGGTGGTCCGCCTCCGAGGGTGTGAGGACGCCGGTGGGTTCGTCGAGGATGAGGATGTCGGCCTGCCGGTAGAGGGCCTTGAGGATTTCCACCCGCTGCTGGAAGCCGACGGCGAGATCGCCGACGACGGCATCGGGATCGACGTCGAGTTCGTAGTCGTGCGCGAGATCGGTCAGCAGGGTTCGGGCCTTGGCGAGGCTGGGCCGCAGGAGGGCGCCATCCTCGGCGCCGAGAACGACGTTCTCCAACACCGTGAAGTTCTGTACGAGCATGAAGTGCTGGTGAACCATGCCGATGCCCGCGCGGATCGCATCATCGGAATTGTTGATCTGGGTGGGGGTGCCGCCGATTTTTATCTCGCCCTTGTCGGCCTTGTAGAAGCCGTAAAGGATCGACATCAGCGTTGACTTGCCGGCACCGTTCTCGCCGACGATCCCGTGGATCGTGCCGCGCTGAACGGTCATCGAGATGTCCTTATTGGCTTGCACAGGGCCGAAAGCCTTGGAAATGCCCGTCAGCTCGATGGCAGGGGTTGAAGGGGCAGCGGTTGGCTGCCCCGTCATGTCTTCGGTCATCGCCACGGCGTTACCCTGCCGCGGGGCAGGTGTTGTCAGACATGTAGTCGTGGACTTCTATTTCGCCGGAGATGATCTTCGCCTTGGCATCTTCTACCGCGGCGGAGATTTCGTCGGTGATCAGTTCTTCGTTGTTCTCGTCCACTGCGTAACCAACGCCATCTTCGGCGAGGCCGAGAACGGAGAAGCCGGCAGAGAAGTTGCCTTCCTTCGCATCCTTGAAGGCGTTGTAGACGGCGACGTCCACCCGCTTCAGCATGGATGTGAGCACGGAACCGGGGTGGAGGTAGTTCTGGTTGCTGTCCACGCCGATACCGTAGGCCCCGGCATCAGCCGCGGCCTGTAGAACGCCACGGCCCGTGCCGCCAGCGGCGTGATAGACGACATCGGCCCCGTCATCGATCTGGCCCTTGGCCAGTTCGCCGCCCTTCACGGGATCGTTCCAAGCCGCGCCGGTGGTGCCCGTCATGTTGCGCAGGACCTCGATTTCCGGATTGGCGGCCTTTGCGCCCTCGATGTATCCACACTCGAATTTGCGGATCAGCGGAATATCCATCCCGCCGACGAAACCGACCTTGCCGGTTTCCGATTTCATCGCGGCGATCATGCCAACGAGGTAGGAGCCCTCGTGTTCATTGAACACCACGGAACGGACGTTGGGCAGATCGACGACCATGTCAATAATGGCGAAGTTCGTGTCGGGAAATTCGGCGGCAACGGTTTCCATGGCGGAACCATAGGCGAAGCCCGCGACAACAATCGGGTTGTTGCCCTGTTCGGCGAAGCGGCGCAACGCCTGTTCGCGCTGGGCGTCGGACTGGATCTCGAATTCACGGAACTCGACATCGAATTCCTCGGCGAAGCGGGAGGCGCCTTCGAAGGATGCCTGGTTGAAGGAGCGGTCGAACTTGCCGCCGAGGTCGAAGATGACCGCGGGATTGAATTCGGAATGGCTGTCGGCCAGAACCGCGGTGGCCGAGCCGAGCAACGCGGCTGCCCCCACGAGGGTTTTGACGAAGTTCATGTGTTTACCTCCACTGGTGAACCTTGGGCCGGGCCCGGATTTTTCCGGTGCGCGGCAACGTGGCCTCAGTAAGGCTGAACGCCTGAGGGGGGTCAATGGGTTTTTGCGCAGGCGGAAGCGGGTTTCGCCCGGCTGGAAGAAAACGCTACATAACTGCCGGTTTTCGGAGCCTTTTCGCGCGATTTCAGGTGGTCAGACCCTCAAACAGCCGGGCAATCGCTTCTGCCCCGGGATCGACATGGCCGCGTAACTGCTCCGGGTTCACATAGGCGGCGCGCCCGGCCTGTGCCCGTTCCAGTGTGGCCGTGTGCTCGGCCCCCTCGCGGGCGGCGGCGGCGGCTGCGGGGATGCCCTGCTCGAGCGCGTCGAGGGCAGGGGAGAGAGCGTCGATCATTGTCCGGTCTCCCGGTCGGGCGCCGCCGATTTCCTGCATTCGGGCCATCCCCGCACGCATCGCGTTGACGAGGCTCTGGCCGGAGGCCGCGGCATCGCCTGCGGCGGCGAAGAAGATGGCAAGCAGGACGCCGGAAGAACCGCCCATCGTCTGGCTGAGTTCCTGACCGATCGCGCGGTAAAGCTGGGTGTGATCCGCAAGCGGCAGCCTGTCCATCGCATCTTTCAGCGCCCGTGCCGCACCGGCGAGGGTTGAGCCGGTGTCACCATCGCCGGACTTGGCGTCCAGTGCGTTCAAATCCTTCTCGGCGGCGATCAGGATGTCGCAGCACTTGACGAGGAATGCAGCAGTCTGCGGATGCGGTGACGCGAGTGGCTTGATCGGTGTCAGCCCGTCGGGCAGGGCGCGGGTGGTGACGGCGGATAGCGGCCGGCAGCCCGGCCAGGCGGGCAGCGGCACCGGTGATTCGAGAAGTGCCAAATCCGCTGGCGAGAGCGGGCAGACGGAGATGGAAAATCCGCGCATGTCGAGCGAGGTCATCATCGACGCTGGACCAACGATATGGGCAAGCCGTGGGGCGAGGGCGGAGTTGGCGAGTTCCTGTGCGAGCAGGCTCATCTCGAGCACTGTGGTGCCACCGAGGTTGTTGAGCAGAACGACATGCGGGGCGTCGTCCATGGTGGCGGCCAGTTTCTTCGTGGCTTCCCCGAGTGCCTGGGCTGCGCTTTCGAAGGGAATCTGCTCCACCCCGGCCTCGCCATGAATGCCGAGGCCGAGTTCGGCCTTGCCGGCGGGAATGCGGTCTTCCTTGGCGGCACCGGGGACGGTGCAGGTATCGAGTGACATGCCGATCGACTTCGTCCCCTCGATCACGCGCGTCGCGGCCTCGGTGACGGTGGCGAGGTCGGCGCCTTGTTCGGCGAGGGCCCCCGCGATCTTGTGGACGAAGAGCGTGCCGGCGACGCCGCGGGCCTGCGGCAGATCCGGCAGGGCGATATCATCATCAACGATGACCATGCTGACGGAGAGGCCGAAGGCCCGGGCGCGTTCGGCGGCGAGACCGAAGTTCAACCGGTCGCCCGTGTAGTTCTTGACGATCAACAGGCAGCCGGCAGGGCCGGTGACGGCGAGGATACCGGCCAGTACCGCGTCGACCGAGGGTGAGGCGAAGATGTCGCCGCAAACCGCAGCGGTCAGCATGCCCTCGCCGACGAAACCGGCGTGAGCTGGCTCATGCCCCGAACCGCCGCCGGACACGAGAGCGACGCGCGACCTGTCCCAGCCGGTACGGGTGACCACGCGGATATGCGGGTAGCCGTCCAGCCGTTCCAAGGTGCCGCCGCTGGTCATCAGCAGGCCGTCGATGGCTTCGGTGACGATGTTTTCCCTGGCGTTGATGAACTGGGTCATTGGGTCCTCACACGGATGCGGTTGCCGGCGGCGTCAAAATAGTAGGCACTCTCGGGGCGGATGCTGAGGGCATCGCCCTCGTTCAGGGTGGTGTGGGCATCCGAGACGGTGACGATCGGATGCTCCCGGAACATTAGGTGAAGGCGCGTCTGGTCACCGAGATGTTCGACGCGCACGACGCGCGCCTCCTGCCCTTCTCCCTGGATGATATGCTCGGGGCGCAGGCCGATGCGGGTGGCGCCCGCTGGCGCCGCACCGAAGATGTCGGCAGGCAGGATGTTGATGCGCGGCTGGCCGAGGCGGGAGGCGGCGTAGATCGAGACCGGGTCCTCGTAGAGTTCACGCGGCGAGCCGAACTGAACGAGGCGGCCATGATCAAGCACGCCGACATGGGTGGCCATCGTCATCGCCTCGATCTGGTCGTGGGTGACGTAGAGCAACGTGGCGCCCGTGTTGGCCTGTATGGATTTCAGCTCGATGCGCAGGTCGGCGCGCAACTTGGCGTCGAGCGACGACAGCGGCTCGTCCATCAGGAAGATCGCAGGGTTGCGTACCAGCGCCCGGCCTATGGAGACGCGCTGCATTTCGCCGCCCGAAAGCTGGGTAGCCTTGTTGTCGAGCTTGTGGGAGATCTGCAGTGTTTCGGCGACACGCACGACCTTGGCGTCGATCTCCGCCTTCGGTGTGCGCAGAAGCGGAGACTTCAACGGGAACTCGAGGTTCTGGCGGACCGTGAGGTGCGGGTAGAGGGAGTACTGCTGAAACACCATGGCGACGTTGCGCTCCGCCGGCGTCAGCGTCTTCACATCCTCGTCGCCGATGGTGATGGAGCCGCTGTCGGGCCGGTCGAGGCCGGATACCATGCGCAAGGTCGTGGTTTTGCCGGCACCGGTGGGGCCGAGCAGCACTACGAAGGCGCCGTCAGGGATCGTCATGGTCACGTCGTCGAGTGCCGTGTCGGCACCGAAGCGCTTGGTGATGCCGTTCAGGGTGACTTCAGCCATGAGCGAGCACTCCCTCATTGCCGGCGGAGCGCAGGGCGCTGCCGGACTTCACGTCGAACACCGTGAGCGTGCGGGCGTCGAAATCCAGGCCTGTGGTTTCGCCCACATTGGCGTGAGCGCCCGAAGGGATGCGCGCCTTGAGTTCGCCGTTGGCGGTGTCGAAAGTGACGATCTGGGTGGTGCCGAGATACTCGGTAGCAATGATCCGGCCCTTGTAGGGCGCGGCGTCGGACAGATGCACATGCTCTGGCCTGACGCCGAGGGCGAGGCTGCCCGAGGCGCCGGAGCGGAGCGCGGGCATCGCGATGGCGGCATCGCCCAAGGTGAGGCTGGTGGCGGCCTCGGCAGCGGTGCCGTCGAAACGCAGGAAGTTCATCGGCGGCGAGCCGATGAAATCGGCGACGAACATGGTGGCAGGCCAGTCGTAGATCGCCTGCGGCGTGCCAAACTGCTCTACCACACCGTGGTTCATCACGACGATCTTGTCGCCCATCTGCATGGCCTCGAGCTGGTCGTGGGTGACATAGATCGTGGTCGCGCCCATCCGGTCGTGCAGGGCACGCAACTCCTCGGCCATGTGCTCGCGAAATTCGGCGTCGAGCGCGCCGAGCGGTTCGTCCATCAGGAAGCACTTGGGGTCGCGCACGATGGCACGCCCCAGCGCTACGCGCTGCCGGTCGCCGCCCGACAGGCCGCCGACGGGCCGGTCGATGATGCTTTCGATGCCGAGGATGCGCGCCACCTCGTCGACGCGCTTGCGCACCTCTGCCTTGCCCATGCCCTGGCTGACCAGCGGGTAGGAAATGTTGCGGCGAACATTCATGTGCGGGTAGAGCGCGAACATCTGGAAGACGAAGGCGATGTCGCGCTCGGAGGCGGGTTTCTGGCCGACCTCCTCGCCGCCGATGAAGATCTCGCCGGAAGTCGGCAGCTCCAGCCCCGCGATCATGCGCAAGGTCGTGGTCTTGCCGCAGCCGGATGGGCCGAGCAGCATGAAGAACTCGCCGTCCTCGACTGTGAAACTGGAGGATTGCACAGCGGTGAAGGAGCCGAATTCCTTGCGGACGTTACGGATGATGATCTGGGCCACGCGCTACTCCGGGAAATGGCTGACGATGATGAACATCACGGTACCGATCAGCGTGACGATGAAGGAATAGGTGTAGGCGATCAGCAGGAAGGGCTGCATCAGCATCAGCACACCGAGAGCGATGAGGATGGTCGCGACCATTTCCCAGGGGCCACGGCGCAGGTGCAGAAGGCCAGAGAGAAAGGCGTTCATGGCGCCGCCCTCTCATTTTTCCGGAAATATCCCCGCCGGAGGCATGAAATCTTCAGCGCTTCGCCGTGGCAGACGGTGTGATTGGATATTTGGAGAAAGATGAAGGTCATTTGCGCACCGCTCCGAAGGTGATGCCGCGCAGGAGGTGTTTGCGCAGCAGGATGGTGAAAACCATGACCGGCACGAGAAAGAGTGTGGCGCCGGCGGCGACGGCGGGCCAGTCCTGCCCGCCGACGCCGATGATCGTGGGGATGAAGGGCGGTGCCGTCTGAGCAGTGCCGGAGGTAAGCAGCACGGCGAAGGCGTATTCGTTCCACGCGAAGATCAGGCAGAAGATCGCGGTGGAGGCGATGCCGGTGGCGGCTTGGGGCAGCACCACCTTGTAGAAGGCCTGGAAGCGAGTGTAGCCGTCGATCAGGGCCGCCTCTTCATATTCTACCGGAATCTCGTCGATGAAGCCTTTCAGCAACCAGACCGACAGCGACAGGTTCACGGCCGTGTAGAGCATGATCATGCCAAGGTGGGTATCGTTGAGACCAAGCTGGCGGAACATCAGGAATATCGGGATTGCGACGGCGATCGGTGGCATCATCCGGGTGGAAAGGATGAAGAACAGCAGGTCGTCCTTCAGGGGAACGCGGAAGCGCGAGAAGGCATAGGCCGCGATGGTGCCGAGGAATACCGACAGGAAGGTTGAGCCGAAGCCGATGATCACCGAGTTCAGGAAGCGCTCTCCGTAGCGCGACGGCCCGGCGATGATCATGTCATACTGGCGGACGATGGCATCGTACCATGTGGTCGGCGGACCGAGGGCGGCGAGGGTCTCGTCTGTCACGCGGGTGCGGGTGGTGAAGAGGTTGACGTAGCCTTCCAGGGTCGGCTCGAAGATCACCTTGGGCGGATAAGCAATGGCGTCGGACGGTGACTTGAAACCGGTGGCGATGATCCAGATGAGCGGCAGGATGGTGATGAGGGCGTAACCGATGACGAGGATGCCCGCGATCCATTTCTGGCTGTTGGAGGGTTCGGTGACGGAAAAGCTCATCTGTCTTTCACCTTGTTCAGCGCCTTCACGTAGATCGACGCGAGGCCGAAGACGGTGACGAAGAGGATGACGGCGTAGGCGGAGGCGTAGCCGGTGCGCCATTTCTCGAAGGCTTCACGCTTGAGGTTGATGGATGTGACCTCGGTGGTTGAGCCAGGCCCGCCGCCGGTGAGCTGGACCACGAGGTCGAACATCTTGAAATTCTCGATGCCTCGGAACAGCACCGCCAGCATGAGGAAGGGCAGGACCATCGGGATGGTGATTGTCCAGAACTGACGCCATTTGCTGGCTCGGTCACACTCTGCCGCCTCGTAGATACTGCCGGGGATCGAGCGCAGACCGGCGAGGCAGATCAGCATGACGAAGGGAGTCCACATCCACGTGTCGACGATGACGATCGCCCAGGGTGCCAGCGCCACCTCGCCGATCATCGAGAAGGAAGAGGGATCGCCGCCGGTGAAGAAGGTGACCATGTAATTGAACAGGCCGATCTGGGGCTGGTAGAGGAACGTCCAGAAGTTGCCCACGACGGCGGGAGATAGCATCATCGGCAGGACAATGATTGTTGTCCACAGGTCGTTGCCGCGAAATTTCTTGTTGATCAGGAAGGCGAGCGCGAAGCCGATAAGCACCTGGAAGAAGATCGTCCAGAAGAGGAAGTGGGCCGTGGCCTGCATCGTCAGCCATGTGTCGCTGTCGGTCAGGATCCGCTCGTAATTGCGCAGGCCGATGTACTCGACATCGCGGTTCCGGTTGGCCTTGAAGTCGGTGAAACTGAGATTGATCGTCCAGATCAGCGGAAAGATATTGACCGCGAGCAGGAGGAAGATGGAGGGAGCGACGAAGACCCAGGCGATCGCGCGGTCCGACAGCCCCTTGGCGCGTCTTATTGGTTTCACGGGGGTGGCCATGGTGGTCCTTCCTGCGGCGCGGGTGGCTGATGGCGCCGGACGGGCGTCTGGGGTCTGCCCCGGCCGGTGGAGGTGATGCGGCCGGGGTTGGGTTCAGTGGAGCGTGCTCAGAGCTTGCCTTCGTCCTCGAAGACTTCCGTCCAGTCCTCGATCAGCTTGTCCAGTGCTTCCTGGGCCGTACCCTGATCGGCGACGACATAGTCATGCACACGTTTCTGCATCGCCAGCAGCAGTTCGGCATAGGCCGGTTCCTGCCAGAAGTCCTGCACGTCGTTCATTGCTTCGAGGAAGTCGCCCGCGAACGGTGCGCTGTCGGCAAAGCCCGGATCGTTGAGTACGGAGTTGTGGGCCGAGTAGCCGCCGAGTTCCCACCACGTGGCCTGCACGGACGGTTGGGCAAACCACTTGATGTATTCAAGCGCGGCATCCCTGTTTTCCGAATAGGAGACGACGCTGATGCCTTGCCCGCCGAGGGTGGAACCGGCCTGGTTCTGTGGCGGGTTGACGAAGAAGCCTATGTTGTCGCCGCCGGTGTTGGGATCGGCATAGAGACCGGGGAAGAAGGCGAACCAGTTCATCGCCATAGCAACCTGCCCGGACTTGAAGGCGTCGAGGGACTGTTCCATGTAACTGTCGGAATAGCCCGGAGGCGTGGCAGTCTCGTAGAGTTCCTTGTAGAATTCCAGCGCCTCTACGGCTTCCGGCGAGTTGACGGCGCCTTCCATGTCGTAGGAGCCGGGCTCGTTCTCATATTTGAAACCCCATGTGTAGAGTGCGCCGGTGACGCCCATGGTGATGCCCTCGGAGCCACGCTCGGTAAAGATCGAGGCACCGTAGCGGGTCTGACCGTCGATTTCGCGGCCCTGGAAGAACTGGGCGATCTGAAGCAGTTCCGTTTGGCTCTGCGGTTCGCGCAGGTCGTCGCCCGTGGCTTCCTTGTAGGCTGCTTTGATCTCTTCGTTCTCGAACCAGTCGCGGCGGTAGAACCAGGCGTTGGCGTCGCCCATGGCCGGCAGCGCGTAGTAGTTTGGCGTGCCCTTCGGCCATGTGGAGTAGGCATAGACCGTCGCTGGGGCGAAATCGTCCATGCTGATGCCCTCGGCCTCGAAGAAGTCGTTCAGCTTGACGTAGTGGCCATTCTCGGCGCCGCCGCCGATCCATTGACTGTCGCCGATCAGCAGGTCGCAGAGCTGGCCACCGGAGTTGAGTTCGTTGAGCATACGGTCGGCGAAGTTCGGCCAGGGCACGAATTCGAAGCTCATCGTGTGGCCTGATTCCGCCTCGAACTCCTTGGAGAGTTCGACAAGGGCGTTGGCAGGATCCCAAGCGGCCCAGCAGAGAGTGAGGTCGGCGGCCTGAGACGTTCCGGCAGCGGAGAGCGCACCCAGCACGGCAGTGGAAAGCAGAAGTCTGCGTTTCATTCGTTAGTCCTCCCATGTTTGCCGCATGCTTTACCGCTGCGACTCTTTATGGAGTTTAGCTAAATGAGGTGCGTCCTTCATTGCAAGATAAAAATGACGTGCGCACCTCAAAATGGTTGCTAACCGTCCGTTTGGGATGCAAGAAGGTCTTTCGCGGGGCAAATTCGAGAGGGCGGAGAAGCGTGCGACCGACGGCCAAGGATCTGGCGATTGCTGCGGGTGTGAGCCTGGCTACGGTTGATCGCGTCCTGAATGGTCGGCCCGGGGTCAAAGCCAAGACAGTAGCAAAGGTCAATGAGGCGATTGCCGAGATCGGCTTTGTGCGCAATCTCGCGGCGGTCAACCTTGCCCGCCGGCGAAACTATCGGTTCACCTTCGTGTTGCCCCGTTCCGAAGAACTTTTCCTAAAGGAAATTCTGGTGAGAGTTCAGGAGGCGGGGGTGGGCTTTGCCTCGGAGGCTGTGCAACTCGACGTGGTGCGGGTGGATGATCACGATGCGCACGGGCTGGCGGCACGGCTGGCAGGGTTCACGGCGGATATACTGGATGGGGTGGCGCTTATGGCACCTGAGACGCCACAGATCCGGGATGCCATCGGGCGGCTGGAGGAGCGGGGCATTCACACGATTCCGTTCATATCCGACCAGACGAATAGTGAGGGCCGGGCCTTTGTCGGCATCGACAACCGGGCGGCGGGGGCGACGGCAGGACGGCTGATGGGGCGGTTTCTGGGCGGTCGCCGCGGCGACATCCTGATCATCGGGGATAGCATGCAGGCGCGAAACAGCCTCGAGCGGCGGCTGGGGTTCGACCGGGTGGTGATGGAGGACTTCCGGGGCTTACGCGTGCTTCCATCACTGGAAAGCTACGGCGACGATGCGCGGACAGGGGCAATCGTGCGCCAGACGTTGCGAGACTTTCCGAATGTCGTGGGCGCCTACATCATGAGTTCCGAGGCGCGGATGCCCTTGCAGGCGATCCGTGCAGCGGGCGGTGACGCGGATATGGTGATCGTTGCCCATGAGCGGACGGAAGTGACGGAGGCGGCACTTCTGGATGGTACGCTGGATGCCGTAATCACGCAGGATCCCGGGCACCTGGTGCGCAGTGCAATCCGTATCCTCAAGGCACAATGCGACAAGCGCGAACTCGTGGCTTCTCAGGAAAAGATCAGGATCGAGATCCTGCTGAAGGACAACCTTTAGTCTTCAGCCGGGGCCGGATGAGGACCGGGTGGCTGCAATCCGCTGCTCCCGCCAGAGTGTGTAGAGACCGGCGGCGAGGATCATCGAGATGCCGAGCCACGCCAGCGCGTCCGGCCACTCTCCGAAGAATGTGATGCTCCAGACGATCGCAAGCGGCAGGGCCAGGTATTCATAGGGCGCGATGAGGGCGGCTTCGCCACGGCGGTAGGCCTCGGAGATGCACAGGCCACCGACGGACGTGAGGAGGCCGATGGCGAGGATCGCGGGCAAGTCGGCGAGCGGAGGCCACGTCCATGCGCGGAAGAGAAAGGCGAGGGAGGGATCTTCCTGTGCCGCCCATTTGCCGTCGCCCATGGTCAGGCCGATGGCCGCGCAGGCCACGAGAAAGAAAAGCTGGATGTAGAACGTCAGTGAGATGGCGTTTTCGCTGCCGCGCATCACACGGGTAAGGATTTGCAGGGTGGCGTAGGCGAAGGCCGCTGCGAGTGGATACAGGGAGGCGGGCTGGAAGGCGGAGGTGCCGGGGCGCATCATGATGACGGTGCCGAGAAGGCCGACACAAACAGCGGCCCAGCGGCGGGGCCCGACGGATTCACCCAGAAAGACCACCGAGAATATGGTGATCAGGAACGGACAGACGAAAAAGATGGAGACGGCATCGGCCAGGGGCAGGGCGGCGAGACCGAGGAAAAAGGTGATGTTGGCGAAGAAGACACAGGCGGCGCGGATGAGTTGGAGGCCAAGCCGCCTGGTGCGGATTGCGGCCAGGCCCGTCCGGGCGAGCGGTACGTAGACGACGAGGATGAGGATAAAGCCGATGGCGCTGCGGATGAAGACGATCTCATGCAATGCATAGGCGCCGGATAGCGCCTTCATCACCACATCGTTGAGCGACAGGAGCGTGCTGGCGAACACGGCAAGAGCCGGGCCGATGAACACGGCGGGCAGGCGAAGCATCGGGAGAATCCTTTTCCCGATGCCTTAGAGCTTCGCGCGCCAGTTGAATAGCCATCAACTTCAGGCGCGCACTGATTTCAGTCGAGGCCGAGCAGTTCGCGGACGGCGACTTCGACGCTGTCGGTCACCGGTTTGTTCGAGGCGGCTTCGAGGAGTGAACGTTCCAGTTCGCGCTGGTCGCCGGCAATGTCTTCCAGTTCATCGACCTCGTCGACAAGGCCCTCGTAGGTTGATGCCGTGTCCAGTTCATCCCGAAGGTCGCGGATTTCGCCGTTGGCGTCGCGCAGGGATTCCGCAGTGGAGGTAATTTCGACTTCAATGTCCGGATCCGAACCGCCGGCGGCCTCCAGATCCTCGCGGAGTTGATCGAGATTCTCGCGAAGGGTACGACGCTCTGCCCGGGCAGTGGCCAGATCTTCGCCGATGTCATCGGCGGTGCGATCGGGAATATCCATGCCATCGAGGATTTCGCGAGCAGCGGCGAGGTCATCGTTGATTTCAATGCCTTCCAGCGCTGCGTCACGGTAGGCGGCGATGCGGCCGACACGCGAGTTCGGCGCAGCATTCGCGAGGCCGTTGGGTGACGCGTGTGCTGCGTTCAATGCGCCAAGTTCGGACGGATGCGCAGCCACGAGTTCAGGGTCAAAGATCGGATCGTCCAAGACAGAATCATCTACGACAGGGTCCACAGTGCGAGATGGCCGCGGGCGAGTGACAGGGCGATCTGATGTTGCAACCGCGAGGCGGGATGGGCCGTTACCCTGACCACGGATGACGGTCTTAGTCTTGCCGCCTGAATTGCCGTTATTGGACCGGGTGGCGGATCTGTTGCCGCCGAAAGGCCAGTTGATCGTGCCTGATTTGCCCTTGGCGTTGCCATTGCCGCGAGCGCTGGCAGACTTGTCCTTGCCTTTCCCGTTGCCCCCCTTGTTGCCGCCGTTCCCATTTCCGTTTCCGCCGTCATTGCCCTTGGCAATGGCTGCCTCCGGCATCGCGAAAACAGCGACTAGTGCTGTCGACATCCCCAAAGCGATGCACAGGGTGGATATGCGGATAATTCTGGCTGGGAACCGCATGGGCTGAGTCCTTGGCTGATCGATTCGTCGTATTCACCGCCAATGATATCAGCGAACGGCGAACTGACCGTCTTTAAATTCAAGGATGTGGCGGAACGCGTCAGCGACAGTAGGCGCCGGAACGGTAGTCGGCGGTGTCGAGATGGAAATGGTCGCGGTGGAAAGCGTCCGATTTCGGGCCGAGGACGGTGCCGAACGGACCGCAGGCGGAGGCATGCAGAGCCTTCATCATCCGACCGTACTTGCGACCATTCCAGTTGCCGAGCACCGTTACCCTGTCGCCGTTCGAAAATGTGAAACCGGCGATGTCGACGGCGTTGCCCTTCGCATGCTCCGACAGCCGCGCACCGCGGCGGTTGTTGCGGCCGCGGCAGGCATAGCCGGCGACGACACGCATTTCGGTGATCACGACGCCGTTGTCCTTCGCCACTTCCTGCGCCTCGTTCGTTGCCCATGAGTGGAGGGCCAGCGCGGTGCGACAGTTTAGGCGTGGCTGAGCGGCAAGCTTGATGCCTCCCACGGCGTAGACTTTCACCGGATCGGAGATGCCGCAGCCGCCACTGCCCTTGCCGATATCGTCGATCTCCAGCCCCAGCATGTCCGGCATGTCGCAGATGGAAGAGACATCCGCCGGGAGGTTGAGAGCCCGGGCAAGGATTTCCGCGGAACGATCACCACAGGCGGAGAGTGAGAGAAGAACGGCGAAGGCTGCGAGGACGCGATGCATTCAAGAAGGCTCCTTTGGCGGCAGCTTGGCGGCAACGAAGCGACCGAAATCGGGGGCGGCGGTATCCTGGCCGGCGTCTATGATGCCACGACGGATGGCGCGGGTGTGGGTGAAGTAATCGTGCAGGTGATCGCCATCGCCTGTCCGGATGGCGCGTTGCAGGGCGAACAGCTCCTCGGTGAAGCGGCCCAGGATTTCCAGCGTCGCCTCCTTGTTGTTGAGGAAGACATCGCGCCACATCGTCGGATCGGAGGCGGCGATGCGGGTGAAATCTCTGAAACCGGCGGCCGAGTAGTTGACGACCTCGCTTTCTGTGACGCGCTGAAGGTCATCCGCGACGCCGACCATCGTGTAGGCGATGAGATGCGGAACGTGGGAGGTGACCGCGAGGACCAGATCATGGTGGGACGGATCCATCGTATCGACGCGCGAGCCGAGAGCCTGCCAGAAGGTGCCAAGGCGCTCGATCGCTGCGGTTTCCGTGCCCTCCAGTGGCGTGAGCAGGCACCAGCGGTTGTCGAACAACTCGGCGAAACCGCTTGCCGGGCCGGAGTGCTCCGTTCCGGCAAGAGGGTGGCCCGGAATGAAGTCGACGCCGTCGGGGATGTGGGGGGAGACGGCTTCGATGATCCGGCATTTGACGGAGCCGACATCGGTGACGGTGGCGCCAGGGGAGAGGGCCGGCGCGATTTCGGCGGCGATGCCGCCCATGGCACCGACCGGCGTGCAGATGATGACGAGATCGGCACCGGTTACGGCTTCGCGATTTGTCTCGGCAATGCGGGTGCAGAAGCCGAGAGCAGCTGCCTGTTGCCGCGTGGCAGCGGATCGGGCGGTGCCGACGATCTTACCGTCAAAGCCTGCCCGGCGGAGGGCGTGGGCAATGGAAGAGGAGATGAGGCCCAGGCCGAGGAGTGCAACGTGCTTGTATTCGATCATGAGGTCTGTTTCAGAAATTCGCCGATCAGGGAGACGACCTTGCGGCAGGCGATCTCGTCGCCGACGGTGATGCGCAGAGCTTCGGGCAGATTGTAGCCCGCGACGAGGCGGACGAGGATGCCATGGCTGCGCAGGTGTGCCTCGCAGGCCTCGGCCTGTTCGCGGCTGGCGAAGCGCGGCACGACGAAATTCGCGAAAGGCTCGTCGACTGATAGACCGAGGGCGCGAAACTCCTGCACCATCCAGCCGCGCCACTGAGCGTTGGCCTGCCGGCAGCGGATGACATACCCTTGGTCCTCCACTGCCGCCTCGGCAGCGACCAGAGCCGGCGCGGAGACATTGAATGGGCCACGAATGCGGTTGAGCACATCGATTATTTCGGCAGAAGCGTATCCCCAGCCGATACGAAGGGCGCCGAGACCGTAGATCTTGGAGAAAGTCCGGGTCATCACGACGTTCGGGTGAGCGTCCACCAGCGCAGCTCCGCCATCATAGCCTTCGACGTACTCCGAATACGCGCTGTCGATTACCAGAAGGCAGGTTTCCGGCAGGGCCGCGGCCAGTGCCTCCAGCACCTCCGACGCCACCATGGTACCTGTCGGATTGTTGGGGTTGGCGAGGAAGACGAGGCGCGTGGACGGGGTGACGGCCGCGAGGATCGCCTCCGCATCCAGCGTGCGCGCCTTTTCCGGCACCTCTACGGGGGTCGCGCCGGCGGCCAAGGCGGAAATGCGATACATGGCGAAGCCGTGCTCGGTATGGATCACTTCCGTTCCCGGCCCGGCATAGGCGTTGCAAAGGAAGGCGATGACTTCGTCCGAACCAGCACCGCAGATGATGCGCGCCGCATCCAAGCCGTGGACACGGGCGATTGCGGCACGCAGACCCGCATGATCCGACGAGGGATAGAGTTCCAGCGTTTCCGCAGCCTCGCGCACGGCGTTCTTGGCGGCAGGGCTCGGGCCGAGAGGGTTTTCGTTGGAGCTGAGCTTCGTGACCTCGTTCGCGCCATCGGCATGGGATTTGCCAGCGACATAGGGCGAAATGTCGAGGATGCCGGGCTGGGGCTCCGGTGATGTACGGGTCACGTCTTGCATCGGCTTTCTCTGGCGTTGGCCTGGCTCTGAGCACGGGTTTGCCCCTCTTATCGCGGAGGAGGAGCAATGGGAAGCTGGCTTTGTCGCTGCATGTACACGGCGCCGCGGCGCCCGGAAGCGGGACAAGGCGCCTGCGATATGGGGATGCGCGGGCAGAAAAATTTGCTTAGATCAGGGATGCAAGACCATCAAACGAAAGGACTCTCCCATGGAAAAGGCGGAAATCGGGCTGATCGGACTGGGGACCATGGGGGCGGCGCTGGCGTCCAATATCGCCGATAACGGCTTTCGCGTGGCTGTATGGAACCGGACGACGGAGGTGACGAGGAAGTTTCATGCCGATTCCGATGAGGAGGACCTGGCAGAACAGATCGTGCCGACGGAGAGCCTGGAAGACCTTGTTGCCGCCGTCGCGGAACCGCGGGCGATCATCCTGATGGTGCCGGCGGGCGACCCCGTGGACCAGCAGATTGCGGCACTGCGGCCATTGCTCGGCCCGGACGACATGATCATCGACGCGGGCAATGCCAATTTCCACGATACCAACCGGCGCGCAAGGGACGCGGGCGATCTGCCGTACCTAGGTATCGGCGTTTCCGGTGGCGAGGAAGGCGCGCGCTTCGGCCCCTCTATCATGGGCGGCGGCAAGCGGGAGTACTGGGACCGGGTGGCGCATATCCTGCGCGCCATCGCGGCTGATCACCAAGGGGAAGCCTGCGCCACCTGGATGGGTGAAGAGGGTGCTGGTCATTTCGTGAAGGCCGTCCACAACGGTATCGAGTACGCCGACATGCAGATGATCGCCGAAGTGTACGGCATGATGCGCGACGGGCTGGGCATGGATGCGGCGGCCATCGGCGATATCTTCGGACGGTGGAACGACGGCGTGCTCCAGAGCTACCTGATCGAGATTTCAGGAAAGGTGGCAAAGGCTGTGGACCCGGAAAGCGGGCAGCCGATGCTGGAAGTGATCGTTGATGCCGCAGGCCAGAAAGGAACGGGACGCTGGACAGCGATCGAGGCGCAGCACCTGGCCGCACCAATCCCGGCGATCGAGGCCGCGGTGGTGGCGCGAAACCTGTCATCGCGGCGTGACGAGAGGGCGGCGGGCGAGGCTCTGTTCGGCCCGGCACCGGAACGGATCGCCAAGGACCTGCCCATGGAGATGCTGGAGGGTGCGCTGATCGCCGGCAAGATCCTGTGCTATGCGCAGGGCTTTGCGATGATCTCGGCGGCTTCGAAACAATTCGGATGGGATCTGCCGCTGCCCGAGATCGCCAAGGTGTGGCGGGCTGGCTGCATCATCCGCTCGACGATGCTGGATGACATGGCATGGGCGCTGGGCGAAGACCCAAACCGCAACCTGATGTTCGCGGGCTATTTCGCCGACCACCTGAAGACGCACCATCGCGCATTACGGCGTGTTGTCTCTCTGGCGGCCCGCAATGGCATCGCGATGCCTGCTTTGGCGTCGGGGCTGGCCTATTTCGACACCATGCGGACGGCGCGGGGGACCGCGAACATGATTCAGGGGCAGAGGGACTTCTTCGGCGCGCACGGGTTCGAGCGGTTCGACGGGCGGAGTGGGCAGCATGGGCCGTGGGGGCGGGGGTGAAGAGTTTCAGAAACCTGCGTCCAAAATCTCTAAAGATTTAAGAAAATTCAAACAATTAGGAACTCTGTGATGTTGGGTGAGAAACTTTCAGAACTGGCGGTTCGGTATGCAGCAGAAAGGACCAAACCGTTTGCGGGAAGTGATTTTGGGAATTGGGTTAGACACGATATCCCGATTGAGGCTAAAAAATTCCTAACCTTTTTGCCGTATGATTTTGAGGTGAAATCCAGTGTTGGTGCTGGAAACTGGGCCTCAGTACCTTGGTTGGCGTTTTTTGATCCTTTAATAACGACATCGGCAACTTCTGGATTCTATGTCGTATACCTAGTTAACGCTCAACGAGAACAAGTTGTTTTGTCGCTCAATCAGGGCGCTACAGCAATTTACAAAGAGTTCGGACACACGCGTGGCCGGCGGATCCTTGAGAGGAGAGCGAGAGATATTTGTGAAAGGATCCCCGATTTTGCTTCTTCATTTGACTTTGGCAGAATCGACTTGTCATCCGTGGATGACCTTCCTCTTGGTTACCAGGCGGGACATGCGTTTGGCCGGACCTACAACAGGTCGGATTTGACAAAAAGTCAGTTTAAAAATGACCTGGCCCAAATGTTCAGAGCGTACGAAGCTCTTGTCGACAGGGGCGGGACTGATCCATCGGATCAAATGCACGCAAGTTCTGGAACGGCCGACGTTGAAGAAACGAGGCGATATGTCCTGTCGCGTAGAATTGAACGATCTAATGATGTCAGAGTTAGAGTTCTAGCTGAGCGTGGTTTTATTTGTGAAGGATGCGGTATAAACCCAAAATTGGATTATTCATACTTCGGGCGCGACATAAACACACCCTTAGAGGTTCATCATTCAGTATCATTGAGGTCTCTTCAGGAGGGTGAAACTCGAAGGTACAAAATCCCCAAAGATTTTTTGGTTCTGTGCCCGACCTGTCACCGGATGATACATAAGCAACTAGACTTATCTGATCTTGAAGAGCTCCAGTCGAAAATAAAGTTCCAGATAATGCGCGAGATATTCGACGTTGATTAAAAAAGAGTGGCTGCGTCGGCAATAAATCTATTGCCGACGCGGCAATTTTACTCCGCCGTAAGCAGAGGCGGCTTCTTGCTGGTGATCCGCGGTGCGCCCGGTTCCTCGATCCGGAGGTCGAGTTTGTTGTCCTTCACGCCGACCTGCACGACACCTCCCTTGGCGAGCTTGCCAAAGAGCAGTTCCTCGGCCAGGGGCTTCTTGATGTGCTCCTGGATTACGCGGCCGAGCGGGCGGGCGCCCATGCGGTCGTCATAACCCTTGTCTGCCAGCCATTCAGCGGCCGGTTTGGTGAGCTCGATGGAGACGTTGCGGTCCATCAGCTGGGCCTCGAGTTGCAGCACGAATTTCTCCACCACCTGCAGGATGACCTCTTTCGGCAGGGCGCCGAAGCTGATCACCGCGTCGAGGCGGTTGCGGAATTCGGGGCTGAACTGGCGCTCGATCGCGGCCTGATCCTCACCCTCACGGGTCGTGCGGCCGAAGCCGATGGCGGATTTGGCCAATTCAGCGGCGCCGGCGTTCGACGTCATGATCAGGATCACGTTGCGGAAATCGACCGTGCGGCCGTTGTGGTCCGTCAGCTTGCCGTGGTCCATGACCTGCAACAGGATGTTGTAGACATCCGGGTGCGCCTTCTCGATTTCGTCGAGCAGCAGCACGCTGTGCGGGTGCTGATCGACCCCATCCGTCAGAAGGCCACCCTGATCGAAGCCGACATAGCCCGGAGGTGCGCCGATGAGCCGGGAGACCGCGTGCTTCTCCATATACTCGGACATGTCAAAGCGTAGCAGTTCCACACCAAGGGTGTCCGCAAGCTGCTTGGCGACTTCCGTCTTGCCCACGCCGGTAGGGCCGGCGAAGAGGTAGTTGCCGATGGGCTTTTCGGGCTCCCGCAATCCGGCGCGGGAGAGCTTGATTGCGGAAGACAGGGCCTCGATTGCTGTATCCTGACCGAAGACGACGCGCTTGAGTGCGCCCTCCAGATCCTTGAGCACTTCGCTGTCGTTCTTCGAGACATTCTTTGACGGAATGCGCGCGATCTTGGCTACGACTTCCTCGATATCCTTGGCACCGATTGTCTTGCGGCGCTTGGAATCCGGCACGAGGTGCTGGGCCGCACCGGCCTCGTCGATCACGTCGATGGCCTTGTCGGGCAGTTTGCGATCATGGATGTAGCGGGCGGACAGGTCCACTGCCGTGCGTATCGCCTCATTCGTGTAGCGAATGTCGTGGTGCTGTTCGAAGTAGGGCTTCAGGCCGCGCAGGATCTTGATGGCGTCATCGACCGTGGGTTCATTGACGTCGATCTTCTGGAAACGGCGGGCGAGCGCCCGGTCCTTCTCGAAGTGCTGGCGATATTCCTTATAGGTGGTGGAGCCCATGCAGCGCAGTTTGCCGCCCTGCAAGGCGGGTTTCAGGAGGTTGGAGGCGTCCATTGCTCCGCCGGAGGTGGCGCCAGCACCGATCACCGTGTGGATCTCGTCGATGAAGAGAACGGCATCGGGATGATCCTCCAATTCCTTCATCACGGCTTTCAGCCGCTCCTCGAAGTCACCGCGATAGCGGGTGCCGGCGAGCAGGGCGCCCATGTCGAGCGAATAGATGACGGTCTCGGACAAGACGCCGGGCGTGTCGCCGTTGACAATCTTGTGGGCGAGGCCTTCGGCGATGGCGGTCTTGCCAACGCCGGGATCGCCCACGAGGATGGGGTTGTTCTTGCGACGACGGCAGAGAACCTGGACGCAGCGCTCCACTTCATGGTCGCGGCCGATGAGCGGATCAACGTCACCCTTACGGGCCTTGGCATTGAGGTCGACACAATATTTCTGGAGCGCGGTTTCCTCCGCCTCCTTGCCGCCGGTTTCCGCCTGATCCGCAACTTCTTCAGCACCCTGCACGGGCCGGCTCTCACCGAAGCTGGGATCTTTCGCGACCCCGTGGGAGATATAGTTGACCGCGTCGTAGCGCGTCATCTCCTGCTCCTGCAGGAAGTAGGCGGCATGACTCTCGCGTTCCGCGAAAATGGCGACGAGCACATTGGCGCCGGTGACCTCGGTACGGCCCGAACTCTGCACGTGAATCGCCGCGCGCTGGATCACGCGCTGGAAGCCAGTTGTGGGCGCGGCCTCGGAACCGTCGATGTCGGAAACCAAGCTCTCAAGCTCTTCGTCGAGGAATTTCGTCAGCGTGCCGCGAAGTTCATCGAGGTTCACGCCGCAGGCATTCATCACGCGGGCCGCATCGGTCTCGTCGACCAGAGCCAGCAGCAGGTGTTCCAGCGTCGCCAGCTCATGCCTGCGTTCGTTGGCGAGGCCAAGGGCCTGGTGAATGGCGGATTCCAGCGTGCTCGAAAAAGAAGGCATTGCTTCTCTCCTCATTCTCATCGCGGAGGGGGGATACCCGGTGCGATGGGTCAGTGTGCGACCTCAATACATAATTTCGGGTTTATTCCGTTCGCTTCAAGGCAATTTTTTGCGCCTGAGCCATTGGTCGGAAGGTTTGCCGGATTTACAGGCAGAACGACGCAAAAAAAATCAGACTGTCAACACGGCGGATCCCTGATTACAGGGTCAATATGTGAGCGGAAAACGCTGCTGACAAGAGCGGCGTCCGGAAATTCCGCGGTTGTCACGAGCCCCGCGGCGTGGCGGGAGCCCGGAGTGAATGCCGGCAGGTGTGTGACGCGGGCAACAGTTCTTGCCCGGTGCGAATACCGGCTGTCATGAATGTCAGCGTTCGCACGGAGTGCGTCTGCGCGTTGTCAGAAGTTGTCCTTGCGCTTGCGGATTTCCGCGAAGACCTCGACATCCGTGGCATCTTCCATGTCGAGATAGGCACGGATGTCCGGGTCGGCTGCACGCAAGAACGGGTTCGTTTCCTTTTCTTCCGCCAGAGTTGATGGCACGGTCGGCTCGTGCACGGCGCGCGCAGCGGCGACGGCGTGGGCGCGGGCTTTCAGCGCTTCGTTCCCGGGGTCGACGGTAAGCGCGAAGCGGGCATTCGCCTCTGTGTATTCATGGCCGGAGCAGACAGTGGTGTCGTCCGGCAGGGTCGCGAGTTTCGAGAGGCTTTCCCACATCTGCGCTGCGGTGCCTTCGAACAGGCGGCCACAACCAAGCGCCATGAGGCTGTCGGCGGTGAAGACGGCAGAGGCTGCGGGCATGTAGAATGCAATGTGGCCGACGGTGTGCCCGGAGACGTCGATCACCTGCACCGGGTGGCCGGTAACTGTAATCTTGTCGCCTTCGGCAACAGCGACATCGAGAGCGGGCAGACGGTGCGCATCCGCCTTGCCGCCGACGACCTTCGAGCCGTAGCGCTGACGCAGTTCATCGACGCCTTCGACATGGTCGGGATGGTGGTGGGTGATGAGAATGGTGTCGAGGTTCCAGCCTTTCTCCTCCAGCGCGGCGATGATCGGCGCGGCCTCGGGTGCATCCACCAATGCGGTCTCGCCTGTGTCCTCATCGTGGATGAGAAAGGCGTAGTTGTCTGTGCGGCAGGTGATGGTTAGGATCGTCGGAGCCATTTGAACCTCCTTGGGCGTAGCATGAGGGCTGTATGCATCTCGACGTAGTTGATCTGCGGGCGTTTTACTACCGTACCAAGCTCGGGAGGGTGGCTCAGCGCAACCTTCAGGCGGGATTGAAGCGGCTTTGGCCGGATACGCGCGGTATGGTCGTGGCCGGTTTCGGCTTCGCCGCACCCTTTCTGCGGCCTTTCCTGGCGGATTCCGAACGGGTGATGTGCCTGATGCCCGGCCAACAGGGTGTGATGCCGTGGCCACCGGGAGAGGCGAACCACTCCGCGCTGGTGGAAGAGACGAGTTGGCCGCTGCCTGCCGGATACGTGGACCGGCTGATCGTCGCGCACGGCCTGGAAACCTGTGAGCGTGCGGATGCGTTGCTGGCGGAAATTTACCGCGTGCTGGCGCCGGGCGGCAAGGTGATCTTCATCGTGCCGAACCGTGCCGGAGCCTGGGCTCGGCGCGATGCGACGCCTTTCGGTTATGGCCGGCCTTATAGTTTCGGGCAGGTCGAGACGTTGCTGCGGGGACACAACTTTTTGGCGGAGCGGCATGCAGCGGCATTGTACTCACCGCCGAGCCACAAACGTTTCTGGCTACGGACCGCAGGAATCTGGGAACGGCTGGGACTGAAAATGGATGCCCAGATCTTCGCGGGCGCACTGATGGTAGAGGCCACCAAGCAGGTCTACGCGACACCCAAGCGCGGCACGCCGGTTACCGTGCCGGGGCCGCTCGAGGTGCTGGAGGGTCTGACCAAGCCGAAACCAAAGCCCGCACTTGGCAGAGTTCTGCCGTTCCCCAAGTCGGCGATGCGGCGGAAACCCCGTGAGCGATCGCCGGCTGGATAAATCACGCGGAGTGCCAAATTCCACCATTCGGCACATTTTTCTGTAGGATGTCTTGGGCAAATGCAGCGATATTCGCAAATTCCCGATTACAGGGTATTGTTTTTTGAAACGTTGCAGTTGAACCTGCGGGCAGGCTGGCGGACAACGCTTCGCCTTCGCTCAAACCGCCCTCGCGGCAGGCGACAAGCCCGATAAACGGGCGGTGACAAAACGATTGAAAACACTAGGGAGACCAAAATGAAATCCATTACCAAGTCGCTTCTGGCGACGACAGCGGCATTCGGGCTGGCTGCACTTGCCGGTGTCGCATCGGCGCAGACGACAACGTTGCGCATCCAGACGCACTACGCACCCGAAACGCCCTCTGGCCAACTGGCGGCAGAATTCGTCGACAACGTTCAGACCATGTCCGGCGGAGATATTGCCATCGAAATGTTCTATGCCTCCTCCGTGGTGAAATCCGTCGAGACGTTCGACGCGGCGGCGACCGGCATTCTCGATTGCGACATGACCGGTGGCGCTTACCAGACCGGGAAGAACCCTGCATTCCAGTTCGTTGGCGATATCATGGGCGGTTACGACACTCCGTATCAGCAGCTGAGCTGGCTGTATTACGGTGGCGGTCTGGAAGCGGCGCAGGAGCTCTACAACAAGTACGATATGCAGCTCGTCGGCTGGTGGCTTTACGGCCAGGAAAGCCTAGCCTCGTCCAAACCGATCCGCACGGCGGAAGACTTCAAGGGCTGGAAATTCCGTTCGCCCCCGGGCATGGAAACCAAGATCTTTGAAAAGCTCGGCGCATCGCCGATTGTCATGGACTTCACCGAGATCTTCACGGCGCTGGAAACCGGGATTATCGACGGTGCCGACGCTTCTGGCCTCGCCAACAACCAGGGTCTCGGCCTGTATGATATCGTGAAACATGCCAACTATCCCGGTTTCCACTCGATGCCGTCCGATCACCTCGCCTGCAACAAGGAGGTCTGGGACGGTATGCCCGAGGCGCATCGCCGGATCATGAACGTGGCGATGGAGAGCCTTGCCCTGCGCACGGCGCTGACCTTCGAGAAGAAGAACGCGGAAGCGGCGGCCGAACTTCAGGAACAGGGCGTGACGCTCTACAACTGGGCCGAGGAAGACCGTCAGGCGTTCCGTGATGCGGCGCAGGCCTCCTGGCCCGAGTTCGCGACATCACCGGAAGCCGAAGCCCTGGTCGAGAGCCACATGGGCTACCTGCGGCAGCTCGGCCTCGTGAAAGAATAACGCCTTATTGATACACCGGCGGGCGATTGCGCCCGCCGGACACATCCAAGACATACTGACATAGTAGAAACGGCATAACTATCGGGCTCACCGGGCCGTATCTGCGCCGAAGATTCGCCGATCTTCACTTGTTGCAACAAAATGAAATGCGCAAAGCGTCGCAGGTGGATGTGATCTCGGCCAAAGCGCTTGCTATATTGGTCTCTGCTTTCCTCTTCGTTCCGCCATGCGTGCTTGCCACATGACAGAGGCTCTGCTATCACCGCGCCGATTTCATCGGGTGTGGCGACGCATCCGCACGGCTGGTTTGCGAAGACGATCCGGCTTCAACCACAAACGGGGTGAACGTGTCAGATACCGCTTCTCTTACATCCGGGATTGCAGGCCGCTACGCCACGGCACTGTTCGAACTGGCCAAGGACGCCAAAGGTATTGACGGGCTGGAGGGTGACATCGAGGCACTGTCCGCCGCGCTGGACGAAAGCGCGGATCTGAGGGACGTTATTTCCTCACCGATCTATACCCGTACCCAGCAGGGTTCCGCGATTTCGGCAATAGCCGAGAAAATGGGGCTGGGCTCGCTCGTCGCTAACACACTTGCGCTGATGGCGAGCAAGCGCCGCCTGTTCGTATTGCCGGCCATGATCAAATCGGTCCGCGGCCTGATCGCACAGGAGCGCGGTGAGGTGACGGCGGAGGTGCGTTCCGCCAAGGCGCTGAGCGATGAACAGAAAAAGGAACTCGCCAAGGCGCTCAAGTCAGCCATTGGCCAGGACATCAAGATTGACACGACCGTGGACGAAAGCCTGATCGGTGGACTCGTCGTCAAGGTCGGTTCGCGGATGATCGACACATCCATTCGCGCCAAACTCAACAAACTTCAAAATGCTATGAAAGAGGTCGGATAATATGGCGATCCAAGCTTCAGAGATTTCTGCGATCCTCAAGGACCAGATCAAGAACTTCGGCCAGGATGCAGAGGTGGCTGAAGTCGGCCGCGTGCTGAGCGTGGGCGACGGGATCGCGCGTGTGCATGGGCTGGACAACGTGCAGGCTGGCGAGATGGTCGAATTTCCCGGCGGTATCCGGGGCATGGCTCTGAACCTCGAGATCGACAATGTGGGCGTCGTGATCTTCGGTTCCGACCGTGACATCAAGGAAGGCGATACCGTCAAGCGCACGAACTCTATCGTGGACGTTCCGGTGGGTAAGGGCCTGCTTGGACGCGTAGTGGACGGTCTCGGCAATCCCATCGACGGCAAGGGCCCGATCGAAGCGACTGAGCGCCGCGTTGCGGACGTCAAGGCGCCGGGCATTATCCCGCGTAAATCCGTGCATGAGCCGATGTCGACCGGCCTGAAGGCCATCGACGCGCTGATCCCCATCGGACGCGGCCAGCGCGAGCTGATCATCGGTGACCGCCAGACCGGTAAATCCGCCGTTGCACTGGACACCGTGCTGAACCAGAAATCTGTGAACGACACGGACGACGAGAGCAAAAAGCTCTACTGCGTCTATGTGGCCATCGGCCAAAAGCGCTCCACCGTTGCGCAGCTCGTCAAGAAACTCGAGGAAACGGGTGCGATGGAATACTCCATCGTTGTTGCCGCTACAGCGTCCGAGCCGGCGCCGATGCAGTACCTGGCTCCGTATTCCGCCACCGCGATGGCCGAGTTCTTCCGCGACAACGGCATGCATGCTCTGGCAATCTACGATGACCTCTCCAAGCAGGCCGTCGCCTACCGCCAGATGTCCCTGCTGCTGCGTCGTCCGCCGGGCCGCGAAGCCTACCCGGGTGACGTTTTCTACCTTCACTCCCGTCTGCTGGAGCGTTCGGCGAAGCTGAACGAGGACAATGGGTCAGGCTCCCTGACGGCGCTGCCGATCATTGAAACACAGGGCGGCGACGTGTCGGCATTTATTCCGACCAACGTGATCTCGATCACCGACGGCCAGATCTTCCTGGAAACCGAACTGTTCTTCCAGGGCATCCGTCCTGCCGTGAACACCGGCCTTTCCGTTTCCCGCGTTGGTTCCTCTGCCCAAACGAAGGCGATGAAATCGGTTGCCGGCTCCATCAAACTGGAACTGGCGCAGTATCGTGAGATGGCGGCCTTCGCACAGTTCGGTTCCGATCTTGACGCCGCGACGCAGCGCTTGCTGAACCGTGGTGCGCGCCTGACGGAACTGCTGAAACAGCCTCAGTATTCGCCATTGACCACTGCCGAGCAGGTCATCGTGATTTACGCCGGTTCCAACGGCTACCTCGACAAGATCGCCGTGGATGCCGTGGGCCGCTACGAGAAGGGACTTCTGAACCTTCTGCGCAACAGCCACGCCGACCTGCTGGCCGACATCACCAACAATGACCGCAAGGTTGCCGGTGATCTAGAGGAAACGATCAAGGGTGTTCTCGACGCTTACACCAAAGATTTCGCCTGAAGCCGGACAGACTAGGGAGACCGGCACATGCCGAGCTTGAAGGACCTGAAAAACCGGATCGAAAGCGTGAAATCCACGCGGAAGATCACCAAGGCCATGCAGATGGTGGCTGCCGCCAAGCTGCGGCGGGCCGAAGAGGCTGCCGAGGCCGCACGGCCCTACGCGGCACGGATGGACGCGGTGCTTGGCAACCTTGCCAAGGGCGCCGCGAACAGTCCCTCTGCCCCCCTGTTGCTGAAAGGCACGGGATCGGATCAAACGCACCTTCTCGTTGTCGCCACGGCGGAACGCGGGCTGTGCGGGGGTTTTAACACCTCGATCGTCAAGCTGGCACGACAGGAGGCTCAGCGCCTTCTGGCTGAGGGCAAGACAGTCAAGATCCTGACAGTTGGCAAGAAGGGTCGTGAGCAGCTTCGTCGCGACCTGAAGGAACACATGATCGGCCACATTGACCTCTCCGAGGTGAAGCGGGTCGGCTACGAGAACGCCTCTCAGATCGCGAACGATATTCTGGCGCGCTTTCACGCCGGAGAGTTCGATGTCTGCAAGCTGTACTTCGGCCGCTTCGTCAACGTAATCAGTCAGAAGCCGACCGAAATCCAGCTCATTCCGGCGACTTTCGACGCGAGTGAAGATGAAGCTGGCGCTTCGGTGAATTACGATTACGAGCCGGAAGAAGATGCGATCCTCGCGGACCTTCTGCCGCGCTCCATCGCTACGCAGGTGTTCACTGCCCTGCTTGAAAACGGCGCCTCCGAACAGGGCGCGCGTATGTCGGCTATGGACAACGCGACGCGCAACGCGGGCGAGATGATCGACAAGCTGACGATCCAGTACAACCGCTCGCGGCAGGCCGCGATCACGAACGAACTTATCGAGATTATCTCGGGCGCCGAGGCGCTCTAACGAGACGGAGACGAGAAATGGCAAACGCAAAGGGTAAAGTCACACAGGTGATCGGCGCGGTCGTCGACGTTCAGTTCGACGACCATCTTCCCGAGATCCTGAACGCACTTGTGACGGACAACAACGGCAACCGGCTGGTGCTGGAAGTCGCGCAGCATCTGGGTGAGAACACTGTTCGTGCCATCGCGATGGATGCGACGGAAGGGCTTGTCCGCGGCCAGGAAGTGATCGACCAGGACTCACCAATCACCGTTCCGGTGGGTGACGCAACGCTCGGTCGGATCATGAACGTCGTTGGCGAGCCCATCGACGAGAAGGGCGCCGTCGAGGCGACAGAGCGCCGCCCAATTCACGCGGAAGCTCCTACGTTCGAACAGCAGGCGACCTCTTCCGATATCCTTGTTACGGGCATCAAGGTGATTGACCTTCTGGCTCCCTATTCCAAAGGTGGTAAAATCGGTCTGTTCGGCGGTGCCGGCGTTGGCAAGACGGTTCTGATCCAGGAACTGATCAACAACATCGCCAAGGTGCACTCCGGCTACTCCGTGTTCGCGGGCGTCGGCGAGCGGACCCGCGAGGGCAACGACCTCTACCATGAATTCATCGAAGCCGGCGTGATCAACGCCGAGGACCTGACGAAATCCAAGGTGGCACTGGTGTTCGGCCAGATGAACGAGCCGCCGGGTGCGCGTATGCGTGTGGCTCTGTCCGGCCTGACGATGGCCGAGCAGTTCCGTGATCAGTCGGGCACAGACGTTCTGTTCTTCGTGGACAACATCTTCCGTTTCACACAGGCAGGCTCCGAAGTGTCCGCCCTTTTGGGCCGCATCCCCTCCGCTGTGGGCTATCAGCCGACGCTGGCGACCGACATGGGCCAGATGCAGGAGCGCATTACCTCCACCAAGGCCGGCTCGATCACGTCCGTGCAGGCGATCTACGTGCCTGCGGATGACCTTACCGATCCAGCACCTGCGACCTCCTTCGCCCACCTCGACGCCACGACGACGCTGTCGCGCGCCATCTCCGAGCTTGGTATCTACCCGGCCGTTGACCCGCTCGATTCCACGTCGCGCCTGATGGATCCGTTGATCCTCGGTGAGGAGCACTACACGGTGGCCCGTGATGTGCAGGGCGTGCTGCAGCGCTACAAGTCGCTTCAGGACATCATCGCCATTCTCGGGATGGACGAGCTCTCCGAGGACGACAAGCTGACGGTGGCACGCGCTCGGAAAATCCAGCGTTTCCTGTCCCAGCCTTTCGACGTTGCGCAGGTCTTTACCGGTTCGCCCGGTGTGCAGGTCCCGCTTGAGGACACGATTTCTTCCTTCAAGGCGGTTGTCGCCGGCGAATACGATCACCTGCCCGAAGCGGCCTTCTACATGGTTGGCGGCATCGAGGACGTGAAAGCCAAAGCCGAGAAAATGGCCGCGGAAGCAGCCTGATGACGTTGGGGGCCCTCGGGCCCCCGGCATGGCAACAAGGAAACCTGACGCATGCATCTTGATATCGTGACACCCGAGCGGCAGCTGCTTTCGGCGGAGGTCTCCATGGTTCAGATCCCCGGCATGGAAGGGGATATGGCCGTGATGGGCAACCACGCGCCGACGGTGACGACCTTGCGGCCGGGCATTCTGACGGTGACGTCGGGCGAGGGTACGCAGGAATACGTCGTAACGGGTGGATTTGCCGAGATTTCCCCCGAAGGCGCGTCCGTGCTGGCGGAGCAGGCGGTCCTGCGTTCGGAGTTCAGCCCGGAAATGCTGTCTGGCCTCGTAACGGAAGCTCGCGAGTCGCTTGAAATCGCCGATCCATCTGCGAAGGCAGCCGTGGCACAGCGGATCAACGATTTCGAGACGTTGTCTGCCCGCGTGAGCTGAGGGCAGGAGCGTGTTCGACACGCTCTACTGCCACATCGGGGCGCACAAGACCGCCACGACTTCCATCCAAAAATCTTTGATGGCGAGCAAGGATGCCCTTGCTCGCCACAATTTTTGGTTCGTGCCAGACCGTGGCGGCGTGTTGGCACATTTCGCGGACAATCCGATGCGCGTCTATCCGGATATGGTACGGCGGCGCGGTCTGGCCTACATGGACGGTTGGGGCCAACGAGCTGTCGATGTCATGACGGTTGCGTCGGAGCGAGGCGGTGCCGCGATCTTCAGCACGGAAGAGGCGCTTTTCCTGCGTTCGGAAGAAATCGGCAGGATGGCAGCGTTCTTCGGGAGAATCTCCCGCAAGGTTGTCGTTCTTTACTACGTCCGCCATCCGCTGAGCCGTCTGCCATCCATGCTCACGGAAATGGTAAAGTCCGCGGGGGCGACGATCGACACACCGCTCGAGCGGTCGCTGGAGGATTATGAGCAGGTGCTGTCACCCTGGATTGCCGCCTTTGGCCGGCAGGCTGTGCAAGTTCGTCCCTTTCATCCATCGCTCTGGCCGAAGGGCGGGCCGGTAGCCGAATTTTGCGGAGCAATCGGCGACGATTCTCTATTTGCGGAGCTTACGGTGGTGCGCACGAATGAAGGGCTTTCGCAGGGGGCCTTGTTGATCAAGAGCGCTATGAATGCTCGCGGCGGCGATCTCAGCCACAACAAGCCGCTTCTGGATCTGCTGGCGTCGATCGGCGGCCCGAAGGCGTCAGTTCCGAGGGAAAGGCTGGAGGCCTTGGCTCCTTTGATCGAGCGCAACCTGGCCTATTTGCGAGAAACGTTCGGCGTGGAATTGCCGGAACCGGAGTTGCAGGACCACGTGGTCGATCGCAACGTCATTTTCGACGACAAAACGCTGGCCGACATCGGTGCAGCTTTGAAAGCCGCACTGGATGAACAGGCGGACCTGCGCGAGAAACTGCGCAGGGCGCGTCAACGGAACCGAAAGTTACGCGATCAGGCGGCGGGGTAGGCCGCTTCGTAGATGGGGGCGAGCGACGAACGATCGAATAGCGATGAGACGGACGTGCCGTTGGCAATATTCTGGATTGCCTGCGCGAACATCGGGGCGGTGGGAATGATGCGGATGTTCGGTGTGTCGAGGATCGCCGCTGTCGGCTGGATGCTGTCGGTGATCACGAGGCTCTTCATCGCCGATTTGGAGATACGTTCCACAGCCGGACCGGAAAGGACGCCGTGACTGATGTAGGCGTGAACTTCTTTCGCACCGGTCTCCTTCAGCAGGTCGGCAGCCTTGCAGAGTGTGCCAGCGGTATCGCAGATGTCGTCAACGATAATGCAGCTGCGGTCCTTCACTTCGCCGATCACCGTCATCGCGGCGATTTCACCCGGTGCGGCGCGACGCTTGTCGACAATGGCCAGATCCGCGCCGATTCGCTCCGCCAGTTCACGGGCGCGTCCCACACCGCCAACATCAGGTGAGACGACGGTGATCTCTGACAGATTCTTGAAATGATGCTGGATATCGAGCGCAAAAACGGGCGCGGCGTAGAGGTTATCCACCGGAATGTCGAAGAAGCCCTGAATCTGGGCTGCGTGCAGATCCATCGTTAGCACCCGCTCGATCCCGGCTTCGGTTATCAGGTTAGCCACGAGCTTTGCGGAAATCGGTGTGCGGGCCTTGGTGCGGCGGTCCTGCCGCGCATAACCAAAATAGGGAATGACAGCGGTGATCCGTGCGGCGGAGGAACGGCGCAATGCATCGGAAATGATTAGCAATTCCATAAGGTTATCGTTCGCAGGATTGGATGTGGACTGGATGATGAACATGTCTTCACCACGGACATTCTCAAAAACCTCAACGAAGATTTCAGCGTCGTTAAACCGCTCCACCCGAGCATTGCAGAGTTGGACCTTTTCGCCGCGATGAAAGCTCATCCTGCGGGCGACGGCCGACGCGAGTTCCTTGTTCGAATTGCCGGAAATAAGCTTTGGTTGCTTCGCGTTCATCGTCGGTCCTCTGCTACCGCCCACCACAACCGCGCCTTAGCATCCCCGATGGGAATTTCATAGAGGCGGGCGCGGGATTCGGTGAGCGATGGCTTCATTGCAGCCCCTTTGACCTGCCAGCAGGCAGGTGACCTTGATTTATGTGGGGCGAAAGCCTATCCGGCAGGAACCGGGAAACAGGGGGCGAACCATGGCCGAGATCGACTACTACTTCACGACGATTTCTCCTTTTACTTATCTTGCGGGCCAGAAATTGGAGGCTATAGCGGCGCGGCGCGGGGCTACGATCAACTACAAGCCTTTCAACCTGATGGAACTCGGCCAGAAGACAGGTTTTGTGCCGCCGAAGGACAGGCATCCGAACCGGCAAAAGTATCGACTTCAGGAATTGAAGCGCATTGCTGCCCATGAAGGGTTGCCGATTACGCTGAAACCTGCGTTCTGGCCAGCCAACCCGGTGCCATCTTCCGCGGCGATTATCTCGGCGGCGAAGGCCGGTGGAGGCGATATCGGTGCCCTGACACATGGATTGATGCGGGCGTGCTGGGCGGAAGAGAAGAACATTGCCGACGACGATATAGTGAGTGAGTGTCTGATTGCTGCCGGCTTTGATGCGGATCTCGGTACGAAGGGGATGCTGAGTGCGGTCGAGACGTTCGAGCGCAATACGAATGAGGCATTGGATGCGGGCGTTTTCGGCTCACCGTTCTATGTGGTGGGTGAAGAGTGTTTCTGGGGGCAAGACCGCCTGGATTACCTGGATCGGCACTTGGGAGAGTGATGGGTGACGACGCGGTCACTTCACGTCGAACGCGGCGGTGATCCGCTCGGGCGCCCGGCTGTTTTTCTGCACGCGGCGTTAGCCTCGGCAAAGTCCTGGGCGCCGGTGTGGAAGCGGCTGGGGGATTATTGTCTGATCGCACCGGACCTGCCGGGTCACGGCGGCACGGGCTACGAAAAATGGCGGGATATCCAGAGGCAGGCAATGGAGGATGCGATGACGGTGTGCCCTCCAGCGCACGTACACCTTGTGGGCCATTCCTTCGGCGCAACGGTGGCCTTGCGGTTGGCGGTGGAACGACCGGAGATCGTCCAGAGCCTGACGCTTATCGAACCTGTCTATTTCGTCCTGGCGCACGATGCCGGTGACAAGGTCTACAACCGCTACACGAAGGCATTGGGCCCGCTTGGCGCGGCGTTTGAGGCGGAGGATTACGCCCTTGCCGCTGAGATGTTTGTGAACATGTGGGGTGCGGAGCCATTCGCCGGGCTGAAGCCGAAGCGACGGAAGGACATCGAAACAATGATGCCGCTGATCCGAGCGTCGGAGCCAGCGATTCTGAAACCTGAAGGCGCCAACCGAATGACTCTGGAGGCTCTGAAAGGACTGGAGGTGCCTGTGCAAATCATCAACGGCAGCGATACCCAGCCGATTGTAAGGGCTGTTGCACGGGCCATTCGCAAGACCGTACCGGACGTCTCGATATCGCAAGTGAAGGAAGCCGGGCACATGTTGCCGGTGACGCATCCGGCTCGCATCGCCAAACGGCTGCGGCCGTTCTGGCAGAAACATGCTGCCAGGCATTGAGTGAACCTTATGAAGCGGACTTAACCAGCGAAACGAATTCGTCGACTTCCTCCGCTGTGGTCGACCAACTGCACATCAGGCGGGCGGACAGGATTTCGTCGCCCGGTCCATCCAGCGATTGGTTGAACGGCCAGAAATAGTATTTGGCTCCGGCCTCCTGCGCTGCCTTGTGTGCCTCGCGTGGAAACCCGGCAAACACGCCGTTCCCGTCCGTCGGATGTAGCAGGCGGGCGTTTGGTGTCTGCATCAGGCCTCGGGACAGCTGCGCGGCGCGATCATTCGCCTGTCGGGCCAGACGAAGCCAAAGATCATCCTTCAGATAGGCCTGCATCTGGGCGGAAAGATACCGATGCTTGGAGAACAGGTGTGCGCCGCGTTTACGGCGCAATTCAAGCTCCCACGCGCGAGCCGGATCGAAAAGAATGATCGCCTCGACACCCATCAATCCGTTCTTGGTGCCACCGAACGAGACCGCGTCGATCCCCGCCTTCCAAGTCAATTCTGCCGGGGTGCAACCGAGTGCGACCAGCGCGTTGGTGAACCGGGCACCATCGAGGTGGGTCGGGCAGTTGTGTTCGTGGGCGAGATCGGTAAGGGCTTTCATTTCGGACAGCGAGTACAACGTACCGGCTTCGGTAATGTTGGTGATCGAGAGCGCGCCCTTCTGCACGTTGTGGACGCCGGCGCGGGCGGTGAAGCCCAGTGCCGCCTCAAAACTGGCCGGGTCTATTTTCGCGTCAGGTCCGTCGAGAAGTGTAAGCTTGGCTCCGCCCGTATAGAATTCCGGTGCGGCGCATTCATCTTCCTCCACATGGGCGTTGCGGTGGCAGTAGACGGTTGCCCACGGCGGGCAGAGGCAGGCCAGCGCGAGCGCATTGGCCGCAGTGCCTGTGGCGACGAGATAAACCGCGGCGTCCGGCGCCTCGAAAATCTCCCTTATCCGGGCGGTGACATCTTCCATGATCGGGTCGGCGCCATAGGATGCCGAATAACCCGCATTTGCCTGTGTCAGTGCTTCCAGAACCGAAGGGTGGGCCGGAGCCGCATTGTCAGATGTAAACCACATTATTCCAGTCCTTCCACGACGTAGTCTTCGAGGTCGTCCTCGTGCACATGATCCTCGGGCACCATTCGACCCGCCAGGGAAATACCGGCTCTGTGCACGCTGTTGCGGTCACCCGAGATGAGCGGATGCCAGGATTTCAGTTTTCTGCCTTCCGCGAGGAGGCGGTAGGCGCAGGTCCGCGGCATCCAGTAACTGATGCGGTCCAACTCCGCCATGTCGATGATGACGCAATCGGGAACCTTGGCCTTGCGGTTGGGGTAATCCGTGCAGCGGCACGTTCCGAGGTCCAGCAACTTGCAGGCAATGTTGGTGTATTCGACCTCGGCGGTTTCCTCGTCTTCTAGTTTCAGCAGGCAGCATTTGCCGCAGCCGTCGCAGAGGGCCTCCCATTCTGCCTGCGTCATATCGGCCATCTCGACCGTTTCCCAGAAGCGTGGACGAAGTTCGTGTGATGTCATGTGTCGGATTTACGCGATTGAGGCGACAGTAAAAAGGGGGAGTTAACCAAAATAAAAGGTTAGTTGAACAATGAATATTTAATTTTAAGACTTAAAATTACTGCATAATCCATCCGGCCGCACGCTCTTAGTTTACCTTAACTCAATGCTCGTCGCTTAATAAAGATTTGCCGTTCTATGGTTCGGTGGGTAATCTTTATTGGATCGGGGTGGTTCATGAGTTTCTCCGTATTTACGGGTTTCGTCGCAATGGGCGAAACCTATAGAAATATGCAGGGTATTTCCGATATCGTTATTATAAATATTGGCGGAGTGCCTTTCATTGCTGTGGGTTCCGAGGCCTACGGCTCTGTGAATGTCTTCGATGTAGGTGCCGGTGTTCCTGTCCTGGCATCGTCGGTGGAGTATTCACCCTGGAGTGGGACGGCTACATTGTCGGACATGGCGCTTCTGGAGCGTGAAAGCGGCCGCCAGCTGTTGACGCTTGGCCGGTACGACGACAATTTTGGCCTCTATGATATTAGCCTTGATGGGACGCTCAGTCACTCGCGTAGCCTGCAGGACGAGTCGGGTCGGTTCGAACGCGGATTTGTTTCCACGGTTCAGAATTTCAGAGACTACACTGTTATCTATTCAGCGCGCTTTGGCACCGGCGGCGTGCAGATCCACCGATTGTTCGAAGATGGCACCGTGGAGTTTCAGCGGACGCTAGTTGGCGGATGGGCACCGCTTTCGGACGTGACGACAATTGAATACTCCGACCTGCACGGGCAGCGCTTCCTGTTCGCAGCATCCGGGATCGACACCGGCGTGACCGTGTTCGACGTGAACGCCAGTGGCAACCTTCGGGTCACCGGTCGCCATCTGCCGCGGGACGGTGACGGCCTATATGGCATTACCGACGTTGCCCCGGTTCAGGTGGCGGAGAGAGCGTTCCTCGTCGTCGGTTCATCGGAAACGGACAGCCTGACGGTCTTGCGGGTGTCTCGTGGCGGCGAACTCAATCAAGTAGAGCATCTGATCGACACACGTGACACGCGCTTCGGCGGCGTTGCGGAGGTTGAGGTGGTGGAGGCGGCTGGAAGGGTGTTCGTTTTCGCCGGCGGTGGCGACGATGGTATAGCTGTACTCGAACTCGACTACCGTGGTCGCCTGCATCATTTGGCGAGCATCGCCGACGATTTCGGTACCACGCTGCAGAATGTTTCGGCGCTGGAGGTGCGGGTCGTCGGCAACCAGGCGCATCTATACGTGGGTTCGGCTACTGAAAACGGCATAACTGAACTGATCGTCGATCTCGAACGGGGCGGGCAGGATCTTCGCGGAGGCGCCATTCCCGAGACACTCTCCGGCACTGCCGGCAACGATATAATCTGGGGCATGGGGCGCGGGGACATGCTCTATGGTCGGGCAGGAGACGACAGGCTTGTGGACGGACGCGGGCGCGATACCCTCTCCGGAGGTCCGGGAGCCGATATTTTCGAGTTCATCGAAGACGGTCGCAACGATTTCATCATCGATTTCCAGTTCGGCCACGACAGGATAGATCTATCCGCCTTTGATCACTTGTATCATTTCACCGATCTCACCATAGGCCCAAGGCTGACAGGCGCTGCCATCATCGTTGGAGAGGAAATCATCCGGCTCTACAGCAGCCACGGCGGGCCCATCAACACCGACCAGTTCACGCAGGATCATTTCATATTCGGCTGAAGGCACTTTGCGCCGATACTCCGAAATGGTGCGTGTAAGGGCGGCTCTCCACGGGAGACGGCGTCAACTGTAATTTAGATCGCAAAATGACCTTGTTTCCTACGCACGCAAACTGCTAGACCCATCGGCGGAGACGTGGCCGAGTGGTCGAAGGCGCTCCCCTGCTAAGGGAGTAGACGGGCAACTGTCTCGAGGGTTCGAATCCCTTCGTCTCCGCCATTTTCCTTTGGATAGCTCTATCATAAACACCTGATAGCAGACGGAATTTGGAGCGTTTGCCCGGGCAGCGGCGCTCGCTCCGATTGACTTGCTCAACAAATGCGAAATGTCTCCGCCATGAGCATCGTGAAAAGCGGCTGTCGTTATCAGCTCCGCTGCCGCGTTTCGAAATGGGGATTGCCTCTGAAGTCGGATATTCGAGAGTTTTGGAGGCGCGGTTAGCTGGGTACAGTGCCGCTGCCGAGGCACACTACGAGGCAGCGCTTGATCTAGCCCGGGACACTGTCAAGATCGCCGCGTGGCAGACATCAAGTTCGCGGCAAGTCTTGGATTCTGTCGACACCGGACAGCAGCCGCCTCTTGATTGTCTGGGGAAGCACAGTTGACCGTAGCCTGAGCGTCACCTTTTCGAGATCACCCCGGGCTCTGTGTATGATCTTTCTGTCTGGCTCGCGACCAGAGAGCGTTGTCGTCCGCGGCTGATATGGTCAACTCCGCAAACATAGAGCACTTACTTGGCATGACGCGACGCCATCTTTGGCGGGGATTTTGGTTTCATGAATGTCGCATGGTCAATTTCCACATCGGATAAAAAGACGGCATGGCGACGACCCGAAAATGGTCGTCGCCACAGTAGCACGAGCCTACATCCGCAGAATATGCCAGGAAGAAAAGCCATTGCGCGTTCGCCGCGGCCATGATGCCGCCAGGGTTCAGTTTAACCAGGCTGCCTTGTAGAGCCGCGGGAAACCATCTTCGTCTGTCGGAAAGTCAAGCTCCGGATCGGTAAGATAATTAACGGAGTATGACCATAGCGGAACCCAGTACACCTGCTCACTGATCCGGGCATGGATCTTCGCGAAGAGTTTGGCTTGCAGATCAGGGTCCAGTTCAGTGTAGGCATCGGTGACCATTTGGGCCAGTTCGGTATCGCCCGAAAGGTTTCGATCCGTCTGTGGGTCAAAATGCTGCCGGATCGGTGGCGCTGTGTCACCACCCCAGGTGCCGAAATAGGAAGAAATCTGCCGGTTCGCTCGCGCCACATTGAGGCTGTCCAGCTTCACCTGCCGTAGGGTCGCATCAATTCCGACGGCATTCAGGTCGGCGACGATGGCTTCGCCCATTGGCTTGTCACGATAGGCCCATAGTTCCATCTCGAATCCGTCCTCGTATCCTGCTTCAGCAAGCAGTTCGCGCGCCTTGTCCTGGTCGTACTCATAGACCGTTATCTCCTGATTGCATCCCAGTTCGGATGGGTGGCAGGCACCTTCGATGCGGGCGGCTGCCCCTCCGATCAGAGCCTCGGCGATGCCTGCGCGGTCGATCGCATGGGCCAAGGCGCGGCGCACTTCCACTTTGGTCATCGGACCATCAGGTTCGGCAAGTCCGCCCGCATCCAGGATCAGGAAGCCGATACGTCGATCCGGCCCTGAAAGATGTTTGATCTGTGGCATGTTTCCCAGGTTTTCGGCGACATCGCGCGGTACGTCGTAGATCCAGTCGATGCTGCCCGAGATCATCTCTGCCTGCTGCGTACCTTCGTCGGGCAGGGAGCGGATGACGACGGTTCCGATTGATGGTTCACCTTTTGGGCCACCTTCGTAGTAACCTTCGAAACGCTCGAGCAGGAGCTCGGATCCGGGCTCGAAGGAGCTGACCTTGTAAGGCCCGAGGCCAACCGGGCCGCCCGATGCAGCATCGGCGTCGAAGGCCCCTTTTGCGCCGTAGGTGCCTTTTTTGCGAATCGGAACGCGGATCGCCATGTCCTGCAGAGCCAGGGGGTACTGCTGCTTGAAGTGGAAGCGCACTTTGTAAGGTGCGACCACCTCTGCGCTCTCGAACCAGACCTCGATACGGGCACCTGAAAGGCTCCCGGCTTCCTCGGAAACCACTGTGTTGTAGGTATATACGACATCCTCGGCGGTCATCTCGGTCCCGTCATGGAACAGGACACCCTTCCTGAGCGTCAGATCCATCGTGACCGGGTCCACTTGGGTGTACTCAGTGGCGAGCGCTGGCAGGTAACTGCCATCCGCCGGGTTGATCGCGAGCAGGGTCTCGTCGATCAGTTCGGAGATGATGATGTATTCCCTCTTTGTGGTGTAATTGTAGTCGAGGTTGATGATGTCCTCGGTAAAGGCGACACGCAGGGTGTCATCCGCTTTGTCGGCAAGCGCAGCTCCCGCAAAGAGCGGCGCAGCCGAGATGGCGCAAACTGCCAACAGTCTATGACCTGATCGTAGCATGGTTTTTCCTCCCGATGCCGCGCATCATTTGCAGTTGTTCCGCTGCGGCCCCACAAAACCTAACGGGGCTTCGCATTTGACAAAATTGCTGTTGTGATGCCTAATGTTGCAAAATTCGCAACCGTCTTCGCCATGAACATTCGCGGCCTCCAGCTCTTCAGAGATATCGTCGTAACCGGAACATTGGCTGAGGCCGCGACTCGGGCAAACATGTCCAACTCGGCGGCCAGCCGGCTGCTGACGCAGCTTGAGTATCAACTCGGACTGACCCTGTTTTCGCGTTCCCGCCGCGCGCTTGAACTGACCGAACACGGAACGCTGTTCTATCAGCAGATCTCCAACACACTCGACGGTCTGAACGAGATTCCGAATATCGCACAGGAGGTGGCCACCCGGAGCAGCCGTACGCTTTCCATCGTAGCGGCCGCCCCAATCGCAAATGGTCTCGTCGTGCCGCCTCTGGCGCGTCTGAATGCCGAGGGCAACATGAGCGACATAAACATTCACGTCGAAAGTCGTTTTGCCATCGAAAGTAAGGTTGCTGCCGGCGGTTATGACATGGGGCTGATCTCTCTTCCCGTGGAAAACGAAATCGTGCCTTTGGATGTCTTGCCGCTGTTGCGCACGCGTCTGTGCGTCCTCCTTCCGGCGGATCATCACATGGCGGACCTGGAAGAAGTGAGCGTAGCCCGATTGGCGCAGGAGAAATTCGTAACGCTGGCATCCGGTCAGCGATGGCGCATGCGACTTGACGAGTTGATGGGCGGGGCCGGTTACCGGCCGCAGATCGCGTTTCAGACAGGCTCCACCGTCGTCACCATAGAGATGGTGCGCAACGGTATCGGGCTGACGCTGAGCGATGTTATTTTCTCTCCGGATCAGTCCCGGAAGACCGATGTCTTGCGCCCGATAGAAGGCGATAACTGGATTACCTATGCCGCAATTTTCGCCCGCGGCTCGCGGGCAGCCCAGACAGAGCCATTTCTGAATGCACTGAGCGATTATGTGGAACAGTTCAGAGCGGCGCATCCGGACGCCGCAGAGCTGCTCTACCTCATCTGACCGATACGAGGCGTTCCGCGATGGAGCGCGCCATCGCAGCCGCCTCGTGGGCAATTCGCTCGCTGTCGCCGCTGTATTTCGCCGGATCTAGCGCTTGTCGGATTTGTTCAGCCGTCAGATGGGCCGAGATGCCCGCGTCGGATTGCATGATCTCGGTGACAGTCGCCGCGTCCGGCCGATTTCTTTCGAGCGCGTGGTGTACCGCGTCATGCGCTTTGGCGCGGCCGGTTTTTGGGGCCAGAACCATCATGAGATTCTCTGTGGCGATCGCTCCGCCGGTTAGTTGAATGTTGCGTTGCATCTGGGCGGAGTTGACCGATAGCCGGGAAAGCAGGGCCTCGAAGCTTTCCGTCAACCTCCACGCAAGCGGGATGGCACGGTCACACAGCGAACTCACCAACTGGTTTACCGACGCGTCGCCCTCATGGCTCGTGCGGCCGGTCTCGAGCGCCATGCCGGCCATTGTTCGCAGTTCCGCAGCTTCGGAAACCACCCGGACAACAAACTTCGGGTTGACCTTGTGCGGCATGGTCGAGGAGCCGACGGTGCCCTCTTCCAGCCGTTCCCCGAGTTCTCCAATCTCCTGCGTCATGAGAAGGTAGATTTCGCCGGCGATGCGGTCGATAGTCATGGCGAGAAGACAGAACTGGACGACATAGTCCGCGAAGAGATCGTTCATTGCTCGCCCGGGAACCAGAAGATCCCGCAGTCCCAGACGCCCGGCCAGGCGACAATGAAGTTCCTGCCCCTTGTCACCGAACGCATGGAATGCGCCTACGGCGCCACCGAACGGAAGTGAGAACAGCCTCTCTGAGCCGCCGTCGAGTCTGTCTACCGCTCGGTTCATTTCCTCAATCCAGCCAGCGACCTTGAAGCCGAAGGTTATCGGGAGGGCATGTTGTCGGTTCGTCCGGCCAGCCATGAGTGTCGCGGCGTGGTTCTCCGCCAGTGTCGCAAGTTCCTTCAGCGTGGAAGCGAGGTTTGCACGAATTACTTTGTCGGCCTCGCGTATCAGGAGTATGCGCCCGGTCTGCATGACGTTCTGTGTGGTCGCGCCCCAGTGGACGTATCCGCCGGCATCCCCGGCCGCCTGGGCCAGCAACCGGGTCAGAGACAGAACCGGCGCCATGGTCCGGTTGACATGAACTTTCATCGCGTCGACGCCGATTGTGTCCATGGATGCCGCCGACCTTATCTCGCGGGCGGCCCAGTCCGGGATTATTCCCATTTCGGCCTGAACCTCGGCGAGCGTCGCCTCCACGTCGAGCCAGGACTGCCACTGTGTCTCCAGGGCAAACAGCGTGTGCGGCCTCAGCTTGCCTCCTGTCCAGGCTGGCCGCTTGCCACCACCATCCAACGGTAAGTTCACTGGGCAGTCTCCATGTCGTGGGCGGTGATCTCGAATCGCGGGGCGGCAGCGACCAGCCTGCGTGTGTATTCGTTTTCCGGGTGGGTCAGAACATGCTGCGCGGGGCCCTCTTCGACCATCCGGCCATCGAGCATGACCACCACCCGGTCGGCGATCTGGTGTACGACAGCCATGTCATGGGTGATGAACAGGCAGGTGAGGCCCATCTCCGCCTTGAGATCGTCGAGAAGGTTGAGAATTTGCGCCTGGATCGAAACATCGAGGGCCGACGTCGGTTCGTCGCAGACCAGCACTTCCGGCCTCGTGACCAATGCACGGGCGATGGCCACCCTCTGACGTTGACCACCCGACAACTGCGAGGGAAAGGCGTTGAGCAGGCGTTGCGGCAGTCGCACCAGCTCCATTGCTTCGCGCACGACCTTTGCGTTTGCGGCCGAATTTCTGTGGCCGGAAAGTTCCAGCGGCCGAGCGATAATCTCTGCCAGGCGCCGGCGTGGGTTCAGCGATGAATAGGGATCCTGAAAGACCGGCTGCACGAAGTGTGCGCGCTCCTTGACGGAAAGGCCCGCAACCGGGCGCCCGCGCATGAAAACCTCACCCGATGTGGGGTGGTCGAGCCCGAGCATTATTCTGGCCAGTGTTGACTTGCCCGAGCCGCTCTCGCCGATCAGGGCCAGCGTTTCGCCCTTTCGCAAGTCGATGGACAGGCCGTCTAATGCCCGGGTATCCCGTTTGGGCCCGAAAAGGCCGCGCTTGGTCGAGAAGACACGGGTGACATCCCGGGCCGACATCACGGCATCTGTGTGAGGTTCCGGTGCGGCAGCCCGTAGCGGCCCAAAAGATGACTTGATGGAAGGCGGATCATTCAGCACGCAGCGACAGACGTGCCCCGGATCGTGCGAACGCAACTCGGGGCGTTTTTCGACGCACAGTGGAAAGGCATGTGGGCATCGCGGCGCGAAGATACAGGATTTCGGATCCTTCATGATAGACGGAACGAGCCCGGGGATCGCACCAAGCCTTCCCGGTTTGCCGGATAGTTGAGGAATCGCTTTAAGCAGGGACTGAGTGTAGGGATGCGCCGGCTTGCGGAGAACTGACACTGCCGAACCCCGTTCAATCATTTCTCCTCCGTACATGACTGCTACTGCGTCCGTGCGCTGTGCCACCACCGCCAAATCGTGTGAAATCAGGATCATACCCATTTCCCGTTCGCGTCGGAGATCGTCAAGGAGATCGAGGATCTGCGCTTGTACGGTGACGTCCAGCGCGGTTGTCGGCTCATCCGCGATCAGAAGCTTGGGGTCGAGCATCAGCGTCATGGCGATCATCACGCGTTGTCGCTGGCCGCCCGACATCTGATGTGGATACTGCGACATCCGCACCTCTGGGTCCGGAATGCCTACCCGGTCGAGCAGCGCGACCGCCTTGCTCCGTGCAGCCTGCGCAGTCAGCATGCCGCGCCAGACTGCCGCTTCGGTCATCTGCCTTCCGATTGTGTAGACCGGGTTGAGCGAGGTCATCGGCTCCTGAAAGATCATTCCGATTCCCGGGCCTGAAACGGTGCTTGCGAAACGGTCCTCAGTCATTTGCTGCAGATCGGTTCCGTCGAACTCCATACAGTCGGCGACAAGGCGTGCGCTGCGCGGCAACAGCCGCATCAGGGACAGCGCAGTCATTGACTTGCCCGAGCCGCTCTCGCCGACGATGCCAAGGGATTGACCCTTTTCCAACGTGATCGACGCATCACGGACGGCGCTCAGCTCGCCGTGGGGTAGCCGGATGCCGACATTGAGATTGGTAATTTTCAGAAGGGGGTTCATTCGTTTCGACCCTCCGGCGACGTGATGTCACGTAATCCGTCGCCCATCAGGTTGGCCCCTATAACCAGCAGGAAAAGGCATATCCCGGGGAGGATGACCAACCAGGGCCGGAAAAACATCGACTGTTTGCCTTCGGCGATCATGAGTCCCCACGACGGGGTAGGGGGCTGAATACCGACGCCAAGGAAGGAGAGGCTGGACTCCGCCAGGATCGAAATTCCCAGTTCGAAGGTGAAGATCACGATGATCTGCGGAATGAGGTTCGGAAGGATCTCGTGCAAAATGATCTGCGGGGCGCTGGCCCCGGAGGCCGCAGCAGCTGCGACAAAGTCTAGATTTCGCAGGCGCTGCGTGGCCGATCGCGTGACGACCAGATAGTAAGTCCAGTGCAGTACTCCCACGATCCCGATCACGACCCAGATCGACGGGCCTATGATGAAGACCAGCGCCATGGCAAGCAGCAGGCCCGGCAGGGCAAGCTGAGCTGTCAACAGGAAGCTGATGATATGATCGACCCAGCCGCCGAAGTAGCCGGCTAGCACCCCGAGGGTGACGCCGATCACGAGCCCGATACTGGCTGCACCGATACCGATGGTCGCCGAGATTCGGGTCCCGTAGATAAGACGGCTCAGATAGTCGCGACCGTTCTGATCAGTGCCAAGCAGGTATTCAGCCGATCCGCCTTCTTCCCAGACCGGTGGCAGCATGCGGTTGGCAAGGTTTTGCACATACGGATCATGGGGTGCCAGCAGCGGGGCGAAAATGGCGATGATCACGATGATGAAGATGAGGCTTGCGCCGATGAGGAAGCCGGTGTGGCCAAACATCCGCTGGCGAAGTTCCTGACCGGGCGTGAGGCCCTCGACTTCCGCCTGCGCCTCGGTGGCTGCGAAGGTGATGTCCATGTCGGTCATCCAATTCTAATCCTTGGATCGAGCGCCGCGTTGAGAATGTCGGCGAGCAGGTTCATTGCCACGAAGACGATGGCGAACACGAAAATGAGCATTTGCACGGTAGGAATGTCTGCACCGAGGATGGATTCCAGAGCCAACCGCCCCAATCCGTTGATTGCAAAAATGCTCTCGGTAATTACCGAACCACCGAACTTCTGGCCCAGTTGAACCGCGAGAACGGAAATGACCGGAAGGATTGCATTGCGAAGCGCATGGCGCCGCAACAGGTGATTGCCCCTGAACCCCTTGGATTTGGCGGTGCGGATATAGTCGGCACCCATGACCTCGATGAGGCCGGTCCTGGTCAATCGCATGACTGCCGGCACCGAAGATGCCCCCAATACGATAGCGGGCAACACAAAATGATACCAACTGTTGTCGCCCGAAACCGGGAAGATCGGGATCATCACCGCAAAGAGGATAATCATTATCAGCCCGAGCCAGAAATTGGGTACCGCCTGCGCCGACACGGCGACCCCTAGGGCGGCCCGGTCGATCCATGAGTTCGGGTTGAGGCCTGCCAGTGCGCCGAGAGGCACGGCAATAACGATGGTAACGAGCAACGCGGAAAAAGCGAGAGTGAGGGTTTCATCGGCGCGCTCTGCGACCAGTTCGGCTACCGGCTTGTGCCAGTAGTAGCTCTCTCCGAAATCGCCCTGAACCACGCCGGCTAGCCATGAGACATAGCGCTCGTAGACCGGTCGATCGAGGCCGTAACGCGCACGGATCGTCTCGACCACGCCGGGCGTTGCGTCTTCTCCGGCGATTGCCTGCGCCGGGTCCGACGCGACATTGAGTAGAAGAAAGGCTGCAAGTGATACGGTAAAGGCCACAAGCACGGCCAGCAGGCCTTTTAGTGCGATATATTTCAACATTGTCCGATGTATCCAGGAAAGCTCGGGGGGCAGTTGCCCCGCCCACAGGGCATGCTCATTTCCAACGCGCGTTCTGCAGACGCGGGAGGCCATCCGGGCTCAGCGGAAACTCGAGATCAGCGGCGACGAGATAGTTCGCCGTGTATGTGACGAGAGGCGCCCAGTAGGCTTCGTCAGCGATGACACCCAAGGCCTGGCTGTAGAACGCCTTGCGCTCGTCGGGATCGGCGGTCTGCTCTGCGGCCAGCACCAACTCGGAAAGCTGATCGTCGCCAGAAAGATTTCGGTCCGAGTCGCCAAAATGGATTTGCGCGATCGCCGCCGTGTCTGCGGTCCCGCCGGAGCCCCAGGTTCCGAAATAAGCCGGAATTTCACGTGCGGCCCGCGCCTGGTTCAAGCTTTCCAGCTTGACGTATCGAAGGTTCACATCGATCCCCACTGCCGTCAGGTCAGATGCCACCGCCTCGGCAACCGCCTTGTCACGATAAGCCCAAAGATCTAGCGGGAAGCCTTCCGGGTAGCCCGCTTCTGCAAGCAGCTCCTTTGCCCGTTGGGGATCGTAGTCATATTTCGTCACCGACTGATCGCAACCGAACTGCGCAGGATGGCAGGCTGTATGGATAGCCTGCGAAGACTCTCCCATCAGGAACTTTGCGATCTCTTCGGTGTTCAGCGCGTGGTTCACCGCCTGACGCACCTGTACCTTGGTCATCGGACCTTCAGCATCGCTCCAGCCGCCTGCATCCAATACCAGGAAGCCGATCCTCAGGTCGGCACCGCTCAGAAAGTCGATACTCGGGATGGCGTCGGCCGCTGTCGCGACATCTTCGGGCACCTTGAACATCCAGTCGATCCCGCCCGACATCAACTCTGCCTGCTGCGTGCCGATATCGGGTATGTTGCGGACTGTTACGTTTTCAATCGCGGGCTTTTCGCCGAAGTAGTCTTCGAAGCGCTCAAGAACCAGTTCGGTGCCCGGCTCAAAGCTCACGACGCGATAGGGACCGGTGGCAACCAGCGCGCTTGACATCGCGTCGCGGTCGATCTGCCCATCTTCTCCATAGGTTCCCGCCTTGCGAAGCATTACACGGCTCGCCATGTCGCGGAGCACCAGTGGATAGACTGCCGTCATGTGAAAGCGCACACGGTTCGGCGCCACGACCTCGGCCTTTTCCAGCCAGCGTTCGACAACGCCGGTGGCATTGGCTTCGCTCTCCGGGCTGCGCAACCAGTTGTAGGTATAGGCAACGTCCTCCGCCTTAAGGCGGCTGCCGTCGTGAAACTTTACATCATCGCGCAGAATGACATCGAGCGTGGTCTCGTCCACCCATTCGAATTCACTTGCGACGGACGGCTTGATATCCTGTGTTTCGGGGTCGAACTCGAAGAGCTTGGCATCGGTCAACTGTGCAAGAATTATGTATTCGCGCTTGGTGGTGTAGTTGTAGTCGAGATTCAGTATCTCCTCGGCCATCGCAATCCGGAGAGTGTCGTCTTCCGGGCCTGCATTGGCCGGTGTGCAGAGACCAGTGGCGACGACAGCCACTGCAACCAAATTTGCAACGTTTCGGAATTGCATTCGTTCTTCCTCCAAATCTTGTTTTTGGCCCGAAGTCGGTCGAGCACGTTCTCAAAGGCCACGTTAAACGAGGCATGAGTTTCCTGATATTGCATTTGTGGGTGCTACTATTTCAGTAGGCGCAACATTCAAAAATGCGTCGAGGGCACATGCTGGCGCGCATCATCAACGGCATAATTGAGAACAGAGTACCTTGACGCTAGTTGCGTGCAGCCCCGACCTCTTCACGGCCATAAAACAGCAACATCCCGATAATAACTGTCCCATAAATGATTTGCCGGAAGGCCTCAGGCATCTGCATGATCGACAGCACTGAATTTAGAAATACGATTAGGATCACTCCTACCAGGGTGCCGACATAGCGCCCGCGCCCACCGAGGATATGGGTTCCGCCCAGCACTACGGCGGCTATGGCCGGCAACAGGAAGGCGTTGCCCATTCCCTGATACGCCTTGGCCGAGTAGCCTGCGAGCAGAATACCGGCGAGTGAGGCGCAAAGGGCAGAGCAAACGAAGGCACCAATTACAATCCAGGGTGTGCGAATGCCTGACAGGAACGCCGCTCGCTCCTTCGCGCCCGTTGCGTAGATTGCCCGTCCGAACCCGGTATGGACCAGCATTCCGGCGATCACGAATGAGACCGCAAGCCAGACGCAGATCGCCACAGGAATTCCCATGACCTTTTCAGCAGCAAGAAATCGCATCAGGGATGAGGCTTCGGTTTGCGGGGCAAAGCCGCCCGTGTGAGCGACCATCAAACCGCGCAGCACGGAGTCGACCCCGAGCGTGAAGATCATCGACGGTATGCGCAGATAGGCCACGCCAATCCCGTTGAGCAGGCCGACGAGCAGGCCCACGCATAGCCCGGCTGGGATTGCCATATGGCCTCCGACGGTGGTGGCCATCATCGCTGCGGCGGTAAGTGTCCAGGGTATCGACAGGTCGATATGGCCAAGCAGGATCACCACCATCATTCCCGCAGCGCATATGCCGAGAAACGATCCGATTTGTAGCTGCTGAAGCAAATATGACGGTGCCAGGAGTGGAGCGGTGCCTTGGGTGCTGAGGGTGTAGGCGGTGCCGATAAGAACAATGACCACCACAAAAAAACTTGCGATGACGATAGGCTTGTTTTCGGGTGAAATACGGCTGTTCCTGCTCATCGGAATAACTCCAGCTTGTTCTTGATCCGAAATGTGCGCAAGGCGCCGAGGCTGACGGCGACGAGCAATACCATTCCCTCAATGAGTGGTTGCAGCAGCGGGTCGATCGACAGGATGCGAAAATAGAAGGAAATTACCCGCAGGATCAGCGCGCCGATCAGTGACCCGATGGCACCGCCGATCCCGCCCAGCAGTGAAGTTCCGCCCAGCACCACCGCGGCGATCGAGTTAAGCGTGTAGGCACCCGCTTGGGTAACGTCCGCGTTGCCTGACGAGGTTTGGATCGCAAGATACAGCCCGCCGCAGGAAGCGAAAAAACCGGCGAGGGTAAATGCTGCGATCTTGGCCCGCGCGATGGGCAGGCCAGACATGAAGGCAGAGCTTTCGGAAGACCCGATGGAATAGACTGTCCGTCCTGTCACAGTACGCTTGAACGGCAACCAGACCCCGAAGGCGACTGTCACAAGGATCAACAGCGGTACCGGCAGGTTGGCGACAGGAGCGAGCCACGCCGCATCTGGATTGCCGCCGAAGGTATCGACCAGATCCCAGACCGAATTTGTGAGAGCCCAGTTCAGGTCGGGGTCGATGTCGCCGCCTGGGCTGGGACGGATCACCAGAGCAAGGCCGATGGCGATGGCCCCGGTGGCCAGCGTGGCGATGATCGGTTGGATACGACCATAGACGACAATCAACCCGTTCATCAGGCCGAAGCCGGCCCCACAGGCCAGAGTGAGCAGCATCCCCAGCATCATCTGCAATGGTGTTCCCGTTACCACGACGGAGGCAATGCAGCTTGTCAGCGTCATCACCGCCCCGACCGAAAGGTCGAGTCCGCCCATCAACACCGGAACGGTCTGGGCCATGGCGACGAATGCGATGGCGACGCTCTCGTTCGAGTTCTGGATGAACACTGCGGTTGAAAAACCGCGCGGGTGCAAGACATGGTAGCCAAGGAAAAGTACGAGGAAAAGCACAAGTGCGCCGGTAAAACCCCGGTTGCGCAGAATCTTTTGACAAAGGCTCGAAATCACGCTGCGCTCTCCCCTGAAACGTTTAGCGAGGCCGAAACTATCGCCTCTTCTGTCAGCGCCTCACCTTCCAGTTCGGAGATTACCTGCCCGTCGTAAATGATCGATACACGGTCACAGCAGCCAATGAGTTCGGCGTAGTCGGTAGAGTACAGAACGATAGCCTTGCCAGCGTCGGCCAGCGACCGCATCAGGCGGTAAATCTCCTGCTTTGTGCCGACATCGATGCCCCGCGTAGGATCGTTGAGCAGGATTACATCTGGGTCGATCATCAGCCATTTGGCAATGACCACCTTCTGCTGATTGCCGCCCGACAGCGTCTCGGCCTTGTCGGCTACTGTGCCGACCTTGATCTGTAGCTTGCTCAATGAATCCGCGATGGCCGCCTCGGCGCGAACTGCGTCGATGAACGGACCGTTTGACACTCGGCGATAAGAGGAGGCGAGCAGGTTGTCGCGGATCGGCAGGTTGAGCATGAGACCCTCGGTCTTGCGATCTTCCGGCACAAGCGCGACCGAGATGTCGTTGCCACTGGCTGCCGCCGGGGAACGGGGAACGAAGTCTTTGCCGCCCAGGGTTACGCGCCCGGTCACGCCGCGCAGAACGCCAAAGAGCGCGAGCAGGAATTCTTTCTGGCCTTGTCCGTCCAACCCGCCCAGGCCGATGATTTCCCCGGGAGCCACTGTCAGGTCAACGCCCTTGAGCCGGTTCTCCCAGCGCAGGTCAGTGACCTGGAGTACGGGGTCGCCGTCCTTTCTGGCGGGTTTCGGCGGAAATTGCGTCTCGATATCTCGCCCGATCATCGAGCGTACAATCTCTGTCTCGCTGCGATCTCCCTTGTCGAAGGTCTCGATGTGCTGGCCGTTGCGGAAAATCGAGAGCGTGTCACAAAGCGCTTCGACCTCATGCATTCGGTGGCTGATGAACAGGCTCGCCACGTTCTGGTCGCGAAGTTCGCGCAACAATTCGTAGACCTTTTCGACATCATTGCTGGTCAGCGCCGATGTCGCCTCGTCGAGGATCAGCACTCGCGGGTCCTTGCCAAGTGCTTTGGCTATCTCGACCATCTGGCGGCGCGACAGGCTCAGTTCTTTGACCAAAGCGTCAGGATTGATGTCCTCGCAGTCTATGCGGGCGAGAAGCGCCTCGGCTCTGCGGCGTTGTTCTCGCTTGTCTATGAGGCCGAAGCGGCGCGGCGGCCGGTCGATGAAGATGTTGTCTGCCACCGACAGATCAGGTACGAGCGACAGTTCCTGGAAGATGCAGACTGTTCCGGCTGCGGTCGCTTCGGCGGGTGAGGAGAAGGACACGGGCTCGCCGTTAACGAGCATCTGTCCTTCGCTTGGAGGCAGTACGCCTGACATTATCTTTATCAGCGTCGATTTTCCCGCGCCGTTTTCGCCTAATATTGCATGGATTGTGCCTTCGCGGCAGCTGAAGTTTACGTCCTTCAGGGCGGTGATGCCGCCGAAATATCGCGATACGCCTTCAAGCCTCACGCGCGGAATATCCTTGGTCATGCCCCTGCCTGCCCCTTGTTGGGTCTGGCGGCGCCGAGTGGCGCCGCCAGACAGTCTTATCAAGTCAGTTCGTGTCACTCTCGTCTTGCGACATGATCGCAGGGCCGGAGATGTTGACACCGCAGGGCGGAAACTCGTTGACGGTAAAGAAGTTGTCGGGCAGGTCCGACCAGTAGTTCTTGCCGTCTTCCAAGTCTTGGTAAGTTGCGACAGGCAGCGGCACTGAAATCAGTTGTGGCATTACATTGCCTTCCAGCGCCGAAATGGCGGCCTTCATCGCAACCGCGACGAGTCCGGGCGACTGGCCAATTGAGATGCCCTTCAGGCCGTCCTCCGAGTTTTCCGCAATTGCCTTGCGGAATCCATTCTCTGATTCACCTGCGACCGGCACCCAAGGGTGGCCGGCATCCTTGAGTGCCTGGATCACGCCGTTGGAGCCGCCCTGTCCCGCCACGGCCGCAAACTCGCCATGTACAGCAATGGCGTCGGCCACCACTTTCTGGGTGGTGCCGTCGTCCCAGTTGCCGACCACTGAGACCATTTCCCAATCGCCACTATCTGCCGCGATTACGTCGTTGATGCCAATGGAGCGATCCCGGTCCACCGAGTTGCCTGGCAATCCGCGTACCTCAAGGATCTTGCCTGAGGTAACGCCCTTGGCCTTCAGTTCCTCCATGACAAACTGTGCCCAAGTGCGGCCCATAGTCAGTTGGTCTTCGTTGACCTGCATTACCGCGTCGGTGTCGAGCACGTTGTCAAAGGGCACCAGAACGACATCTTCGCGGTCGGCGAGGCGGATCACCCTGTCGAACCCGTCCGGGCTGACTGCGATGGTCACGATGGCGTCGTAGCCCTGGTTTATGAAGTCTTCAATGGCTCCAAGCTGGGCAGGTGCGTCGGTTCCTGTCGAAACGACCTTGAGGTCGGCGAGCTTGTCGGCGATCTCGGGGTCTTCAGCGTAGGCCTTGGCCGTTTTGATCATCTGGATTCGCCAGGTGTTGCCGACAAAACCATTCACGATCGCTACGCGATACGGTCCCTCACGACCCTCCCACTGAAAATGCTTTGTATCCTCGTCCCACGGCGCGAAGCACTCAGGATTGACACCTGGCCCGTCGACGACAGCCGGTCCGGCAAAGGAAGCGCCGGCCCCGATTGAAAGTGCTGTAAGAGCTGCGCCCAGTCTCAGCATATTTTTCATTGTTTCCTCCCAGTTAGATTTACGGACTTCAGGTCACCTCTTGTTGGTCAGAGTGAGACGGCTGAAGCTCTTCCAACCCGCCGTTCGACGCGAAGTGGGTATGGCCCGCGTTCAGGTGCGTCTTGAGCAGGTATTGATAGGCAAGGCGGTCGCGCGCTTCTAGCGCGTCGATAACGGCCTCGTGTTCGTTGAAGGTAGAAGTCTCGAACGAGCGTAACGATTTACCCCGCTTGATGATCCGGAGGATCACCGGTTTCATGATCTGATAGACGTCAAGAATCGCCTTGTTGCCCAGGATACGCACCAGCCGCGTGTGAAAGGCGAAGTCGAGTTCCGAAGCCAGGTCGAAGGGCTTGGCATCACGCATTGCCATGTTGGCCTGGCGAAGATCGTCGATATCCTGCGCCGTGATCTGGTCCAGCAACTGCTCAACGGGGGAGACCTCAAGCAGGAAGCGAAAGCCCTGTATGTCTTCGAATGCTTCGCGGGAAACGTCGGTTACGTTGAAAGAAAATATCTGGAGAGCAGAGGACAGACGGTTGTCGACGATGGTGGCGCCGACCTTCTGCCTCACCTCTACCACACCGTAAGCCTTGAGCATCCGCATCGCCTCGCGCACCGTGTTGCGCGAGGCGCCGAAGGCCTCGCACAACTCGCGCTCGGTCGGAAGGTTGTCACCCACTGTCAACTTGCGATCGTTGATCATGGCGCGAATGCCATCCACCACATCGTCCACTACGGATCCGGAGTCGATTACCACCGCCTTGGCCTTCGCCACATCTATCTCCCCAAATGTCGATAATATTGTTATTTGTCCAACAAATGCCTGTCAATGGGCTTAAATTGCTGAAATATTGCGTTTATATGTTATATTTGTTGGGCATAAAGGCAGAGGGAAGGGGTGCGACTCCGTTTGGCGGTACGTCCCCTGCCGGCGAGCTTGGAAGTTCAGGCGGCCTGTCGCTCGATCAGTGCACATTCAATCTTGAGCTGGTTGTGCCGTGATATCAGGCCGCCGACGACTTCGAGCGCCCGCTCGGCCGCAGTCGCGCCCATCTCGGAGTGCGGAAGGATCAGCGCGGTCGTTTTGCTACAGGAATTGCAGAACCATGTGAGCCTGCCGGGCATGCCCTCATCGCTCAATTCGCGGTCATGGTCAGCGCCATCCTGATAGGGCTGATCGATGATACTCAGTTCGAGCGTTACCTCACGATCCGTCGTCAGATCGCTACACGCGCAGCGCTCAAACAAGAACTCCCTGGCCACCAGTAGCGCTTGTGCCTTCACAAATCTTCAGCACCTAACTTGATAAGGCCCAAAGATGGGCCACTACCAATGCCGGCGCGACCACCCGTGGCGCGTCTGAGTACTCAATTACGAACAGGGTGTCCGCTCACCTAGTGTCGATATGAAAAGCGGGCATGTTGCAATTGTCAGTGCGCCTCTGCCCAGTTTGAACCTTTGCCTGCATCCACCGTCAGCGGCACCGCCAGTTCGATGGCGGGTTGGTCCGCCGTCTGCATTACCGTGCGGACAGTCTCTATGGTTTCTTCCACGTGATCTTCAGGCACCTCGAACAGCAGTTCGTCATGTACCTGCAGCAGCATGCGTGCCGGCAGATTGCCAAGCGCGTCGGGGATGCGGATCATCGCGCGGCGGATTACATCCGCCGCAGTTCCCTGAATGGGTGCATTGATGGCGGCGCGTTTGGCGAAACCTGCGTGCGGTCCCTTGGCGTTGATCTCCGGCGTGTGGATACGGCGGCCGAACAGTGTTTCCACGTGCCCGTGTTCCTTTGCGAAAACCACCGTCTTGTCCATGTATTCGCGAATACCCGGGAAGCGTTCGAAATAACGGTCGATGAAGCCTTGCGCGTCGGCTCGGGGGATGCGCAGGTTGTTCGCCAGACCGAAAGCCGAGATGCCATAGATCACGCCAAAGTTGATTGCCTTGGCCTGTCGGCGGATCATCGGGTCCATACCCTCCAGCGGCACATCGAACATCTCCGCGGCAGTCAGCGCGTGGATGTCCTGCCCCTCCTTGAACGCCTGCTGAAGCTCCTTGATCTCGGCGATATGGGCGAGAATTCGCAGCTCGATCTGGGAATAGTCGAGGCTGACCAGCACGTGCCCCTCGGCCGCGATGAAGGCCTCGCGGATGCGGCGGCCCTCTTCGGTGCGCACGGGGATGTTCTGCAGGTTGGGATCGGTGGAGGCCAGCCGGCCCGTGTTGGCCCCGGCGATGGAATAGGAGGTGTGAACGCGGCCCGTCTCGGGGTGGATATGGTCCTGCAGCGCGTCGGTGTAGGTCGATTTCAGCTTTGAGATCTGGCGCCAGTCCAGCACCCGCGCGGGCAGGTCGTGGCCTTGCGCTGCGAGTGTTTCCAGCACGTCGGCCCCGGTGGCATAGGCACCGGTCTTGCCCTTTTTGCCGCCGTCGAGGCTCATCTCGTCAAACAGGATCTCACCGAGCTGCTTGGGCGAGCCGACGTTGAAGCTGCGCCCGGCAAGCTCGTGGATCTCCGCCTCCAGCCCCGCCATCTTCTGCGCGAAGGCGTTGGACATGCGGCTCAGGTGATCGCGGTCGACCTTGATGCCGGTCATCTCCATCCGCGCCAGAACCGGCACAAGTGGGCGCTCCAGCGTCTCGTATACCGTGGTGACCCGGCTTTTATGCAGCTTCATGGAGAATAGTTGCCAAAGGCGCAGCGTCACGTCGGCATCCTCGGCGGCATAGGCGACGGCATCGGCGATGGGCACCTTGTCGAAGGTGATCTGGGACTTGCCGCTGCCGAGGATGGACTTGATCGGGATCGGGGTGTGGCTGAGATAGCGCTCCGACAGCGTGTCCATGCCGTGATTGTGCAGCCCGCCGTGGCAGGCGTAGCTCATCAGCATGGTGTCGGCGATGGGTGCCACGGCGATGCCGTTGCGCGAAAGAATCTTGAGGTCGTATTTCATGTTCTGGCCGATCTTGAGGATCGCGGGATCCTCAAGCACCGGCTTCAGCATCGCCAGTGCCTCGTCCATGTCCATCTGGCCCTCGGCACGCTCGGTGGCGCCCAGCAGGTCTCCGGTGCCCGTCGAATGGCCCAACGGAACATAGGCCGCCTTGCCCGGCTCCACCGCGAGGCAGACGCCCACGAGATCGGCGCGCATCTCGTCGAGCCCGGTGGTCTCGGTGTCCACCGCCACATAGCCCCGCTCGCGCGCCTGGTCGAGCCAGGCCTGAAGCGCTGCGGCATCCGACACGCATTCGTAATTGGCGGCGTCGAAGGGGATGTCCTGCGCGGCGACAGCCGCGCCGGATCGGGAGGGGCTCGATGCCCCTTCCGATCCGCCCCCCTCTTCGGAAATTTCGGGCATCTCTGCGCCCATCTTCTCCGCGATCCTCTTGGTCAGCGTGCGAAATTCCATCTTGGCGAGAAAGCCGAGCAGCGCGTCCTCTTCCGGCTCGCGCAGGTCCAGATCCTCCAGCGGTTCTAGGTCGGGCGTGTGGCAGTCGAGCGTCACCAGATCGCGTGAGAGGCGGATCTGGTCGGCGTGGTCGATCAGGGTCTGGCGACGCTTGGGCTGCTTGATCTCGTCGGCCCGCGCCAGCAGCGTGTCGAGATCGCCGTATTCGTTGATCAGCAGCGCTGCGGTCTTGATGCCGATGCCCGGCGCGCCGGGCACGTTGTCGACGCTGTCGCCGGCCAGCGCCTGGATGTCGATCACCCGGTCGGGGCCGACGCCGAACTTGGCCTCCACCTCCTCCACTCCGATGCGGGAGTTCTTCATCGCGTCGAACATCTCCACCCCGCCGCCGACAAGCTGCATCAGATCCTTGTCGGAAGAGATGATCGTCACCCGCCCACCGCGTTCGCGCGCCTCGCGCGCATAGGTCGCGATGATGTCGTCGGCTTCAAAGCCTTCCTTCTCGATGCAGGCGATGTTGAAGGCGCGAGTCGCCTCGCGCGTCAGCGGGATCTGCGGGCGCAGATCCTCGGGCATCTCGTCCCGGTTGGCCTTGTACTGGTCGTACATGTCGTTGCGGAAGGTGTGGCTGCCCTTGTCGAAGATCACGGCGACATGGGTGGGCGCATCCGGCCCGCGGTTGTCCTCCACCATCTTGAAGAGCATGTTGCAAAAGCCCGAGACCGCGCCGATGGGTAGGCCATCGGACTTGCGCGAGAGCGGCGGCAGCGCGTGGAACGCGCGGAAGATGAAGGCCGAGCCGTCGATCAGGTGCAGATGATGGCCTTTGCCGAATGTCTCGTTCATGGTGCTGGTCCCTTCTGCTCGCGACCTTTATTGCGCCTCGCGAGCGATTTGACCATTCCTGAAACGCCGCGAGTCCCGATCCGAATGACGCGCTGGCGGGCCCGGTTCAGGATTTCCGGCGGCTTGGCGTGTATGGCTTCAGTTCCGGCATCGCCCGACGCATGAAATCGTCGAAGAGTGGCACGGTGAATTGGGTCTGGCCATGCGCGGGTGAGAAAATCATCCCCGCGTCAATCAGCCCGGCGCGTACGGCAGCGACCTGGCTGCTCTTGGTGCCGAGAACTTCGGCCACCTTGCCGGATGCATGTGGGCCGGGTCCGAGTTCCGCAAGGGCGCGGAGGTAAGTCTTGGCATAGTCCGAACTGCGGTCGAAGCGGACGCGGAAAAAGCTCTGGTCGAGGTGGGCGAGGGCGTCGAGATCGGCCTTGCCGACCGTCTCGGCATCAATCGGAGAAGCCGCCGCTTCGTCCCATGCAAACTTGCCCCATGTCTGCACAAAGTATGGGTAGCCTTTCGTCCGCTCAAAGATCAGGTCCGTCGCCTCGCTTGTGAAATCAGCCTTCTGCGTCTTTGCAGCCTCGCGTAACGCGCGGGCTGTGGCCGTGTGGTCGAGTGCACGGACATCCATGTACGAAAACAGTCTCTCGGCATAGGATTTTGCCTCGCCGGACAGCGCCGCGAGTTGCGGCAGGCCGGCACCGATGAAAAGAAAGGGCGCGGCGGTCTGTGCCACCTCGTGGCAGGCATGGGTGAGAGCAGACAGTTCGGCCTTCGACAGATACTGCACCTCGTCGAGAAACAGGACGACGCCGGTTTTCCGACGCTGCGCTGCCGCAGCGAGGGCCAGCAGGATTTCGGGAAGGTCGGCCACGAGGTCGCCGGTGTCGGCCCCGATTTCCGGGGTCGAGGCACCGAAGGTGAAACCCTCATACTTCACTTTGAATATCGCCGCGAAGTTGCGGAGGAGTGCCCCAGCCCGGTGAAGCGTTTCCTCCGCCGCGGCCATCCTGTCCAATCTTCGCAGAACAGTATTGGCGGCTGGCACCAGCAGCCGGGCCAGATTGTCGCCTGATGTGTCCGGCACCTCGAATTTGATGGTTTCCAGCTCCTTTGATTTCGCCAGCGCATGCAACTTGTTGAGCAGAACCGTTTTGCCGACGCCGCGCAGGCCGAGAAGAAGCATGTCGCGGGCGAAGAGGCCTTCGCGAGTCCTGTCGAATGCGATTTCCGCCACCTCCAGCACATCGGCCCGGCCTACGAATGCCGTAGGTGGGATACCGGCGCCGGGGTTGAACGGGTTCTTGCGAGGATCCATACTTATCAGAGTTATTATGGTTTATCGAAATTGCATAAACCTGTATAAACTTCGTAAGCTTTGGCTGTCAATTGCGCTCCTGGGTCCCGACAAACTTCCACTCCTGGGCATCAGTGAAGGCCAGAAACGCCTTCATCGCCGCCCGTTCCATCTTGCCAGCCTGTTCTCGCGGGCAGAAAAGCCGGGCCTCGTAGCGGAATTTGGCGAAATCCGTGGTTCGCACCCGCACTTCCGGTTCGCCTCCGGGAAACGCTATGCCGTTCCGATGCTCCAGCATCGAGCGATAGCGCAGGGCTACCTCCTCAAATGGTTTGACGGCTTCGACGAGGGCCGCTTCGATCGTTGCCCGCAACTCCTCGGTACCCGGATGCGGTTCGGCCGTGATGACGAATTCGTGGAAGATGTAGCGTTTGCGGAAGCTGTGGTTGACCACCGGAGTGTTGAGAAAAACGCTGTTGGGCAGCGTGATGACCTTGCCGGTATGTTCGAAGTCGATCCGGTCGAATTCCTGCAACTGGGTCACGGTTGCAGTGATGTCGACCACTTCGCCGGAGTGAGGTCCCACCTCGATCCAGTCGCCGACGGTGAATGCCCCGGAAGCGGAGCGGACGAGCCCGCCCGAGAAACACATGATGACTTCTTTCGACGCCACGACGATGGCGAAGATGAAGGCAGCGATCGAAAAGATGAAAGCTTCGAGTTCATTGGACCAGACGATGACAATGGCGGCGAGCAACGCGACCGACGCCGCATTTCGGATCATCAGGATCGCGCGGCGCTGGCGATCGGAGAGGATCTGGGCACGGCGCCGCACGAGCAGGATCAGCAGATACCGCCCGAGCAGGATGCCGCCAAGGATGAGGGCGGTCGCAATGACTTTTGCCCCGACCGAAACGCCGCCCAGGTCGGATGTAACGCCGAACGTCTCTGGAGAAAGGACAGGTTCCATCGGCTCAGTGAGCCGACGCGCCGGCTTTCAGGATGTAGCGTTTGTCGCAATACCCGCAATCGATCCACCCGACTGCAGGATTGATCTGAAGCCAGACGCGCGGATGGCCAAGTGTTCCGCCATCGCAGGCAACGCGCGTGGTTTCCACCTCTTCGGTCTCCGGGGCGTCGTGTATGGGTGCTGTCGGCAGGTTCTCGGTCGTCATGTGAAGGCTCCGGTCTGTGGCTCGCGCCGAGAATAGGTGCAGCGAAGGGTGTGTGCAAATACCAATCGACGATATGATTGCACACGCGTCGTCGCGAAACGGGCCGTCGTCACCGGCCCGAGTGGCTCAGCCGGGCCCGCAGGAAAGCTATGGCATCAAAGGCTACGGCGACAGCAACCGGTCCGCCCGGAACCTGCTCTCCCGAACAGCCCGGATGTTTGGCAGGTCGTTGTTCTCGATCCACGCCTCCGCATCCACCCGGTCCGCCCAGCGGTGTCTCAGACGGCGCACGAGTTCCATCTCCGACACATCGAGAAACCAGCAGGCATCAAGCAACGGCCGCACCGCATCCCAACCGTCGGATTCGAACAGCAGGTAATTCCCTTCCACGATCACCATCGGGGCATTGATAGCCAGGGCAGAACCGCGAGAGAGTTCCAGGTCACGGTCGAACTCCGGTGCATACACGTCCTCTCCGGCCCGGACACGTCCCAACAGAGAAACGAATCCGCCGACATCGAATGTGTGCGGCGCGCCCTTGCGACTGCGCCAGCCATTGGCGTCCAGCACCTTGTCATCGAGGTGGAACCCATCCATGGGCAGCAGCGCGGCCTCCGGCATCGCGTCAACCAGTTTGCTTGCCAGCGTCGACTTGCCGGAAGCGGGCGGTCCGGCGATACCCAGCAGAAAGCGCGCCTGCCCGGAAGCAAGCGCGCGTATCTCGCCGCAAAGCGTTGTGATGCTCTCGTCCGTGGGCCTCATGCGTCGACGAGTTGGCCGCGCACCAGTTTTTCGTAGTCCAGCGCGATATCGCGCGTCAGTGCCCCGACCTCGAACATATGCGGCCCGATCTGGCCCACCGGCGTCACCTCCGCAGCGGTGCCCGTCAGCCAGCACTGTTCGAAGCCGGGCAGTTCCTCGGGCATGATGTGGCGCTCGACCACTTCCACACCCTTGGACTTCAGCATGCCGATTACGGTCTGCCGGGTGATACCGTTCAGGAAGCAGTCGGGCGTAGGCGTATGTACCTTGCCATCCTTGACGAAGAACACGTTCGCACCCGTAGCCTCTGCCACGTAGCCACGGTAGTCCATCATCAGCGCATCAGAACAACCCTTGGCCTCCGCCGCGTGTTTGGACATGGTGCAGATCATGTAGAGACCAGCGGCCTTGGCGAAGCAAGGGATCGTGGCCGGGTCGGGTCGCTTCCACTTGGCGATGTCGATCTTGGCGCCCTTCATCTTCGCGTCACCGTAATAGGCGCCCCATTCCCAGACGGCGATGCCCATCCGCACCGGATTGTGTGACGATGCCACGCCCATATCTTCGCCCGAACCGCGCCAGCAGACCGCACGCACATAGGCGTCCGACAGGCCGGAGGCCTTCAGCGCCTCGTCCTTCGCCGCCTCGATCTGGTCAACCGAGTAGGGGATGGGAATGTCCATCTCCTTGCCGGAAAAGAGCAGCCGCTCCGAATGCTTGCGGCTCTCGAAGATCTTCCCGTTGTACGCCCGCTCGCCCTCGAACACGGAAGAGCCATAATGCAGCGCGTGGGTCAGAAGGTGCACTTTGGCATCCCGCCAAGGCACCAGCTTGCCATCCAACCAGATCGTTCCGTCCCGATCGTCATACGCCCCGGCCATTGCATTTCCTTTTCGATTATTGCGTCCAACTTATCTGTTGCGACACGAAATTACATTTTCTGCCGGGAATCGCTATCATTCAGGCTCAGGAAAGTCAACAAGGCTGACATAAATGTCCTGCGCTCAAACCGGGCGCTTCGTTCAGGAACCTGTCAGAAGCGATGCGCCTCTGGCGCCATCGCCATTCCACCGGCCGAAATTCGTTCGGCGTGGCCGATCGGAATTGCAAGGGGATCATTTTTCCGGGCGCAGCGCCGCATCGAACGCGGCCGTAACCATCTCGATGAGTTGCGTATGTATCAGCTGTCGTGATTCTCCGCCCCCATCTGTGCAGATCGGATCTTCGATGCCTTCCTCCACGGCTATTTCGGCCGCACCCGGTTTGCACTCCGCAAACATCGAGGCATGGCTGGCCTTTTCTATCACCTGATAGGTCGAACCGGGAATGGCATCCGCGATACCGGACGCCTGCACGGTGGCGGGAATCTCGGAACGCTCGCCAAGATTCACGAGAGCGACAGGAATGGAGATGTTGGAGAACCCTTGCTGAGCGAAGATATCCGCAGGCGCAGGGTCGATCGCCAAGACGAAACCTACCCGGCCATCGGTGTTGTCGCGTGTAACAGTCTGCGCGTCCGCTGCGCCGAGATCGACTCCACTGAGGCGCACCCATTCGCAAAGCGAGGCGTTCAGATCATCGGTATCGCAATAACTGGCGTAGAGAGCTGAATCGAGACGAGCACCGGCCACAAGCAATGCTGTGTTGCCGCCCATAGACAGGCCCAAAAGCCCAGTCTGCCCCGATTTGACATGCGCCCGCAGAGACGGATCTACCTCGACTGCATCTAGCGTGTTCGAGATATCGGACGGCCTCAGCCAGAGCTTCATCGTTTCGGCGGCGGAGCGATTCCGCCCGGTGTTGCCCGGATGCGTGGGCGCGGCGACGATGAAACCCTCTTCTGCCAATGGCGTGGCAATCCAACTCATCGCATCTGCACTGCCTGCCAGACCGGCCCCATGTGACAACAGGATCAGAGGAAACTCGCCATCTTGGATCGGCGCATCCTTCATTGCAGCCGTACCTTCGAAAAAGATGTTGTCGCCCAGCATTGTCTTCTCGCCGCCTTGAGCCGCCGGATACCAAACCGTAACCGAAAGGGCGTGGTCCCGCTCCTCCGTCGGCGCGGTCATCTGCCGGACGCCGGCGACATACTCGGCCGAACGGGCCTGCGGACCAATGGAGAGAAAGACAGCACAAACCAGCGCTGCGCCTGCACGCAATTTGAATGCGGACGATCTCTTGATCATGAAACTCACTCCTTGGAGATGGCGCTCTCCGAAATGGCCGCGCCGTTTTTCGTGTACCACGGGCGACGCCACTGTGCGAACGCTCCATTTATTGGAGATCGCCGGAATCCGTCAGTCACCTCTTCACACGTCAATACCCCTGACATAAAGTTCGCCAACCCGAGCGGAGACCGAAATGCCCCAGGACAGAAACCCGACCACCGGTGAACAACTCCTGTTCCTCACCGATGACCAGCTTCGCCAGGGCATCGAACTGATGTTCTTCGCTTATCGCGGCTTCACCGCCGATCCGGACCTGATCCTGGAGGAGTATAGCTACGGCCGCGCTCACCACAGGGCACTGCACTTTATCAACCGCCGCCCGGGCCTTACCGTCAACGACCTGCTCGACCTGCTTGGTGTCACGAAGCAATCACTCAACCGTGTCTTGCGACAACTCGTGGACGATGGTCTCGTCGATAGCCGCGTGGGCACGACGGACCGGCGCCAGCGCAACCTCTACCTCACTGCCACAGGCACCGCCCTTGAAGCCAAACTTTCCACCACACAGCGCGCCCGGATGCGCAAGGCGTACTCCAATGCCGGGCCGCAAGCTGTGCAGGGCTTCCGTGCCGTGTTAGAACAGATCATTGAGCCCGAAATGCGCCCCCGCATTGCCCGATTGTTGGAGCAGAAGACGCATGACTGACCTTTCCCAGCCAGATGCCCACATCCTCGTCGTAGATGATGATGAGCGCATCCGCGACCTGCTGAAGAAGTTTCTCGCCCGCCACGACTACTGGGTGACGACGGCCCGTGACGCGGCCCATGCCCGCAAGTTGCTGGAGGGGCTGGAGTTCGATTTGCTGGTTGTGGATGTCATGATGCCGGGGGAGGACGGTTTTGCCCTGACCAGAGATCTGACCGACAGGATCACCACGCCGATTCTGTTGCTCACCGCCCGCGGTGATGCTGATGACAGAATACGCGGGCTGGAGGTTGGGGCGGACGACTACCTGCCAAAACCGTTCGAACCCCGTGAACTGCTGCTTCGCATCAATGCCATCCTGCGCCGGGTGCCGAAGGAGACGAACGCCAACGAACCGCCGAAAACGCTGCACATGGGCGCAATTCGCTATGACATGACACGCGGAGAACTCTGGCACGGGCAGGAGATGATCCGCCTCACAGCCACCGAGAACGCCCTTATGCGCATTTTCTCCGCCCGCCCGAATGAACCGGTCAGCCGGACCCAACTCGTGGCGGATCTCGGACGCGACGACGGCCAGGCCCAAGAACGCGCGGTGGACGTGCAGATAACGAGGCTGAGGCGGAAGATCGAGGCGGACCCCAAGACGCCAAGGTATCTGCAAACGGTGCGCGGAGCAGGGTACATGCTGGCGCCGGATTGAGGGGACAGGTCGTCCGCTACTGATGCGCAGCGAAACGGTGCTTGAAAGGCAGTATTGATCCGAGCCCGACCATGCACAACTCCACAACGATCAAGCCCCACCAAAACACTCGCAATACTGTTTCCATACCAAACCCATACCGAACCCAGCATTCCCAAACGGGCGGCCTGTAGGCCGCACCTGCGGAGTCGCGTTTGGGGCGAGTTGTATAAACTGTTGCGAAAAATGGAATTTCTGGCAATATGTCACCGGGGGTGAGCTTCTTCGGAAGCCCAAGGTGGGACAATTGACAGATGAACGAACGTTTCCGGGCCTATCCCGCAGACGCCTCCGGCGCTGCACTCACTTTACTTAACGAAATCAACGGCATAGCGCAGCTCTCGCGCTCGCTTCTCGAAAGTCGATTGCCAATGGGGCTCACCCCTCCGCAGTTCGACGTAATCAACATTCTTGCCTCGGCGGCGGGCAATCTTTCCCCGATAAATTTGGCCACTCAACTGAAGGTTCCGAAGACCTCGATGACCAACACATTGACTGGGTTGGAAAAAAAGCGGCTCATCTCGATGACGCCAAACCCGCAGGACGGACGCAGCAAGCACGTCTCGATTACCGAGGAGGGGCGCGACACGCATCTTCAGGCGCTCGCCGCACTTAGCCCTGATCTGACCGCCTTCGTTCAGGAAATCAGCATCCACCGGCTTCGCTCAGTCCTGCCCGATCTTCAGCAAATCCGGGTGAAACTGGGCGAAGACAGAACCCGGCTCTGAAGTTTAGCGGGCGAAGCTTTCGATTTCGTGTAGCAAGCAAGCGGTTTAATCTGCCAAGACTATCATCTTGTAAATCCACTCATGTGTTAAACAGGAAGTGCAGGACGTCGCCGTCGACAACTTTGTAGCTTTTTCCTTCGGCTCGCATCTTGCCCGCCTCCTTCGCCGCCTGTTCTCCGCCGAGGGAGACGAAATCATCATAGGCAATCGTTTCCGCCCGGATGAAGCCGCGCTCGAAATCACCATGGATCACGCCGGCAGCTTGCGGGGCTGTGGTGTCCGCACGGATTGTCCACGCGCGCGCTTCCTTTGGCCCGACCGTAAAGTAAGTTTTCAAGCCGAGCAGTTCGTAACCCGCTGAGATCAGGCGGTCCAGGCCCGCCTGTTCCAGGCCCAGTTCGGACAGGAATTCCTGCCTTTCGTCGTCTTCAAGCTGGCTAATTTCCTCTTCGATTGCGGCCGAGATAATGACGCAGCCCGCACCTTGCGCTGCTGCCATCTCCGCCACTGAGGCGGAATGGGCGTTGCCGGCGGCGGCGTTCTCTTCTTCGACGTTACAGACGAACAGCACCGGCTTGGCTGTCAGCAGTTGCAGCATCCGCCAGGCTTTCATGTCATCGGCGTCCACTTCAACCGTACGAGCAGGCTTACCGGCTTCCAGCGCATTCTTAGCGGCTTCGAGCAATCGAGCCTGGCTCACAGCCTCCTTGTCGCCGCCCTTGATCTTGCGGGTCAGGTTCTGCATCCGGCGTTCAATGCTTTCCAGATCGGCGAGCATCAGTTCCGTTTCAATAGTTTCGGCATCCGCCACCGGATCGACACGGCCATCGACATGAGTGACGTCATCATCTTCGAAGCAACGCAGCACATGGGCAATGGCATCAACCTCACGGATGTTGGCGAGGAACTGGTTGCCGAGACCTTCCCCCTTGGAAGCCCCTTTTACCAATCCGGCGATGTCCACAAACGTTAACCGGGCAGGAATGATCTCCTTCGATCTGGCGATTTCTGCCAAGCGATAGAGCCGTTTGTCAGGCACGCTGACCTCGCCGACATTTGGTTCGATGGTGCAGAACGGGAAGTTGGCCGCTTGTGCAGCGGCGGTTCGAGTCAGCGCGTTGAACAGCGTCGATTTTCCGACGTTTGGCATGCCGACAATTCCGGTTCTGAAGCCCACGGGGTTTCTCCTGCTTACTGGTTGCGGCGGGTTTTGCACCCTGTGCCGCCAGCGTCAAGCGTTTGCCTTGCCCCGTTGCATTTCGGCCCTGCGTCAAGCAATACGGTGCAGCAGTTTTCTTCAGGGGCCGGCAACCATGACACGTATAGACGACACCTTTGCAAACCTGAACGGCAAAGCAGCGTTCATTGCCTATGTGATGGCCGGCGATCCCGATTTCGATACGTCGCTGGAGATCGTAAAGGGACTGCCGGCAGCGGGCGTCGACGTGATTGAGCTTGGTCTTCCCTTTACAGACCCGATGGCTGATGGTCCTGCAATCCAACGTGCCGCCAACCGGGCGCTGGAGGCAGGAATGACCTTAAATCGTACGCTGGAACTGGCGCGACGATTCCGGGAGCAGGATTCTACGACGCCGATTGTGCTGATGGGGTATTACAACCCGATCTATTCAATGGGCGTGCCGGTGTTTCTCGAGGCGGCAAAGGAAGCGGGCATCGACGGCTTGATCGTGGTCGATCTTCCGCCGGAGGAAGATGACGAGCTTTGTATCCCAGCCAACGAGGCTGGATTGAACTTCATCCGCCTCGCCACTCCGACAACTGACGACAAACGGCTGCCGGCGGTACTGTCCAACACTTCCGGCTTTGTCTATTACGTGTCGATCACTGGTATCACGGGCGCGGCGGAAGCAAGTGCTGAGGCGGTTGCGCCGGAGGTCGCGCGAATCAAGGCACAGACCGATCTGCCTGTATGCGTAGGCTTCGGGATCAAAACCCCTGAGCGGGCGAAGGCGATTGCATCCATTGCCGATGGTTCGGTTGTGGGGTCGGCAATTGTGTCCATGATCGGAGCGGGCGAAAGCCCTGCGGATGTGCTGGCCTTCGTTAAATCACTGGCAGACGGCACACATGCTGCCTGATCAGTGTGATGCAGACAGATGATAGACACACAGCCGGTAGGTTAATGAAGAGAGCCCCGCTATTGGTGGGCTGAACTACTTTCCCGGCCCGAATGGCGCAGGAATATCCTGCGGAAAAATCAGGTTCTCGCGGTTCAATTCTGAAACATGTCGCCGACCGCACAGCCCCATGGTTGTATCCAGTTCTTTCCAGATCACGTCGAGCGCAGCCGTCACGCCTTTCTTACCCATAGCCCCGAGCCCGTAGAGGAAGGCCCGGCCGATGTATGTCCCATGCGCACCGAGCGCTAGAGCCTTCAGAACATCCTGGCCAGACCGGATGCCGCTGTCGAAATGTACTTCAACTTCGTCGCCGACCGCCTTAACGATATCTTCCAGCACCGCGAGAGAGGAGAGGGCACCGTCCAGTTGGCGTCCTCCGTGGTTAGACACGATAATGGCATCGGCTCCCTTGGCGACGGCCAGCCTTGCATCCTCGGCATCGAGAATGCCTTTAAGAATAAACTTGCCGCCCCAGCGTTCGCGGATCCAATCGATGTCGTCCCACGTCAAACTCTGATCAAACTGCGAATGCGTCCATTCCGCCAGAGAGCCCATGTCCGTCACGCCTTTGGCATGCCCGAGAATGTTGCGGAAGCTGCGACGTTCCGTGAGCAGCATTTCTGCGCCCCAGCGCCATTTCCAAGCCATGTTTGCCCAGCCTGCGAGCGACAGTTTTGGTGGTACGCCTAAGCCGTTCTTAAGATCTTTGTGGCGCTGGCCGATCATTTGCAAATCCAGCGTCAGCACAAGTGCGGAGCAGCCGGCGGCCTTGGCGCGATCAATCAGGTTTTCGGCGAACTCACGGTCGCGCATGACGTACAACTGGAACCAGAAAGGTTTCGATGTGTGTGCAGCCACGTCCTCGATGGAGCAAATCGACATTGTGGAGAGTGTAAAGGGCACACCAAATTCTTCGGCCGCCTGTGCGGCGAGAATTTCGCCGTCGGCATGTTGCATACCTGTCAGCCCAGTCGGCGCCAGCGCCACCGGCATAGCCACTTCCTGCCCGACCATCGTGGTCTTGGTAGAGCGGCCTTCCATGTTCACGGCTACACGCTGACGCAACCTGATCTTTTCGAAATCCGTAGTGTTTTCGCGGTATGTCTGCTCCGTCCACGAACCGCTGTCGGCATAGTCGTAAAATACCCGCGGTACACGTCTTTCAGCCATTTTCCGAAGGTCTTCGATCGTCGTAATCACAGGCATCGCAAGCTCCGCAGATTGGCCAGTTTTCCTGACCAATATCGCAAGCGCCGGATCAGCACAACGCAGACCTGCAACAGTCTGCGTTCCTCTGGCATTACCGAAAGTTTCCACTTTATGATTCGTTCGAATGTGCGTATGCGGGGCACAAGACTGTCGGGAGAGACGGGAAGCCGTCGCCGAAGGAGCAACCGCCCCGGAAACTCTCAGGCCCCAGGACCGACAGGCTTGTAACACTCCGGAAAGTGGCTGCCAGGCCCACCGTAGGAGCAAGCACGGGGCAGTGCGTGGAGTTATTGCGCACTGCAGATACTCGTGTGAAACTCTCAGGTACAGTGGACGGAGGGGGCAATTTGCGCCGCAATGCGCGCTTTGCCCAAGGAGTGTTTGCCCATGTCCAAGTCAATTGCCGTAATCGGTGCCGGTATAACCGGGGTCACCTCTGCCTATCAGCTTGTGTTGCAAGGGTTCGACGTGACCGTCATCGACCAAAACCGTTATCCTGCCATGGAAACTAGCTATGCCAACGGTGGCCAGCTTTCCGCGTCCAACGCCGAAGTTTGGAACAGTTGGCGCAGCGTCATCAAGGGTATCCGTTGGATGCTGAGACCTGATGCTCCGCTGTCGATAAGCCCACGCCCGAGCTGGCACAAATATTCGTGGATGGCTGAATTCCTCAGTCACATTCCCAACCACGACAAAAATACGATTGAGACTGCCCGTCTCGCTATCCTTTCGCGGGACGCGATGGCGGAAATAGCGGCGGTGGAGAATATCGACTACAACCGGCTCGATAAGGGAATTCTACATATCTACCAGTCTGAGGAAGATCTGCAGGCGGCGCGTCACGTGAACACACTGCTGGAGCAGGCGGGACTGGAACGGAGCGAAGTGGCGCCGGATGAGATGCGCGCCATTGAGCCAACGCTGACCGGCGAATACGTTGGAGGTTTCTATACACCATCGGACTCGACAGGCGATATCCATCGCTTCTGTACCGGCCTTGCTGAAGTGTGCAAGGCGAAGGGCGTTACCTTTCGGATGAGTACCACCATCGACTCCCTTGCCCATCAGGGCGATGGCATCCGAGTGACATCCGAGGATGGCGAGGCCTTGCACTTCGACGCCGTGGTTATCTGCGCCGGTATCAAGAGCCGTGAATTTGCACAGCAACTGGGAGAGCGGATTAACGTCTACCCGGTCAAAGGGTATTCGATTACTGTCAACCTGACGGATGCCCAGAGCCGCGCAAATGCACCGAATGTGTCCCTGCTGGACGACAAGGCGAAGATTGTCTCAAGCCGCTTGGGGGAGAACAGATTCCGTATTGCAGGTACGGCTGAGTTGAGCGGGCCGAACCGCGACATTCGCGATTACCGCATTCGTCCGCTGATTAAATGGTGCGAGCACCATTTCCCCGCTATCTCCACCGAGGAAGTAGTGCCGTGGGCCGGTCTGCGACCCATGGTTCCGTCAATGATGCCGCGGTACGGAAAGGGCAGAACACCCGCTGTTTATTTCAACACCGGCCATGGTCATCTCGGATGGACGCTTTCGGCTGCCACGTCGAAACTCTTGGCGGCGGAAATGGCACAGGATTATAGGGCTGTGGCCTGATCAATATATTTCCGCGGCATGGGAGTGCCGTCTGCCGAAGAGTTACGCGGCGCTCGCTTTGACAGGCTTGTGCACACGTGCAAGCGTGCCAGTGATCTCACTGACGGTAGCCTTTCCATGAAGTTTCTTTCCCATCTCATCGCCCTCATCTTCGGGCTCTTCTGCTTCCTGCCAATCTCGCTTCTCGGCGCAGCCGGGAGCGGGCTCGTGGCGCCGCTCAGGGGCGCGCGGCGCATCCAGCCGGAAGGCCTTATCAACGAGATGAACGTGGCAATCGCCACGGCGATCTTCGGTCTTTGCATCCTGCTGCCGGTGACACGACGGCGGCTCATCGGCTACCCCCGGAATGGCCTCGTCTGGCTGCTGCAACTTGTTTTGCTCGGCACGATCTCCGCCATCGCGAGCATAATCGTTTTCATGTACGTCGTTGCATTTGCGAGTGCGGAAATCGCCCGGAACCCAGCAGTCACCTACAGTCTGGGCTTTGGCTGGTTCGCCTTCTTCCTCGCATTCTGCGCTCCGGGTTTCGGCAGAAAGCATATCAGCCTGGCCGGAGGGGCGGCCACGAACGATAGCCACAGGGAGGCGCAGCGCCCGCAGAGCCTGCAGAGTAGGAGAGAGGCGCTTTCGCCTATGCATCGGCTCGTGCTGGATTCTGCCTTTGGCATTGTCCTCGGGGCCTGTTTCATTGCCCTCTTTGGCGTGGCTTACACCAGTTTCATTCCACGAGCCGACGTGAACGCGCTCCTGTCCAGTAATGCCATCCTCATCGCGCTTCCCTTCGGAGGCCTCTTCTGGATCCTCGGCCTGGCCGACCCGAACAACAGAACCCCGCTGAGCAAGGTCGCCAAGGGCGCACTTGGTGCGGCGTTCGTGATGTCCATTGTCGTCCTCTCTTTGAAAACCGGATTTCTCATCGGAACAGGCGCTCTTCACGCCATGGCAACCGAGGGTCCCACCGAGACTCTGGAAACGCGTGTGGTGAGAAAAGGACAGGAATACCGCCGCACTGGGTGCGACCGGAGCATTCGCATCGAAGTGCCGGAAATCGGCACAGGGCAGGTCTGCCGGCTTCCATCCAGTCTCTGGGCGCGGATCGAGCCGGGCGATAGGATCACCGTCACCGGCGAGCGCACCGCCCTCGGCTTCGCGGTGGAGTATGTCTCACCTCGCTGACCCTCGCGCCATATTTGATTGCGCTGCAGCATGAATCCCGCTAGTCAGCACCTTTCGCTGGCAGGCGCCCCTTCCTGCCGCTCTTTGCTCGCCGAACCGAAAGAGAGCCCCCATGTTTGCTTTCGCCAATTACAAGGAGCAGTGGCTCGGAAACATCCGGGGCGATCTCCTCTCCGGCCTTGTTGTCGCTCTCGCGCTCATCCCCGAGGCCATTGCCTTCTCCATCATCGCCGGCGTCGATCCGAAGATCGGGCTGTACGCCTCCTTCTCCATCGCGGTGATCACTGCCATCGCAGGCGGCCGGCCGGGGATGATCTCGGCTGCGACGGCAGCAACTGCGGTACTTATGGTGACACTGGTGAAGGATCATGGGCTGCAGTATCTGCTGGCAGCGACGGTACTGGCAGGGGTGCTACAGGTGGCCGCCGGGCTCCTGCGGCTTGGATACCTTATGCGCTTTGTCTCTCGCTCTGTCATCATCGGCTTCGTGAATGCCCTCGCGATTCTCATCTTCATGGCACAACTTCCCGAACTTATTGGCGTGCCGTGGCTAACCTACTTACTAGTCGCCGCCGGTCTGGCGATCATCTATCTCTTTCCATACATAACGACGGCAATTCCGTCGCCACTGATCTGCATCATAGTCATTACCGCGATTGTCCTCATCCTGGGTCTTGATGTTCGCACCGTCGGCGATATGGGCGAGTTGCCCTCCACCCTGCCGGTGTTTCTGATTCCGGACATTCCGCTAAGCCTTGAGACATTGCAGATCATCTTGCCATATTCGGCCGCCGTCGCCGCTGTCGGTCTTTTGGAAAGCCTTATGACTGCCAGCATCGTTGAGGATCTGACAGACACGCCGTCGGATCGTAATCAGGAATGCATCGGACAGGGTATCGCAAATTTTTGCACCGGCTTTATCGGCGGTATGGCCGGTTGCGCGATGATTGGTCAGTCGATGATCAACGTCAAATCCGGCGGACGCGGGCGGCTCTCTTGCTTTGCAGCTGGCGTGTTCCTTCTGATACTAATCGTCGGGCTGGGCGGGCTGGTGGCGCGGATCCCGATGGCGGCACTGGTGGCGATCATGATCATGGTGTCGATCGGAACATTTTCGTGGTCGTCGATAAAGGCACTTCGTACGCACCCCACCTCTTCCTCGGTGGTCATGCTTGCAACGGTGATCACTGTTGTTGCCACACACAATCTAGCCATTGGTGTGCTGATTGGTGTGCTTCTTTCTGGAATTTTCTTTGCCTGGAAGATCGCGCAGATTTTCCGCGTAACTTCGACGCTGTCGGCGGATGGCAATCATCGTACTTACACCGTCGAAGGCCAGGTGTTCTTTGCTTCGTCGGAGGACTTTACCCGCAGCTTCGATTTTCGCGAAGCGCTGGAGAGAGTCACCATCGACGTATCCCGCGCCCACATCTGGGATATCTCCTCCGTCGCCGCACTCGACATGATCGTGCTGAAGTTCCGTCGTGAGGGCGCAGAGGTGGAGATCATCGGCCTCAACGAAGCGTCTGAAACCATAGTAGACAAGCTCGCCATCTACGATGAACCGGGTGCGATGGACAAAATCCTCGGCCACTGACAGGCTATAGCGAAAACCGGAGTAAGACATGTCCAGACTCGCCGCTCTCATAGACGCTTCGGCCTATTCAAAATCGGTGCTGGATCACACCGCCTGGATTGCCACGAAATCAGAGAACACCGTCGAGGTCCTTCACGTGCTTGGTCGGCGTGAAAGTGGTGATCGGCCGATGGATTTGTCCGGCGCTATCACGCTTGGTGCCCGCACGCAGTTGCTGGAAGAATTGGCCAAACTGGATGGAGAGCGGGCGAAACTGGCGCAAACGCACGGGCGGCTGCTGCTGGAAGAAGCCAAACTTGCGCTGGAAGCACAAGGTGTAGCGAATGTCACCACTCGACTTCGGCTGGGCGATATCGTCGATACCATCGAGGATACGGAAGCGGACCTGCTAATCATCGGAAAGCGGGGCGAAAGCGCCGACTTTGCCAAGCTGCATCTTGGCTCCAACATGGAGCGGATCGCGCGCTCGGCGAAGACGCCGGTTTTTGTCGCCAACAGGGCATTCAGACCGATCGAAAAGGTACTGGTCGCGTTTGACGGCGGACCGCACGCACTGAAGGCAATCGACCACATTTCCCGGAGCCCGACATTCGCCGGGCTGAAACTGCACCTGATAACGGCAAGCACTAACCAAGCGAGCGCGCAGGCCGGACTGGAAAAGGCGCAGGCTTTGTTGGCCGCGGCTGGACACACACCGACGATAGAGGTTGTTCCAGGTGAACCCGCCACGGTAATTGCCGATGCTGTCGGAAAAGGTGGATTCGATTTGCTCGTGATGGGGGCTTACGGCCATTCCCGCATCCGGAACCTTTTTATCGGCTCCACCACTTCGGAAATGGTCCGGAGTTGCAAGGTCCCGATCATTCTATTCCGGTAAGACTACAGAACTGTCCGTCGTCGCTTAGGCATCGGTGGCGGTGCTTCGCCCGCAGCCTCGATATCGTGGCGAAGCGAAACCCCTTTTATCTTCGCGTCACGCAAGGCTTCGGCGTACCCAACGAGAGCACCGGCTGTCAGCCATGTGAGCGGTGTGATCGAGGCGTTGGGTATAAGTTCAATCATATTTGCGCCCATTAGCAATGCAATCGGTGCAGCATAAGGGGAGATATCGTTCTTACCGAGTCCGCGGGTTCGGAAAAGGAGCAGGAAAATCGGCAGTGCGAGCGCACCGAATTCGGCAATGAAGCCCAGCCAGCCGAGTGTTCCCATGACGATGATCCACCGTCCGTCGGGTACCGTAATCTGTGTGCCGTCTATCGGATTGTAAATCTGGTTGCGTCCCCAACTTCCCCAGCCGAACAATGCTTTTTCCTGAGTTCGATCCAGAAGCCATCCTTCGTGCGTAAAGCGATAGAGCAGCGATCCTGCCCTTTCCGCATCATAATTGGATATGAAACTCAGTATTTCGTCAGTAGGCACCAAGCCGGCACCTCGCAAAGTTGGGTAGAGCAGGGCCACGATTGCCATTGCTGCCGCGACGCGGAACTGCAAGCCACGCCCGAGTAGGAAGATCATCGGTACGAGAAGCACAGCGTAGAGCAGTGCGCTGAGTGTTTTGCACAATACTAGAACTGCTGCGAGGTAGAGAAACGCAAGAAGCCATCGGGACGGAGCTTGTCCGGCTCGGGTCTTCCACAAGGTGAAAGCAGCAATCGCGGTCGTCATAAAATAAAAGGCGAGAATGATGCTGTTGGTGACGAATACGAGTGGCCGAAAACCGTCATAGCGAACCGTCATCAGGAAATTGTGTTGGAAGAAGCCGTAGACCCAGACGTTCATCTGCGGGCTCATGCGAACCTCGATCAAAGCGGGCAACGAGTACGCTAAACCTGATACGGCAAGAGCAACCAGCAATTCCCGTTGCCCAGTCTCCGTCCGCAAGAATTGCCGGGCAACAAGGAACGGCACGATGTAAATGAACTGCAGGAAACATTGCGCAACGAAATCGTAGATGCGGAGACCAGGGATGAACACCGGACCATAGATCAGCGGTTCCGGGTTCGTCAGAATAGTGCCGAGAGGTGACAGGACGTAGAGCGCCAAAAGGACTGCCATCAAACGCGACTCAGGCAAAAACTTCAACTTTTTGCCTAGCACAAGAGTCAGGCCTGCGAGTAGAGCCAAGGCGGGAACGGAGTCCTTGTGCAGCGGTGGCAGCAGTGGCAGGTCGAATGCCGTGATCGGCGGCAGAAGGAGGAAAGGCAGCAGGATGCACCAGACAATTGCCCGCTCCAGAGGCAATCGTCGCAAAAGCCATATGGCAACCAACGGCCAGATGGCGATCATTCCGAAGGCGATGGGATTGCCCAAAGCCGTTCTCCTTCAACTTCTCTGACCAGAGGCCACGTTATAGTGCCGGTCCACCAAGTTCAATTTTTGGCCGTTTCACGCCTCGGCACCATTCTGGCCCGCATCGCCTTCTGTGTCGGAAGTTCGAAGTGGTGATAACAAAATCGACCTACGATCAAACTCGAAACCAACGCCAGCGCCGATGTCGCCCAATAGTCCGTTTCTGTCATCTCAGTTGCTCGAACCAGCTTGTAGTAAAACAGGTTGATGACAAAAATAAGTGTCGTATGCGCGAGATAGACGGAAAACGAATAGATGCCGGCTGTGTGGAACGCCTGGCGCCCAAGCAAGAGATAAAGAACTCCGCGGTTTTCTTGAGTCAACCAGACAAGACATATGAAGCCTGCAATCGATGTCACCTCGTAGCCGGAATGCACGGCTGTGATGCTGACAAGTAAGGCACTTGCCTGCAGCACAGAAAGTACGGCGTCCGGCAGACGATGGGTAGTGGAGCTGAACAGGGCGAGTACTCCACCGATGGTGAAACCGGCCAGTCCGCGCACGATGGCCACCGGTCCGGTAATAACATCGATTGATTGCCCCCAGCCAAGATGGATCACGATCCCGAACGCAATGCAGGCACAGATCAGCGCGAAGGTGCGACTTTGAAAGAATACAAAGGTCAACAGCGGAAACAAAGCATAGCTGACCATTTCCACGGGAATCGACCATAGTGGTGTGTTCCAAACGACGGGGGCATCGAGAACGGATTGCATCATCAGTATGTGCAGCGCAACCGACATCAAGAGGTCAGCAAGCGGAGGCAGCCCGCCGATCCACAGGCCCTGAGCCAGTCCGACAACGGCGAAGGGGATGAACACCCAGAGAAGAAAATTTGGGTAAATACGTGCGAAGCGCAGTGCCATGAAGCGGACGTATCCCGACACTGAAATACCACCAGAGAACCAGCTACGGTATTTAATGCAGATGATGTATCCGCTAAGGAGGAAGAAGAGGTCCACGAAGAGATAGCTGTGGCCTGCAAATCCGGTGCGAAAAGGTATATCGAGAAACGGGAATCCAAGTCCGACGTGGTAGACGACCACACAGAGGGCGGCGATCCCGCGCAGGGAGGTGTGAATGACGATTTCCGTGTCGTCATGCTGTGCGGGCGCCAATCCGAAAATGACTATGCTCTCTCTCTCAGGGCGCCATGCCTAGCGCGACTGGTTCACTCATTACCGTTCGATGCCGCGCGATTTCAAATGAAAGCCGGTTTTTAGCACGTGAATTATCGCAATCAGCGAAAATTGAACACAAAGGTTGCGAAACCGCAGTAACGATCTTCACTTTCGACTGCGATCAAAGGTCGCTTGCTCCGCTTCACCGCATGTCGCCTGTGACAGGCACCTCTGAACGGCTTCGATCTCCCTGTCGGTCGGCCTCGCGATCCAATTGCCGGGGCAGGGTGTGGAGGGCAGGACAGGTATCGCGTCCTCCGACAAAGAGAGGATCATGAGCAACGTTTCGTCAGACTGCGGAAAGCTGACACACCACGTCGAAAGGCAGGTGACGGTGACTGTCAACTCTCGCACACGTGCCACGCTGAGGCCGCCTTGGCCTACGTAGTCCCCGCTAACTGATAAGCTAAACTAAGTTCGGATGTTGAACCAACGGAGGCGACGGTTTCGCTTTTGAGGTCCGGTAGGGGCTCGATCGCGGTCATTCGCCCCAACGCTATGACGTGCTCTGACTTATCCCTTGCGGCGACATTGAACGCTGCAGCAAAACCGTTTGCCAGACATGACAGTGCCATGGCGTCTTCGGCTGAAAATGTCGCAAGTGCGGTAACGATTACTATCACCGGATATCTACACAACGTATGCATGTTCGCTTAATCAAAGCAGTTTGGAATACCCCTTTTCAAGTAACGGGGAATCCCCTATAGGACCACCTTCATCGCGGCGCTTACACCCTTGGAGGATCGCCGCCCTAACATATTGGAGATACCTATGGCCGAAGCACAAGTGCTCAATGCCACGGTACGCGCGGGGACGGGTAAAGGGGCCGCACGTGCAAGCCGGAGAGAGGGGCTCGTCCCCGGTGTTATCTATGGCGGCAACGAAGATCCGCAGCCGATCGACGTCAAATTCAACGAATTGCTGAAGCAATTGAAGGCTGGCAAGTTTCTGTCCACCCTGCTGACGCTGGATGTTGAAGGCAACAAGCAGCAGGTAATCTGCCGCAGTGTGCAGCGCGACATCGTTAAGGACCTGCCTACGCACGTAGATTTTCTGCGTCTGAGTCCGCGCAGTCGGATCAACCTGTATATCCCCGTTGTATTCGAGAACGAGGAAGCAAGCCCTGGTCTGAAGAAAGGCGGCGTGCTTACGGTCGTGCGTCCTGAAGTGGAACTGAAGGTGACCGCGGCCGACATCCCGCAGAGCCTTTCTGTGGATCTGACCGGACTTGATGTTGGCGATACTGTCACCATTTCGTCCATAAATCTTCCGTCCGGTACGCGCCCGATGATTACGGACAGAGATTTCGTGATTGCCAACATTACAGCGCCAAGCGGCCTTCGCGCCGCTGAAGACGAAGCCGAGGCCGCTGAAGAGGAAGCAGAAGCTACCGAGGAGTAGAGCAACCGGCTAACCCGTGTTAATCAAGGCGCGTCGCCCCAGCGGGCGGCGCGCTTTTCTTTGGGACGATGGAGTATCGCGCATGAAGTTATTTGTCGGCCTAGGAAACCCGGGTACGAAGTACGCGCACAACCGTCATAACATTGGGTTCATGGCAGTTGATCGAATTGCGGGAGACCACGGCTTCGGCCCCTGGAGGACTAAGTTTCAGGGCGAATTGGCAGAAGGTCGTTTCGGTTCCAGCAAGGTGATGCTTCTAAAACCCGCCACCTTCATGAATAACTCCGGACAATCTGCCGGAGAGGCCATGCGATTTTTCAAACTGACGCCGGGCGATGTTGTTGTCTTCTATGACGAACTGGACCTTGCACCAGGCAAATGTCGAGTGAAGCACGGGGGAGGTACTGCCGGACATAACGGTATCCGTTCGCTCCATTCCCATATCGGCCAGGATTACTGCAGGGTTCGTCTCGGCATTGGCCATCCGGGAGACAAGCGACTTGTTTCCAATTATGTTCTGGGCGATTTTGCGAAAGCCGACGAGGAATGGTTGAACGATTTGCTGCGCGGCATCTCCGATGGTGCAGAGTTTTTAGCCGGTGGTGACGAGGGCCGGTTCATGAATGCGGTGGCATTGAGAACTGCACCTGCTCGTTCGTCCCAAAAGCCTCTTCCGAAAACCGAGATGCCGGTTTGCAGCAAAGAGACCCAGCATGGCGACGCGGAACCAGTATCAAAACTCGAGCAGCTTTTACGTAAGTTCAGCACGTAGTAGATGGCACGAGTTCTTGTTACCGGCGCGTCCGGCTTCATAGCCAAGCATATTGTTCGACAATTGCTGTCAGCGGGTTATGAAGTGCGAGGCAGTCTACGTGATCTGAGCCGAGCCGGCGAAGTGCGAGCCGCGATTGGATCTCACGATGAAGATGCGCTGACCTTTTTCACTGCGGATTTGCTTTCCGACGAAGGCTGGGCTGAGTCGATGCAGGAAATCGATGCGGTTCTGCATACCGCCTCCCCGTTTCCTATGAGCCGACCCAACAAGCCCGAGAAGCTGATCAAACCGGCAGTAGATGGAACACGCCGCGTCTTGCGTTTTGCGCAAGCTGAAGGCGTTAGGCGAGTTGTCGTCACGTCGTCTTGTGTGGCAATGATGTATTGCGAACTGTCTGAGGGACGGCTCAGCTATTCGGAAAGCGATTGGAGTGATGTCGGAAATCCACGGATCACACCCTACGCCGTGTCGAAGACACTGGCAGAAAGGGCCGCATGGGATTTCGTGCGGGATGAGGCGCCGGATATCGCGCTGACGACAATGAATCCAGCTCTGGTTCTTGGCCCAGCGCTGGACGGGCAATACGGTACATCTCTTCGGATCGTCGAACGGATCTTGGCCTCAAAGGATCCAGCCCTGCCTCGCTTCGGCTTCGCTGTCGTTGATGTCCGTGATGTCGCTGCCGCGCATCTTGCGGCACTGGAGCGGCCGGAGAGTGCCGGAAACAGATTTCTATTGGCGCAACGTTTCATTTGGTTTCGAGAGATGGCACGCATTTTGAAAGTAGCCTATCCGGAGAGACGTATAGTCACGCGAAGTGCACCAGACTTCGCTGTCCGGCTCTTGGCAACGTTCAGCCCTGCTGCGCGTTCGATCGTAGCAAGTCTGGGTCGACGCGATGACTTCAACACCAATGCTGCCGAAGAAATTCTCGGAATTTCGTTTCGGCCAGCAGAGGAAGCCGTGCGGACTGCTGCGGACGCGATCATCCGTCACGCGGGGCGCTAACGCCCCCCGTGGTCTCTCTGTCAGTCCTTGCGAAAAAACTTCTTTTCGCGCGGCTTTCCATCCCATCCCGGCTTGCCCTGCGGCTTAACCCGGTCTCCACCACGATCGCCCTTGTCCGCATAAGGCTTGCCACCACCGTCGCGACTACCTCCGTAAGGTTTGCCGCGCCCACCACGATCATCCTCGCGCTGTTCCCATTTTTTGAGGAGAACCGGAGAGAAGCTGTCTCGTCCGATTACACCCTCGTTGCACCAAACCGTGGAAACTTTGTCGCCTTCGATCTTTTCCACTGCCATGCGCATGGAACCTGCTGTCAGTACAACAATGTCGCCCACCTGAAAATCCGCCATGATCCGTCGATCCTCTTACCGGCCCGGGCCCGCTGCCCACCGTGAAGCGCCTTTTCTGCCGAAAAGACGGGCAAAGGTCCAGCGGAATCGCAGGCAATCAGTTCAGATCTCGGTGCCTAGTGCCTCGGCCACGGTAAAGATGTCCTTGTCACCACGGCCGCACATGTTCATGACCATTAGATGGTCGTTCGGCAGATCCCCTGCTATCTTACTGACATGCGCCAGAGCGTGCGAAGGCTCCAGTGCAGGGATGATTCCCTCCATCTCACAGCAAAGTTGGAAGGCGTCCAGTGCCTCACGGTCGGTTACCGAAACATACTCGACACGTCCGATATCGTTAAGCCAGGAATGCTCCGGCCCGATGCCTGGGTAATCCAAGCCGGCTGAAATTGAGTGCCCCTCTATAATCTGTCCATCCTGATCTTGGAGAAGGTAAGTTCGGTTACCGTGCAACACACCCGGTCTGCCACCCGTGAGACTGGCGGCATGCTCCATCCGCTCGTCGACACCGTGGCCACCAGCCTCCACTCCGATGATCCGGACCGATGGATCATCAAGAAAGGGATGGAAGAGGCCCATCGCATTCGAGCCGCCGCCTATACACGCAACCAGACTGTCGGGCAGGCGACCTTCGGCTCTCTGCATCTGATCTTTGGTTTCCTTGCCTATGATGCTCTGGAAGTCGCGTACCATTGCCGGATAGGGATGAGGGCCTGCAACGGTTCCGATGCAATAGAAAGTATCGGCGACATTGGTAACCCAATCGCGCAACGCCTCGTTCATCGCATCCTTCAGTGTGCCACGACCGGACGTGACAGGAACGACTTCCGCGCCTAGCAATTTCATCCGGAAGACGTTCGGTTTCTGGCGCTCGACATCGGTTTTGCCCATGAAGACGACGCATTTCAGGCCGAAGCGCGCGCACACGGTCGCTGTCGCCACTCCGTGCTGACCGGCGCCGGTCTCGGCGATGATGCGAGTCTTGCCCATCCGCCGCGCAAGCAGGATTTGGCCTAGAACGTTGTTAATTTTGTGAGCGCCCGTGTGGTTCAACTCGTCGCGCTTGAGGTAGATCTTCGCGCCACCAAAATGCTCAGTTAGCCGCTCCGCAAAGTAAAGTGGCGACGGGCGACCGACATAATGCGTCCATAGGTTGTTCATCTCTGCCCAGAATTCTGGGTCGGTTTTGGCATGCTCGTAGCGAGCTTCAAGATCGAGGATCAGCGGCATCAGCGTTTCGGAAACGAAGCGTCCGCCGAAATTGCCGAATCGTCCGCGTTCATCGGGCCCGGTTGTATAGGAATTCAACATCTCAGACGCCATGCTCGCCTCCCTGCAGGAACGCCCCTTTCTATCTTGCACCCGCGGGCACGTCGAGAACCCGGGCCTCATCTTAGCAAAAATAACTTGTTGGCTTACAGGCAGACCGACCAAACGTACGTCTTTGCGGTAGATTTGACCGCAAGTGAGGACACTTGCGTCGGTGCCGAGTCAGAGTGCCGGCACTTCGTTCCGACAGGCGGCTAGAAACTCGGTGATGCGCTCAGGGCTCTTGACACCAGGTGCGCACTCAACACCGGAAGAAACGTCAACTTGGCGCGCCCCGGTTAGCCGGGCGGCTTCGGCAACGTTTTTCGATGTCAGGCCGCCCGCCAGCATCCATGGTACTGGCCACCGGCGCCCGGCGATCAGGCGCCAGTCGAAGGCGATGCCATTGCCGCCTGGAATTGTAGCACCTGTTGGGGCCTTGGCATCGATCAGGAGTTGATCCGCGACACTTGCGTAGTCGGATATCGCCCTCAGATCGAATTCGCCCGACAGACCGATAGCCTTCATTACCGGCAATCCTGTGCGGGTTTTAATTTGCGATACTCGTGCAGGAGTTTCCGAGCCGTGCAACTGAAGCATGTCGATACCAACGCTCGAGAGAATGCTATCGAGCGCGGCATCACCTATGTCTACCGTCAGAGCAACCTTGCAGATACCGGCAGGTACTTCGGTTGAAAGGACCGCGGCAGCAGTAGTATCGATGTTCCGAGGGGATTTTCCGAAAAAGACGAAGCCTATGTAGGCGGCGTCGCCCTTGATTGCGGCAGCAAGTGCCGGTTTGTCAGTGATGCCGCAGATCTTGGCCCGCAAATGCCCAGAGCCTCTCACGCGGATTTGTCGAGCAACGCCAGCACTTCGTCTTCTTCGGACAGATGTTTTTTGCGTAGCGTTGTCACTTCCGTTTTCAGTTGCGCAGCCTCGCGTTTCTTTTGCGCTGCCAAGCGTCGGTGCTTGTGCTCACGCAGCCACTCCAGAATGTATCCAATCAGGAGACCAGTCAGAATCGAAAGCAGGCTGACCAAGTAGAGTGGGACTTCGACCGAACGCTGGTAGATGTCGCTCAGGCCAGGGGGCAGCAAATTAACCTGAACAGAGCCGCGATTTGCCAAGGCCAGCACCACGATGCCAAGCATCAGTGCCGCTAGGAAAACCAACTTGATTATGCGCAGCATTGCGATTCCTCGTTATTCTTCGTTCAGCCGGTCACGCAGCAGCTTTCCCGTCTTGAAGAATGGCACGTGCTTTTCCGCTACTTCCACCGCTTCACCCGTACGTGGATTGCGGCCCGTACGGCTTTCACGCTTCTTTACCGAAAAGGCGCCGAAGCCACGCAGCTCTACCCTGTGACCATCGGCCATCGCTTCGATGATCTGATCGAAGATCGTGCCGACGATCCGCTCCACATCGCGCTGATAGAGATGCGGATTCTCATCCGCAATTTTCTGTATCAGTTCAGATTTGATCATCGTTTCAAACCCCTTACTGCGGCTACGGGCTATGCTTTGCTCCGCAGCTTCAACCTATAACAGCGCTCTGCGCCCAATTGCATCCTTTAATTCAATATTGAAAGGAGTCGCGGCCTGCTTTGGTTGGAAATACGCTGCAAACTATCTCCGATGCCGGAAATTCGACCGAAAATACCTAGGGGGCCCGTATCTTCGTCCGGCAGTTCCCAACTGAGGACGGGAAGGTTTTTGAGTGCCTCGTCTTGTGATTCGAGCCAAGTCAGCGCGTCATCGGGACCACCAAGGGCGTCGACAAGACCATCCTGAAGCGCCATTCGACCGGTCAATATGCGTCCATCCACAACTGCCGCCAAACCGTCTCCCTGCAATCTGCGGCGGCTGGCCACGAGATCACGGAACCACGCATAGCTGTCGGCAATTATCGCTTCCTGTACAGCCCGCGCCTCCGGGCTGGTTTCCCGGTAGGGTGCAGGTTCGGCTTTAAGTGGCGAGGAGCGAACCGTGCGGAACTGAACGCCGACCCGGTCAAGCAATTCTGTGACGTCGGGGTACTCCATGATGACGCCGATAGAGCCTGTGATGGTGTTGCCGCGGGCGATGATGTGATCAGCAGCAATTGCAGTGATGTAGCCGCCTGACGCCGCAACGTCGCCCATGACTGCCACCACGGGGCGGTCCTCGGCAATTTCGCGCAAGAGTTCATAGAGAATTTCGGCACCAACTGTGGTGCCACCGGGGGAATCGATTTCCAAAATCAGGGCACGGGCGTCGTCGCTGTCCCGCAGGTCAGCCAGCATTTCCTCTCGGTCGATGTCCGTATAGATTACATCCCGGATCGCCACGTGGGCTATGTGTGGACCGGTGGGTTGGCCCGTTTCCAGCCGTAGTGCTGCGCCGACGATGAGTGATAGGACTATGGCAATGCCGAAGCCCCACAAAAAGGAGGAGCGGCGCCATTTTCGGCGCCGCTCCTCGTAGAAGTCACGCTCTATGGCGTTCATCAGTCGTCGTCGCCCTTACCTTTGAGCGCGGCGCCGAGGATGTCTCCGAGCGATGCACCGGAGTCGGACGAACCGTACTGTTCGACGGCTTCCTTCTCTTCTGCGATCTCACGTGCCTTGATGGAGAGGCCGAGCCGGCGTGTGGACTTATCGATGTTCGTCACGCGCGCATCGATCTTGTCACCGACCGAGAAGCGCTCGGGCCGCTGCTCTGAACGATCGCGGGAAAGGTCGGAGCGACGAATGAAGGACTTCATTCCATCGTACTCAACCTCGATACCGCCATCTTCGATGGAGGTCACCTCGACCGTTACAACGGCACCGCGTTTAACCCCGGCTGTCGCTTCTGCGAACGGGTCACCTTCGAGCGCCTTTATGGACAGCGAGATTCGTTCCTTGTCGGTATCCACATCGGTTACGACGGCCTTCACGATATCGCCTTTCTGGAAATCCTGAATGGCGTCTTCACCGGAACGGTTCCAATCGATATCCGAAAGGTGAACCATGCCATCGATGTCGCCTTCGAGGCCAACAAACAAACCAAACTCGGTGATGTTCTTGACCTCGCCCTCGACTTCAGTGCCCACCGGGAACGCTGTCTCGAAGTTCTCCCACGGGTTGCCCTGTGTCTGCTTGAGTCCAAGCGAAACGCGGCGCTTGACCGTGTCGATCTCCAGCACCATCACTTCCACTTCCTGAGAGGTGGACACGATCTTGCCTGGATGCACGTTCTTCTTGGTCCAGCTCATCTCGGAAACGTGGACGAGGCCCTCGACACCCGGCTCCAACTCGACGAACGCGCCGTAGTCGGTGATGTTGGTCACGCGGCCCGTGTGCACGGATTCGAGCGGGTAGCGTTGCTCGACGACGGCCCACGGATCTTCCAGGAGCTGCTTCATGCCGAGGCTGATGCGCTGGGTTTCTTTGTTGATTTTGACAACCTGAACCTTGACCGTCTCGCCGATGGAGAGGATCTCGGACGGGTGGTTCACACGGCGCCACGCCATATCGGTCACGTGAAGCAGGCCGTCGACGCCGCCGAGGTCCACAAAGGCACCGTATTCGGTGATGTTCTTGACTACGCCGTCAACCACATCCCCTTCTGCCAGCTTACCGACGATTTCCGCACGCTGTTCTGCACGGCTCTCTTCGAGGATCGCGCGGCGGGAAACAACGATGTTGCCGCGGCGTCGGTCCATCTTGAGGATCTGGAACGGCTGTTCGATGTGCATCAGGGCCGTGGCATCGCGCACGGGCCGGACATCGACCTGAGAGCCAGGCAGGAAAGCCACGGCACCGCCCAAATCAACAGTGAAGCCACCCTTGACGCGGCCGAAGATCGCACCATTCACACGCTCTTCCTTGTCGGCGGCTTTCTCCAGGCGATCCCACGCCTCTTCGCGGCGAGCTTTCTCGCGGCTGATTACGGCCTCGCCGCGGGCGTTTTCGACACGTTCAAGGTAAACCTCGACTTCGTCTCCGACTTCGATTTCGGGGGCATGGCCGGGTTTTGCGAATTCCTTGAGTTCGACGCGGCCTTCCATCTTGTAGCCAATGTCGATAATGGCCTGACCGGCTTCGATTGCCAGAACAGTGCCTTTGACGACGCTACCTTCATCGGGCGTCACCAGTTCGAAGCTTTCATTCAAGAGTGCTTCAAAATCTTCCATGCTTGCGTTCGCGGACATATAGGTCTCAATTCCTTTTCAAGTCGTTTTCACTGGCCGTGCGGTTGGTTCCGCCGGTCTTTGGGTTTCATCTGCTGCTGCATTTCCAAAAAACAAAAAGGGCCAGTGGCGGAATTAGCGCCTCAGCCCATTTTTTTGTTGATTAGCATCGCAGCTTGCTCGACTGCGGCGTCTATAGACAAATCAGTCGTATCAAGCAAGACCGCATCATCGGCCTGAGTGAGCGGCGCGGTGGAACGGCCGCTGTCACGGGCGTCTCGGATTTGTAGATCCATCAGCACTGCTTCGAGCGAAGTTTCGGCACCCTGCTTCTCAAGTTCCTTGAAGCGTCGCATCGCTCTGACTTCATCGCTAGCGGTAACATAGAACTTCACCTCGGCATCTGGGCAGATGACTGTGCCGATGTCACGTCCATCAAGGACAGCTCCACCTTCGCGCTTTGCGAAGACGCGCTGGAAATCCAAGAGGGCTTTGCGGACCTCGGGAAGTACGGCAACCTTTGACGCAGCACGCGATGCCATTGCGGAGCGCAGGTCGAAACGCTGGATGTCGTGATCCTGTAATTTCCCGGCAACCGCCGCGGCACGTGCCGGGTCAATAATCCCATGCCCCTGTTCCAATGTTTTTAGGCCGACGGCGCGGTAGAGCATGCCAGTATCGAGGTGAGCAAATTTGAACTGCTTCGCCAACTCGCGGGCAATTGTACCCTTGCCGGCCGCAGCCGGCCCGTCCAATGCCACTGTGAATTGCATTCTGCCTCTCAATATCCCGTAGCCGGTCAACGAAGTACTTAAACAGTTGCCGTTCGGTTGTCAGCCCGTCGGATTGTTGGGTGACCTTTAGAGCAACCAGCTCACCCGCACACACGTCGAAATGTCAGGTAGTGCGGTGAGCGGCCTTCACGAATAGCCTTTGCCTCGTAGCGAGTTCGTGTCCAGTCCTTCCACGGTCGGCGCCAGTCTTCCGCGCACTCCGCTTCCCATTGGAAATTAGCATCCTGGGCAACAGTTTCCAGCGAATGTCGCACGTAATCAGCTATATCTGTGGCGACGCGCAATTCCGCACCATCCGCCATAGCGCGGGCCATAGGAACCAGAGCCTCCGGATTCATGAAACGCCTGCGATGGTGTTTCTTCTTGGGCCATGGGTCCGGATAGAGGAGGAACACTTTTTCCAGTTTCCCCTTAGGAATTACATCCAGCAAATCGCGAGCGTCGCCGGGATGCACGCGAATGTTTTCAATTTTGCGCGCCGCAATGCGCGGCACAAGCGTGGCCACGCCGTTGACGAAGGGCTCGCAGCCAATAAATCCGACTCCAGGGTAGCGCTCGGCCATGGCGAGCAGGTGTTCGCCGCTTCCGAACCCGATTTCCAACCAGATCGGTCGGTCATTTCCAAAGATCTCAATAAGGTCGAGTGGGTTGCGGTCTGGATTTTCGTCCCAGCCGATGCCCGCAGGGCGCAGATACTCTAATGTGGTTTCGAGGTGTTCCACCTGACCGGGGCGCAGTGTCTTGCCGCGGCGTCGACCGTAGAAATTGCGCCAGGGCGCGCCGTCTTCGCGCTTGGGTGGGGACATTGCAACGTTTTCCTTGTTCAGTTCGGCGACCGCTTAGCAAGGCTGCCCCTGATCTGCAATCAGGCCCTGCGTGAGATCAGGAACCCTGCCGTAGCTACCAGGCCAAGGAGGCCCGCGAACAGGGCATCACCGAACTTTCCGTACATCGTTTGAGGCAAAGCGATAGGTAATGCAGCATCTACAAAGCCATCCACGCCAAGAGGCAACGACGCGATAACACGTCCGAACGGGTCGATCATCGCCGATATTCCTGTATTGGCGGCTCTCGCCACGGGAACGCCATGCTCTACGGCGCGAAATCGAGCTTGCGCGAGGTGCTGATAAGGGCCCGTCCATCGACCGAACCACGCATCGTTGGTGATGTGAACAAACCAGTCCGCTTCCCCCCGTGCGGCTCGCACTTCCTCCGGAAATACGGCCTCATAGCAAATCAGCGGCAGAAAAACAGGCATTCCCTCGACCTGCACCGCATTCAGGGATTCTCCGGCCGAAAAACCGGAGACATCCTCCGCCGCCAACCCGAAGACACCCAGTTGTGCAAAGAGGCGGGCAAACGGCATGTATTCGCCGAAGGGCACCAGATGTACCTTGTCGAGATAGACGAGATCCTGTCCTTCCATAGCAACGGCCATGGAATTGTACCAATTGCCAGCTTCATCAATCCGACGCAGACCATAAATTATCGGGGTGTTCTTTGCCATTCGGGCGACAAGATCGGGACGATCTCCAGCAAGAAAAGGCACTGCCGTTTCCGACCAGATTACGACATCAGGGTTCCCTGCAGCTTCGGTTGCAGCAACCTGGCGCTCAAAGAAAACCGGGATCATTTCCGGCAGCCATTTTTGATTCTGAGCCGCATTTGGCTGTATCAGTCTCACTGTTGTACCAGAGTCGATGGCCGGTCGCATTCGTGTCTCGCCGCCGATCCAGAGAGCCGAAAAACCGACGAGCGAGGCCGATAGCGGAATCAGGCCCCGCGAAGGGAGAGCAAGAAGGAACAGAAGTATCAAACTCAGGCCATAGGGACCGATCCATGCGGAGGCTTGCATCAATGGTGTACCTTCCAGGCCATAGGCGGGCAGGGCCCACGGAAAACCTGTGAGTATATGACCACGAAGCCATTCAAATCCCGCCCAAAGCGCGATTGCCGTTAACAGCCGCGACCATCCCGGCCCGGCCAATCGGGCTGCAATGGCAAAAGCAGCACTCCAAAACAGCGCTAGGCCGCCTGCTAGCAAGATCAGGGCGAAGGGAGCCATCCAGCCGTGTCGTGCGATGTCGACAAGGAAGGGCTCTACGATCCAACTGAGAGCGAATGCGAAATGGCCGAGACCGGTGCTCCAGCCAAGCCACGCTGCGGCGCGAGGAGAATGAGCCCTGTCAAGTGCCAACATCACTAGCGGTACAAGAACAGGCATGATCCATGGAAAATTGAATGGAGCCTGAGCCAATGCCAAGGAGGCGCCGGCCAAAATTCCAAGGCCGAACCGGCCCCACGCCTTTTGCGCAGTAAAAGGCGCGGCTGATGCTATCACTCTATTCCGCCGCCTGATCCAGTGAATTAGCGGTGTCAAGCCGCACACGTACCCGCTTCAGGCTGCGCGGGTCTGCATCGACCACTTCAAACTCATGCCCTTGAGGGTGCGCAACGATTTCACCGCGCACAGGGACACGACCTGCGAGCATGAACACAAGACCGCCAAGCGTCTCGACGTCTTCGTCGAGATCGTCGGACAGCAGGTCCACCCCTGCAATTTTTTCGAACTCTTGCAACGGCGCGCGAGACGAGCAGAGATAGACTCCTGATGCCTCCTCGGTCCAGAGATCGACTTCCTCGGTATCATGCTCGTCGACAATCTCACCGACCACCTGCTCCAGCAGATCCTCGATTGTGAGCAACCCGTCCACACCGCCATACTCATCAATTACCAACGCCATATGGGTCCGTTCTGTCTGCATTTTCTGCAAGAGTACGTCCACGGGCATCGACGGCGGAACATAGATCAATGGCCGTGAAATCGCTTCCAGATCAAATGTGCCATTGCCTGCCCCAAAGCCAAAATCAAGTGCAAGGTCCTTCAGGTGGATCATGCCGATGGGATTGTCCAGTGTCTCGGCAAAAACCGGAAGACGCGTGAACGTGCATTCGCGAAAGATCTCAACGACCTCCTCCAGCGAAGCGCCTAGCGGCACAGCCACGATATCGGCTCGAGGAATGCTGATTGCATCGATGCGAATGTTACGCATATCCCGCACATTCCGCAGCATGGTCTGCGTTTCGCTCGGGGTGAATTGGGGTTCGACTACTTTCGTGTCATCGCTCTCGCCGTCCTCCCGGCCGGTTACCCGTGCCCAGAGGTCGCCCATCCAACTTCTCGGGTTCTCGTCCAGCGCGCCATGCGCTGCACTAGAAGATCCCTCAGAACTGTCGCCCATTTTACCTTTCCATTAACCGAGCTATTTAGCCCGCGATCTCAATATGGGGTCGCAATACCCCGTGAGGCAAGGGCGCGGACCTCCAAACTCTCCATAAGTGTGGCATCTGCCTCATTTTCGTGGTCGTAGCCCAACAAATGCAAGGAACCGTGAAGGACCAGATGCAGTATATGGTCTTCCACCCGTATCCCACCAGACTGCGATTCTGCCATCACTGTCTCGAAGGCGAGCGCAATATCGCCGATTGCGGGCAGACCAAAGGGATCGCTGGGAATTTCTCGTGTTGGTTGGCCGCCGGGATCGGACGCAAATAGCTCAAAAGCTGGCCAAGACAGCACATTCGTTGCCTTTGATTTGCCGCGGAACCGAGAATTGAGTTCGGCAATACCCTCATCATTTGTCGCCAGCAGGGACACTTCCACTGGAACTTTAATTGTCGCGACAGCCAACGCCAAACCCACAGCATCCTGCGAAATTGACTGCAAAGGCAGGCTTCGCCAGCGTTCGTCTTCGATAATCAGGTCAACCTCAGGCGTCATCAACGTTTCCCATGACCATTGCGTTGTGTGTTAGCAACCCTTCTACTGTTGCCAGCAGATTGTTTGAAATGCGTGATAAGTTTTGGCTGGGCAACAGGAAGGGGTAGAAACATGGATTTCGTGCTCACCCTCGTCATATCCTTCGGGATTATGATGGCGCTCTCGCTCGTTGTCTTTTGCACAATGAAGTGGTGGGGTGTGAAAGTGATCGGCGTGACACCCGTGCCGCTGCTGACTTTTATCGCGATCCTTTTCACTTCCGGTCTGGATGTCGGGCTGATCATGTTTCCTTTGGGCGAATTTCCCACCTATGCTGATGCGGAAACTGGACCCGAATACGCATTCACCAATCCGCTGGCGATAGAATTCGGTTTTTGGGGCTTCCTGATCTGGAGCTTCTACTTTCTCACGAGTTTCTATTTCTGCGTGATCGAACCGCGAGTAAAGTTTTTTGAAATTCCAGCGGTGAAAGTGGTGAACAATATCGTCATCATCGGAACATGTGCCTTCACGGCCAGTCTGTTCCTTATTTACCTGCCGTATTATATTCCTGAAATCGGCGACGGTGAGACGGTAGTGACGACATTCTATATTATAGTCTTCTGTACTATTCTCGCAGCCGCATATTCGAGCACTGACATCAAATATGTTAAAATTCTCAGCTTGGCCTCTTCCGGCCTCTTCGCCGCACTGATCATTCTGATGTGGCTTGCCTCCGGCATGGGTATCGGCGGCTTTGCGTCCTCCATAGGTAATATCGGCGGGTACTTCGGCAATCTTCACCGCTTTGTCCTGCCAATCAACGACTACCACGAATTTTATCTCTTTTGGTGGTTCGCATGGTCCATAATGATTGGCCAATTTACTTCGCGCTTTGTTGGGGGGCTCACCACCCAGCAGTTGCTGCTCGCCCTTCTCGTCATACCGTCGATCCCACTCGCAGTGTGGTTTTCTGTTCTTTACTATTACTACACAAACGACATCAGTACCGAGGGCGTTCTGAACCTGGCGATGATCGTCGTAGGCATCACCTTCGTTGTGAATTCTCTCGACAGTTTGATTCGACTCTATTCAGACAATTTGTTGCTTACACCGCGACGCTTGGGCAAGCCAGTCTACATTGCTGGCAACGTTGCGGTGCTTTTCGGATTAACTCTGCTGTTCCAGAGTCAGTGGCTGCAAATACAGTGGATCGGCGCAATCGTTGTATTCATCTACCTTGCATGTGTGATGTTCATTGTTTTCAGAAGGCACCAGGAGGTGATGGCGATAGAAGCTTCCCCTGAGGAAAACACCCTCGATTTCAACAAGATCGAGGGTGCTCACTGAACGATGCGGAGTTCCACTTAGTCGGGAAATCTACCAATTATGAAATGGCAACCGCTGTATCCAGCGCCATGTGTGGTTCTCCGTTGGAAGTTTTCTCCGCTGTTCGCCCCTCTCGATCCACCACAACGCTGACACGTGAGCGAAAGTTGCTGAAATTATCGAACTCTACGACATCAATCGGTCTATCGAAATGTAGCGTCAGCGCAAATTTAGAGTCATCGCCGAGACTGCGCACGGCTATGACGTCGCCTTTGAAAGGTTTGCCGAGATAGCGGCCAGTTATCTGCTGCCCGACATGAATCGGCACTGGTGGCGCATTGCCGACCCTGGCGTGAAGTGTGTTCCAGTCACGGAATCCGTATTGCTGAGCAACCAGTTCCAGTGCACGTCCGTGCGCAATTTCATATCCATTAGCGCCAAGGGCCCTTCGCAGGCCTTTAGCCTGCGCCTTAACGCCGTCCAGCGTTAGATGCGATAACGACATCACAAAACTCTCCTGTTCCGGTGCGGTATGGGATCGGAGCTCGCATTGCGACGGACCGCGGAACGGAAGGTCGGAGTTAAATCAACATATGAGCTTCACCAAGACAATGTCCGCGAGCGGCAGGTGCCCAAAACCTTCATGTGTCCTATGGCCATCCGTAGCATCGGTCAATGCCGGATCCGCGGCGGAAGGACGAGATCCAATTTTCCGAATAAAGGCTGCGAGGTCGGATGGAGGCAGACCACAAATGGTACCATTGATACCCGGATATCAGGTTTGCGGACTTGCCTGCTCGTACGCCTCGATGATCTTGGCTACCATTGGGTGTCGCACCACATCCACGCTCCGAAACCTCGCAAATCCGATTTCGGGAACATTTCGCAGGATTTTTTCGGCCTCGACCAAGCCAGACGGCACGCCGCGTGGTAAGTCGATCTGTGTCATATCACCAGTGATCGCCATCCGGGAGCCTTCGCCAAGCCGGGTCAAGAACATCTTCATTTGCATCGTCGTGGCATTCTGCGCTTCGTCGAGAACTACGTAGGCATTCGATAACGTTCGTCCCCGCATGAAGGCCAACGGCGCTATTTCAATCTGCTTTTCCTCAATGAGTTTGTCGACCTGTTTCGCGGGCAGAAAATCATAGAGTGCGTCGTAGAGGGGCCTCATGTAAGGGTCCATCTTCTCCTTTTCCGTGCCGGGAAGAAAGCCAAGACGCTCCCCTGCCTCCACTGCGGGGCGCGAGAGTATGATCTTGTCTACGTGGCCTTCGAGGAACATCGACACGGCAGTGGCGACGGCGAGGTATGTCTTGCCGGTTCCGGCCGGGCCAATCCCGAAAACCAGTTCTTGCGCGAAGAGGCTCTTTACATATGCCTTTTGCGCCGGCGTACGTGGCTCCACTGTTTTCTTTCTCGTGCGGATTTCCACAGCTTCGCCCCTGAACATCTCAAGCTGGTCGGCGGGCTCCGATGGCTCATTACGCATGCGTATCGCACCCTCCACGTCGCCCGGTTCAACATCACGCCCGGCTTCCAGTCGGGCATACAGTTGTTGCAGGATTTCAGCGCCACGAGCGGCCGCTTCACCGTGCAATACCAGTTCATTGCCCCGGCGAGTAATGACTATCGCGAGAGCCTTTTCAACTTGTGTGAGGTGTCGGTCAAACTCGCCGCAGAGGTCGATCAGAAGCCGGTTGTCCGGAAAGCTGAGAGTCCGTTCCACTGTCGAGGTTTCGGGTGCAGCCTGCAATTCTGAAATCGCCAAAATCCCTCCGGTTGCTGGCGTTACATCTGTTTCTCAGCTTGCCCCGGCGATATCGACCGGTGCAAGAAAAAACACTGTCAATTGACTGTCATACTACACTATATGTTGCGGCTGCCTGCTGGGCAGCCAACGAGTTCTTCTCCGAACTCACGATTTGAGCGTGTACGATCCGCCCGATATCAGACGTTTCCGCCTGCAGATGCACTGCTTGCAAATAGGGAGATCGTCCCACGATCTGACCTGGTAACCGTCCTGGCTTTTCTAGAAGAACCGGCAATATCTTGCCAACCTGTGCGCGCTGAAACTCCGCCTGATGTTTTGTCAGCATTTCCTGAAGTGCCGCAAGGCGTTCGGATTTCACATGCTCGGGCACATCTTCGCGCCCCGCTGCAGGCGTTCCGGGCCGGGGCGAGTATTTGAAGGAATACGCTTGCGCATAGCGCACTTCTTCACAGAGCGCCAACGTTGCGTCGAAATCCGCATCCGTCTCGCCCGGAAAGCCAACGATGAAATCTCCCGAAAGGGCAATATCCGGTCGTGCGGCGCGCATCTTCTCCAGTATCGACAGATACTTCTCTGCAGTATGCCTTCTGTTCATGGCCTTCAGCACCTTGTCACTGCCGGACTGTACCGGCAGATGCAGATAGGGCATAAGTTTGGGCTCTTCTCCATGAGCTGCGATCAGATCGTCGCTCATGTCATTGGGATGGCTGGTCGTAAAGCGGATACGTTTCAACCCGTCGATCTTCGCCATTTCGCGGATGAGTTTTGCCAGCGTCCAACCATCGGCGGCATAGGCGTTCACATTCTGGCCGAGAAGGGTCACTTCAACCACGCCCCGGTCAACAAGATCACGGGCTTCGGCCAGCAAGCGTTCTGGAGGGCGAGACACTTCGGCACCGCGGGTGTAGGGCACCACGCAGAAAGCGCAGAATTTGTCACAACCCTCTTGCACTGTGAGGAAGGCCGTCGGTGATCTTCGGGCTTTCGGACCACGCGCTGTCGGTAGATGATCGAATTTGTCTTCTTCGGGAAATTCCGTGTCGATCGCACGGTCACCTTTCTGCACCCGCGCTTCCATTTCGGGCAAACGATGATATGCCTGCGGCCCGACAACAAGATCGACCATTGGTTGGCGCCGAAAGATCTCTGTGCCTTCTGCCTGAGCTACGCATCCCGCTACGCCGATCTTCAGCCCCGGTTTGGTTGTGCGTAATGGCTTCAGCCGACCAAGCTCCGAATACACTTTGTCTGCCGCCTTCTCGCGGATGTGACAGGTGTTCAGCAGGATCATATCTGCCTCGGATTGATCTTCAGTCACCTCGTAGCCACTCGTCTCCAACGCGCCGGCCATCCGCTCGCTGTCGTAAACGTTCATCTGGCATCCATAGGTCTTGATAAACAACTTCTTGGTCATGGAGCCTCCAAACGAAAAACGGCGCACCGGGTTTCCTCGATCCGCCGCATTTCCTACACTGTTGCAGCGCCTGCTGCAACGCGCGTGCCTTACTTGGTACGAGCCGTTTTGGGCTTGCGCCCGAGGCCGATCTTCTTGGCCAGTTCCTGCCGTTTCTGAGCGTAGGAGGGCGCCACCATCGGATAGTCGGGCTTGAGGCCCCACTTTTCGCGGTACTCTTCAGGCGTCAAATTGTAAGAGGTTGAGAGATGACGCTTGAGCATCTTCAGCTTTTTGCCGTCTTCGAGACAGATAATATAGTCATTTGTTACAGATTTCTTGATAGGAACAGCCGGAATGAGCTCCAATTGCTCTTCTTCGGCTTCCTCTGTCAGTGAAGACATCGTCCCGTACACCGATCTTAGCATCTCGGTTACCTGATCTGGCTGCACTGCATTGTTTCCGACGTAAGAGGCGACAATGTCCGACGCCAACGCCAGCAATTCACCTTTTTCAACGATCACTTCATCTGCCAATTTTGTAGTCTCCCGGTATTACAAGGCCTGTCTGCGCGGAACTCTTGCAGTGCAAACCCAATTCGCAAACATGCTAGTTCATACTGGATTAGGCATATAATCAAGCTCGCGTTCGACCACAAGAGAAAATAATTAATTTAAAATTAACGATTTGATTATTGGACTGTCGCAATGACAGTCGACGCTTTTCATGCGGATATTTTCGATCGTCATGCCTGTATTGCGGCAACGGTAATACAATTAAACTAAGACACTCTCCTTGCGCAATCTGGCGCGGCGAGATCGGCAAAAAATGGCCAATTCGTTAACGGAGAGGGCCAAAATCCCTCACTTCACCCGACGAGGCCACGCTGCTTCAGAAGGGCGCTCACGTTCGGCATAGCGCCGCGGAACCCCAAGTAGAGGGTTTCCGCTTCTTCTTTGCCCCCAGCAGAGTATATCCATTTTTCTAGCTTCTCAGCTATTTCAGCATCGAACGGATCACCGGTTTCCTCAAAGGCAGAAAAAGCATCAGCATCCATTACTTCAGACCACATGTATGAGTAGTAGCCAGAAGAATAGCCATCGCTTGAGAAAATGTGGAGGAAGTGTGTGGTATCGTGGCGCGGTGAAATTGACGATGGCATGCCAATGCGTGCCAGCATCTCCCGACCGGAGGCCAATGGATCTTTCGGTGTCTTTCCAGAGTGGAAATGCAAATCTAGCAATGCAGAAGCAACATACTCAACGGTCGCGAAGCCTTGGCCGTAATTCTCGGCGGACAGGAGCTTTTCCAGAAGTTCCAGTGGCATGGCCTCACCGGTAATCGCGTGGCGGGCATGTTTGGAAAGGATTTCGGGAACACTGAGCCAGTGCTCGTAGAGTTGGCTCGGCAATTCAACAAAATCGCGCGCGACGGATGTACCGGAAATTCTGGGGTAGGTGACATCCGATAAAAGGCTGTGGAGTGCATGGCCGAACTCATGAAACAGCGTGCGTGCATCATCATAGGTAAGAAGCGCAGGCTGCCCCTTTTTCGGCTTGGCGAAATTGCAAACGTTGATGACGATCGGGCGTACATCGCCATCCACTTTGGACTGGCTCCTAAAGCTTGAACACCACGCACCGGAACGCTTTGACGGCCTATTGAAATAATCACCAATAAAAACTCCCATATGGCGACCGTTTTTTTCCACCTCCCAGATTTGGGCGTCCTTGTGGGGCCGGGGAAGATCTGCAGCCTTGAACTTGAGGCCGAACAGTCGTTCGGCGCAGTCGAAGGCAGCTTCAATGATGTTTTCCAATTGGAGGTATGGCTTGATTTGCGCCATATCCAGATCCTGCGTTTCGCGCTGATGCTTGGCGGCATAGAAATGCCAGTCCCATGGTTCGAGTTCGCCATTGATGCCGTCAGCATACATCAAGGCCCGAAGTTCCTTGGCATCACGCTCCACTTGCGCCTTTGCAGGCGTCCAGACGGCCATCAGCAGTTCCCGGACCGTTTCGGGTGTCTTGGCCATTTCCGTCTCAAGTTTGAAATCGGAAAAGCTTTCGTAGCCAAGTATTTTCGCCCGCTCCTGCCTCAGTTCCAGGATTCTACGAACGATATCACGATTGTCGTTGGCGTCGCCATTTCGGCCCCGAGCAACCCAAGCCTTGTACGCCTTCTCGCGCAGGTCGCGGCGGTGGGAGCTTTCAAGAAAGGGGACGATCAGGCTGCGGGAAAGCGTCACTACTCTTCCCGTCTCGCCGCGCTCCGCCGCTGCCGCCTCTGTTGAGCTGACCACGAAATCTGGCAGGCCGGCAAGTTCGTCATCTGCGAGCAGCATGCACCACTCTTCCTCATCCTGCTGCACGTTCTGGGAGAACTCCGTGCCGAGTTTCGAAAGTTCTGCCATTATGCTTGTCAAGCGATCTCGATCATGGCCTTCAAGCCGGGCACCAGCGCGAACAAAGCTACGGTGATATAGCTCAAGAACCCGCTTTGCTTCCGGCTCCAATCCGTCGCATTCCTCGAAAAGCGCATCGATGCGAGCGAACAATTCAGAATTGAGCGTTACCTCAGAGTGGTAAGCAGAGAGCTTCGGGCTAAACTCACGCTGAAGGCCTTTGATGACATCATTGGCGTCCGTACCCGCGCGATTGAAAAACACGGAGAGCACACGATCGAGCATCTTTCCGTTAGTTTCCAAGGCTACGATGGTGTTATCAAAGGTCGCCGGGGCTCGGTTCTCTGTAATCTTGCGAATACCGTCGCGGGCTTCTGCCAGAGCGTCTTCAAGCGCGGGCGCGAACATGTCGTCGCTAATGCTGTCGAAAGGCGGCACTCCATGAGGTGTTGTCCAGGCCGTGCGAAAAATGCTCAAGAGCCATTCTCCAAATTCGGGAGGGGGCGGGCAACTTCGCAGTGCGAACATTGTCGTGCCCCAATTCGTTGTTTACACTCAATCAGTATAGTGCCCACTGCGGCCTTTGCACGGGCCAAAATCGGATATGAAGAATGCGCAATATTCTGCAAGCCTTTATCATTTTCGGCGGCGGTACCGTTTTCGTTGTTTTCCTAATCGTCATGGCCACCGGAATTTCAGAGCGTCGTAATGCGACGATGGCGAAGATAGAGGCTGAAACGGGGATGGCTCCAGATGACACACTGGTATTCGGTTTGCTTTCCGATGCCGTGAATTCCTACGTGGACGACATTCGCGTGATGGGTGACGGCAAGCTGTTGCCGGAGGCCATGGAGGACTGGAATCGTGACTTAATATCCGGGATTACTGCGACGCGGCTGGCAATGGACGAAGTTGCGGCCGAGGTTCTTTCCGTGTCGGGCAAGGCCGGTTATTCGCTTACAGCGCAGCGCGGCATGGATGACGAAACGCTGGGTAACGAAATCGAGCGAATTCACCGGGTGGCGGACGGAGGCGAAATTCAGCTCGGAATCAAACGTCATGCCGCTATCTACCGTATGGACGACAAGGTGCTGGGCATACTCGTAAGTCGTGGGAGTGAGCAGCGTCCAAGTTTGGCGACACTCGTGCCTCCGAGCCTTCAGCAGGAAGAGCCCGATCTAAACGTTAATGGCGTGGGTTTCCACGATCTTGGCGAAGATGACAGTGTTCAGATTCTTGCGGCGCAGATTGACTATCGTACTTTCATCCTCGTGCAAGGCACGGCTTCGCATGAGGACACGATGGCTTATATCTCGGCACTCGACTTTAACGCCTTCAAAAAAGGATATGGTGGTAGCGCTGGGAACTGAATGGCGCGTCGCATTTCTCCTGCCATCCGTCGCCAAGCTGCGCTTGGGAAGCGCACTCCCCACGTAAACAGATGTGAAGTGTGTTTTCGCATCGGAGGAAGTTCATGAAGACCCATGCGCGTGCAGTCGTCGTCGGTGGCGGGGCCGTCGGGGCGTCCATCGCCTATCACCTGGCCCGTGCGGGCTGGCAGGACATCTTGCTGCTGGAGCGGGACGAACTTACTGCCGGCTCCACCTGGCACGCTGCGGGCCTGCTGCCGCTATTCAACATGAGCTACGCGGCCAGCCACATTCACGACTATTCCGTGAAATTCTACAAGACGCTGGAAGAAGATACGGGCCTGAACGCAGGTTTCGCCGTTGTCGGCAACCTGCGCATGGCGCAAACCGATGACCGCATGGATGAATACCGTCTCTATGCCTCCACGGCGGAATCGGTCGGGATCGAATACCAGTGGCTGACGCCCTCCGAAATTAAATCCCGCTGGCCGCTGATCCGCACAGACGATCTCAAGGGCGCGATCTTCCATCCCACCGACGGCTACATCAATCCGGCTGACGTGACGCAGGCCATGGCCAAGGGTGCGCGCCAGCGCGGGGTGGAAATCGTGCGCCGCGCTCAGGTGGACGCTTATGATTGGACCGGCTCGGAATGGATCGTCTCGGGGCGCATGATGGTGGAAAAGGGCGGTAACCTGATCGCGTCCGAAGAAACCTTCGAAATCCGCGCCGAGCATGTCGTCACCGCCACCGGCAACCATGCTCAGCGCACGGCGAAAATGCTCGGTATCAAGCACGCGGCGATCCCGGTGGAGCATCAGTATATTGTCACCGAGCCCGATCCGGCACTCGTAGAATGGCGCAAGTCCAACCCCGAGCATCCCGTGATCCGCGATATCGACGCCAAGTGGTACGTGCGCGAGGAGCGCGGCGGCTGGATCTGCGGCCCCTACGAATTCGGCGCACCCGCATGCTTCGAGCACGGCGTGCCCGATAGCTTCCGCGCCGATCTCTTCGCGCTCGACCTCGACCGGATTGAGCAGGAATACATGGATTTCATCCACCGCATCCCTACCTCCGAGGAAGTCGGCTTGAAAGACGATTTCAACGGCCCGATCTGCTACACGCCCGACGGCAACCCGCTCGTCGGCCCCGCACCCGGTCTTCGCAACATGTGGTTGGCTGAGGGCTTTTCCTTCGGCATCACCGCTGCCGGCGGCACAGGCTACTACCTCGCGCAAATGATGGTGGAAGGCGAGGCGGAGATCGATATGGCCTCAATGGATCCCAAACGTTACGGCGACTGGATCACCACCGAATACACCGCCCGCAAGAACGAGGAGAGCTATTCCCATATGCTCATCCTCCACTACCCCGACGAAGAGCGCGAAGCCTGCCGCCCGCTGCGCACCGCCCCTTGCTACGACCGCATGAAAGCGCGCGGCGCGCAGTTTGGCTGCGTCAACGGATGGGAGCGCCCCAATTATTTCGGCCCGCTCGACGCAGCGGAGGAATTCGACCACGAAAGCCGCTCTTTCCGGCGCGGCGGCTGGTGGCAATATGCGGTCGATGAGGCGAAAGCGATCCGCGAGGGCGTGGGCCTGATCGACGCCACCGCCTTCGCCAAGCACCGCATCTCCGGCCCCGGCGCGACCGCCTTCCTCGAATGGTTCACCTGCAACAAGCTACCGAAGGTCGGCCGTATCAACCTCACCTACGCGCTCACGCCCACGGGCACGACGCGCACCGAATACACCATCGTGCGCGAGGCCGAAGACAGCTACTACCTCGTCTCCGCCGGGGCATGGACCGCCTATGACGAGGATTACCTCTACAAGCTCATCACGGAGAAGGAGGCCGAGTTCGGTCGCATCAACGCGCAGGACGTGACCACGCAATACGGCGTCTTCGCCATCGCCGGCCCGAAATCGCGCGACGTGCTGAACCGCCTCGTGGTCGATGCCGACCCTGCCACAGTTCTCTCCAACAAGCGCTTCCCGTGGCTGACGATGCGCAATATCGAGCTCAAGATGTGCCCCGTCATGGCGATCCGCGTCGCATATACCGGAGAGCTGGGCTGGGAGCTGCACCACCCGATCGAGATGCAGAACTACCTCTTCGACCAGCTCATGGCGACGGGCGAGCCCGACGGGCTGAAGCTCGTCGGCGCCCGCGCGCAGAACTGGCTGCGCCAGGAAAAGAGCTACCGCGCCTTCGGCAACGAACTTGGCCGCGACGCGACTCCGCTGGAGGCGGACTTGCCCCGCTTCGTCGACCTGACGAAGGACTTCCACGGCAAGGCCGCGATGGAGTCCACCGGCATCCGCGCCAAATGCGTGACCTTGCTGATCGACGGCCCAGCTGATGCAGACCCATGGGGCCGCGAAGCGCTCTATCTCGAGGGAGAGAAGGTCGGTCGTCTCACCTCGGGCGGCTATTCCGTCGCCTTCGGCAAGAGCATCGGCATGGGCTATGTGCGCCCCGATCTCGCAAATGCGGGCCAGAAGCTGAAAGTCCGCATGATGGACGGTCTCTGGGATGCCGAGATCCGGGAGGACAGCCCGTACGACCCGCAGAATGTCCGTATCCGGCAGGATGGCTGACACACTGTCGGCCGCTCTGATCTACTGGTGCGCAGTCAGTAATTTCTCACGACATCTGGCGATTCGTTTTATCAGGTCGTCCGGATCCAGCATTGATTCGTAGAGAAAATGATTTCTGAGAGATTCAGACCGGCCCGCAAAAGACTTAAACGGCGCAGAACAGCTTGTTTTTTGTGATATTTGCTAATTTTCGAAAATGGGAACGTTCTGTTTCATTTTTGAGAACAAGCTTAAATCCGAAATGATTTTCACGGCTTTGTGATATTTCCGTGAGCGAAGTGAGCGAATAAAATTCTGACCCAACGCACGCACAGGTCGTTCAAACGATCATTTCAACGGTTTCGGTCACGTTCTTACAAATCAGATATTCGGTAACAAATGCGTGAGAATTCGTGAGATTTTTCGTGGGTTGAGGCGTGTTGTCTGCCGTGACTAGTGAGGGTCATCGCCGACGAACCGGTGACGCAAACGCAAACTCGAGACAAAGGACCCAAAGAAATGAAATACGCAACAATCGCACTTCTCGCCGTCAGCATTTCAGCCGCCGCTCCGGCCATTGCCAACGATGCCCGCTATGGTTTGACGGACGAAGTGATCGCACAATTGTCGCCAGCAGAACTTGCACAGATCCGGGTTATCAGAGACGGCAACGACGGTGAAGGCCGTATTAAGCGTCGCATTGCGATCCTGATCGAGCGCGCACTGAAAGATGACAAGCATCACTGACGCAGGCTCTCCCCTGCGACGGGCACACTGTCCGTCGCAGGTTTCCATCGTGGCCGGGGTGCGACCTCTGATGACATATGACCCCGTTAATGCCGATAATTGTTGCTTCGGACAGGCGACGATCAGCAAAACTCAGTGTGTCGACTAGCATGAGGTCTGAACAAGCCGCGGTCGCGATTGCAATGCTGATGATCTCTGAAGTCCAATTTTCGGCGGCAACTATCGGCGTTTTGCAGGCTGCAGGGCGCCAGAGCTCCGCTACATATGTGCTTCCTCTGCGCTAATATACTGAAGAGTGCAGGCAAATTCCTCTTTGCCGCTTTAAGCCAGACAATCGCCTTCGCGCAGGCCGTTTTAAAATGGGCTAGTAGACAAGCGCGGCACTTAATCACCGACTGCAAGTCCATACCTCTCGTTACCGTGCTGGGAATGATTGATGTCCATTGCAAGCGTGCGAGCGATGTTTCCGCGCGTACGAGGACCTGTACCATATCCGCACCACGTCCCATGAAACCCACTCGGTTCAAAAAGCCAGGTAGCGCACCGTTTCGTGTTAGCAAAGAAGCCGATGCGAGTTGCCGGGGATGCGGATAGGTTTGCGATCCACCGACCGAGAGGGGTGAGTGTCACCAGTGGGCTCATTAAGGCCTTCAAAAATATAAGGTATGAGCCTTTCCATTGGCCGAATTGCTATGCTGCGGCGTGGCTGCCGAATAGAAGCGCGAACCAGTAGGCTGAAATTTCTGTATTTTCGTCGATGGTGTATGTGTTTGAGATACCGTCGAAGGGCAATGTCACGGGATAAAATTTCGACATAACTCTCTTCCAGTTCTCGGCGATAGACCGGAGCGCGATAGCCCAAAAGACTCAACGCCTCTCCACAAACCCAGTCGAGAACTCGATTTGGCGCTCCCGGCACATTCGATTGGTGCACGCGGCCGTGAGTTTAACGCCGATCTCTGAAACATCACATTTATTTCGAATTTGGATACATTCAGTTTTGATCCGCCGTATGTCAAAAAATGGGCGCAAATCTCGCGCCTGCGTGACAATTAATGCACATGTTCACGATCTCTTCCCAAAGGTGATCTAATCGTAAACGACTGATAAATATAATAAAGTAGCAAAATTTATTTCCTTGCCTCAGTTTCAAGTGCTGCGCTGCATCACATCACGGCGATCCAAGGTGAGCGTGTTCGTGATTTGAGAAAAGACACCCCAGGGGCCAAATCACTCTCATCGCCGGAAAGCTGGCGACCAAACTTTAAAAATCACTATGAGGATACACATCATGAAACGCACAGTATTTGCAGCCGTCGCCGTTGCCATCGCCGCATCCGCGCCTGCTTTCGCACAGTCGAACCTTTCTGCAGACGTAGCAGCCACACTTACCCCGGCCCAGATCGCACAGATCCGGACGGTCCAGAGTTCCGGCGAAAACACGTTGCAGAAAAACGCACGCATTGAAACCATAATCAACGGCGGCAATGGCAGCGTGGCGAATCGGGCCGACGGACTTACAGTTGCCCAGTTCGCGCAACTGCGCACGATTCAGAGCAGCGACGACAACAGCCTCGCCATGGACCAGCGTGCTGAACAGGTTCTGACTGATGGTGTTGCTGCTGTCCCGGCGGGAACCCGCTTCACGGCAGAAGGCGCTGTTACCCCGTCACAGGCTGCGCAGATCAAGGCAGTGAAAGAGAGCGGTGACAACTCGCTGAAAATCGAACGTCAGATCGAGGCAATCCTCGCCAACGGCTGATAGGTTCAGCGTCGAAACCCTGCGAGGCCCTTCTTCGGGGCCTCGCCAAAGAAGCGGCCACCTTAAGCGGGCGGCCGCTTTTTCATTTCATCAGTGCACTTGAGAACAGTTCGCCGTCCACATTGCCGCCGGTTGCCACCACGATAACGTCTTCGCCTTCAATATTGTCGGGCTGGAAAATCGCGGCTGCCAATGCTGCGGCCCCACCGGGTTCCAAGACAATTCGCAGCCGTTGGGCTGCAAGCGCAACTGCCCGAAGGCATTCATCGTCGGTAACCGTCAGGCCGGGTCCGGAAAGACGCTGAAGAATCGGAAAAGTCAGCTCACCGGGACTTGGCGTAAGTATTGCGTCACAGACAGAACCAGCAAGTCGTTCGTTGCTCTGGCGTGTCCCGGTGGCCAGCGAGCGGGCGACATCGTCAAAGCCTTCCGGTTCCACAGGCCGAACTCGCAGAGCGGGTGCTCTCATCTCAAGGCCGAGGGCAATACCGGATGTAAGGCCTCCGCCACCGCAACATACCAGCACTTCTGTTGGGCCTCCCTGAAACTGCCGGGCGATTTCGAGCCCTACGGTCGCTTGGCCGGCAATCACATGGGGATCATCGTAGGGACGGATAAGGGTAAGCCCGCGCTCTGAACTGATGCGGTCTCCGATCTGGTCGCGGTTCTCCGTTGCGCGGTCGTACAACACGACCTCCGCTCCCAATGCCCGCGTGTTGTCGATCTTGATGCGTGGAGCATCGGCGGGCATGATTATGACTGCCGGAACGCCGTGACGGGCTGCGGCTAGCGCGACACCCTGCGCATGGTTGCCAGAAGAAAATGCGATGACGCCGCGGGATCGAACTCCAGCGTCCAAGGCACTGACTGCCGACCAACCACCGCGAAATTTGAAGCTACCAGTGTGCTGAAGGCATTCCGCTTTGACATGGACGCGACGACCGGCAATTTCGTCTATAAATGGCGATGTAAGTAGGGGTGTTTCACGCACGATCCCAGACAACCTGGCTTCTGCGCTTTCGATCATTTCGGGCGTCATCTATCTACCATCTCAATAACTTTTTTGATGACTCCGAGGCTTTCATCCTCATCAAGGAAAGGTACGTGACCCCGATCAGGTACTGTCGCCGATGCCATGTCGGGGCGCCGAAGCTGCATTTCTTCCAGTATACTGGCACTGAGAAGGTTGGAGTTCTCGCCTCGGATCACTCCAAGTGGTATGCCCTCCAGCATATCAAAAAGTGGCCAGAGATCGGGGGCAGGCGCGGACGAGCCTTCTTTCACCACTTCCGCAAGTTTCGGATCGTACTTGAGTGCAATGCCATCGCGGGTTTCTTCGAACCAGCGTTCGGCAAGCATTGTCCACCGCAGATCACTGATTCCGGGAAAGTCGTCACCCATCGCCGCATTCAGAGCTGCGCCCACTTCCGTGAAGTCGCGACCTTTCGGCGGAACGCCAATATAATCTATTATTTTTTGCAGCCCGTCGGGTTCGATCCTCGGTCCAATGTCATTCAAGACAACGCCAGCAAGTCGCTTCTTTGCTGTCGCGGCCAGAGTCATGGCGATCAAGCCGCCCCGGGACGTCCCGAGGACAACGACACGTTCAAGCTGAAGATGATCCAGCAACTCTACGACGTCGCGGGCTTCTATTGTAACTGTGTAGTTTGAAGGGTCAGGGTCAAAATCGGACCTGTCCCGTCCGCGGCTAACGAGCCGGATGACTCTGCAGCCATCTAGGTGAGGCGCGACATCGTCGAAGTCACGAGCGTTACGCGTCAATCCGGGCAGGCAGAGGACGGGCAAGCCACTGCCTTCATCTTCGTAATAGAGTTTGAGGCCGTCGGAAGTGGAGAATCGCATCAGAGTTTCCCAGCGAGGTCGGGTATTCCCGAAAGATCAGTCAGCGTGTTTGACGGTTTCCAGGGCAACCGGTCCACCGGCTCTCCACGTCGGTTGACCCACACTGTCTGGAATCCGTAGCCCGTTGCAGCCCCAGCATCCCAACCGTTGGACGAGACAAAAAGCACCCGCTCAGAACTGGTGCTGAAAGCCTTGCCCACAAGATCATAGACACGGGCGTCAGGCTTGAACACGCCAACGTCCTCGACGCTCAGGACATCGTCGAGAAATTCGCCGATACCGGCACTGTCAACCGCACCTGAAAGCATGTCTGGCGAGCCATTCGACAGGATGCCGGTTTTAAAGCCAGCGGCCTTCAGTTGCGCCAACATCGATGGAACTTCCGGGTAAGCGGCCAATTCCCAGTAGAGTGCTAGCAAGCGCTCCCGCAATTCAAGATCTCCATCCATACTGTGGGCTTCCAAAGCAAAGTCGAGGCCATCCTGAGTGACCTGCCAGAAATTTGCATGTGCATTGGCAACGGCACGCAGCCAACTGTACGCCAGCTGTTTCTGTCTCCAGGTCTCAGCCAGCGCCTGCCAGACCGCTGCGAAGTCTTCTCGCCCAGGTTCGTCAGCCACCTGACGTGCCGCGGCGCCTACGTCGAATAGCGTTCCATAGGCGTCGAAAATACAAACATCTACCGCCATGCTTGGTCCTCCGGCCTGCACTATGGCAGACGCACAGGGGAGAACAAGGCCGCTACGTCCGCATTTCACCGGCCTATTGATCCGTGTCAATGCGAGGCGTCGCGAATCATGTTTCGGTTCGGGCATATGATGCCAGCAGGAGCCCAGTTTAATGTCTCACGTTCCGCATGAGCTTTCGGAAGATTTCCCGGAGGATAGGGAGATTTTGCAGCATCTGAAGCGGACCAATCCGCATTTTTCGCGGTTGGTGAACGAGTATCACGAAATCAATAGAGCCTTGCATCGGGTGGAGATTGGACTGGAGCCGTCAGATGATGCGCATCTAAAGGAAATGCATTGGGCGCGTATGGTACTAAAAGACGAAATCGCAGTGTTCATCGCCGATGCGCGGTAAAGGGGGATTGCCGCCCGCGCGGTGATAGGTATGGATGGCCCCGATATCGGGGGAGGGGCCATCCATGCCAGAGCCACGCAAGATCATCATCGATACCGACCCGGGGCAGGACGATGCCGTCGCGATTCTTTTAGCGCTTGCCTCCCCAGAACTGGAAGTTTTGGGAATTACAGCCGTGGCAGGAAACGTGCCGCTGGCACTGACAAGCAAGAATGTCCGTAAAATCTGCGAGTTGGCGGGCAGGCCCGATGTTGCCGTGTTTGAAGGGTGCGTTGGGCCGTTAACCGGTGAATTGGTAACGGCAGAATATGTGCATGGCGCAACTGGTCTCGACGGCCCCGACCTGCCGGAGCCGAAAATGCAAATTCAGGCGCAAGGCGGTGTAGATTTCATAGTGGACACCTTGCGCAGGGCGGAGCCGGAAAGCGTTACGATAGTTGCGCTAGGGCCATTGACCAACGTGGCAATGGCGTTTCGTGATGCGCCGGACTGCAAAGCTGGAGTGCGCGAAATTGTTGCAATGGGCGGTGGCTTTTTCGAGGGAGGAAATGTGACACCCACAGCTGAATTCAACATCTACGTTGATCCGGAGGCAGCCGATATTGTGCTTAGGTCGGGTCTGCCGATAACATTGTTGCCGTTGGATGTGACGCATACCTGCCTTACGTCGCGGCAGCGGGTGGAGGCTTTCCGGGCAATCGGTAGCATCGTGGGCGACGCTGTCGCCGATTTGCTGGATTTCTTCGAGCGGTTCGACGAGGAGAAGTATGGAACTGACGGTGGCCCACTGCACGACCCTTGCGTCATTGCATGGCTTTTACAGCCCGAACTCTTCTCCGGTCGGCATGTCAACGTCGAGGTCGAACTGGCTTCGCGGCTGACGCGCGGCATGACGGTTGTGGATTGGTGGCGGGTAACGGAGCGCTCACCCAATGTTCACTACATCAGATACGCAGACTCCGAAGGATTTTTTCGTTTGCTGACCGATCGACTGGCAAAATTGTAGCTCATTAAAATTACGTCAGGCCAATTCCTGACATCGTACCTTCCGGTCAATAGCCCACCTTTTCGAGAACTCGGCGACTTTGGCGCAGTCGGATTCAGTAGGTGCTGTTCCGAAGGAGGCCCCAGTAAGTCGTTGCAAAGCGCCAAACGACTTTCCACGGTCGCATCAGTCGTCCTCACACAATCTGATCATTTCGATTGGCTAAAAATTCGTCGAAAGTTACGTGCCTAGGCTGCTGAATGGCGGGGATTTCTTCATTCTCGAACTCACCGATGAGCCTTAACAATCATTGCTGCCCCAAAATAAGGGGCAGCAATGAAATTTTAGAAAATGAAGTCACCGTCGTTGATCAACCCTGCTGCGCCAGTGATAAGTATTGATCCGTTGCCGCCAAGTGCACTGAGATCGACAATTGCGCTGCTGCCCCCTGCCGAGATCGCCGCGTTCAAGGCTGCGGCGCTAGCTATGCCATAGGCTGTAAGGTCGATCTGATCGAGACCATCTTGCCAACCGAAGATCCTGTCGTTTCCGGCAAGCAACTGGAACTGAAACACGTCGCTACCTTCGCCGGCCACGAGTTGATCATTACCCTGACCGCCATCCAGAATATCATCTCCTCCGAACCCTCTCAGCACATCCGCGCCTTGGCCGCCGAGCATGACATCTGCTCCTCCTCCTCCTCGCAATGTGTCGTTGCCTTGCTGACCGTGAAGGAAGTCATTCCCTGTTGCCCCGGTGAGGATATCGTTGCCGACGCCACCGCGAATAACATCCGCGCCAAAGCCGCCATTGAGATCGTCAGCCGCGGTACCGCCGAGCAATGTATCGCCGCCGCCGCCGCCAAAAACTGTACCTGTGGTGGTGCCTTCGCGACCGTCGTACCTGTCGTCACCGTTTCCGAGCAGAACATTACCGGTGAGAGTGCCACCATTTATAACCGTTTCCGAGCCGTCGCCCCCTGTTACGGCTCTCGGGCCGACTGTCGCACGGATATCACCGGTATTGATCAACGTCCCGCCGTTACTGCCATCGAACAGAACGCCTTCGGTGCTTCCGATGATGTTGCCGGTGTTGTGTATGAGAGCGTTGGTGCCGGAGACCTGTACAGCATTAGCCACCAGACTGGTGATCGTCTGGAAGTTGAAGATGCTGGCGTTCGCTCCCATTACATTTATGGCGTCTCCTGATGATGAAATTATGCTCCCGAAGTTGAAGAGCGAGTTGTTGGTGCCGGCATCGAACAGAACACCGTCGCTGTTGGCTTCGATCGTGCCATTGTTGATCCAGGTGCCGAAATCACCGTCACTGTCAAAACCCTGGTCAAACTCTGTAGTGATAGTACCGTCATTGATAACCTGGAAGTTGCTCGTACCAACATCAGCCCGTACGCCGTCGGACGTGGCCGTAAGCGTCGCATTGTTGCGGATGTGAACCATCGATCCTGTTGCTCCGTTCACAATTTCAATTGCATCGGAGGCTGAAGTCACGTCCCCGTCTACAAGCAGTATCGTCTCATCGGTGCCGTTAATGAATATCGCATCCCCCAAGACATCTACGAGTTCGCCAATTGGAAGCAGGTAGGTTATGTTGCTAACAGTCAGGTCGACCAGACTTGTGGTCGAGGCAATGGTAGTTACAGGCATTCGTACTCTCCCTTTGTTACGCCAACAGAATGCAATTGTTGTCAGAATCTGGAATTATGAATTGTCACCTTATTGCACGAAACTTAATCTGCGTTAACCTTTGGATTAACGAACGCCGGATCTCATGGAGTATACACTCGTAAAGGTAATGGCCGAGGCTTCCCTGAAACTAATCTCGTTTTTTGTTTCGCCGACAAGCGGGGTGCGCCAGCGCGGCCAGAACCCGAAACATTGATAATCGCCGTATCGGTATCCATGTGCAGAGGGCAGTGTGCCTACTACGGTAAGACGATGTCACCGCGGCAGGTTGAGAGATGGCTGCAATTTTGTTACGATTATGGACATGCAAACAGGGGTCGGGTTGGCTGACCCCGGCATTAGGAGGACGAAGGTCTGACTGAACAACTCGATGCAGCCACGCGCGCTGCACATGCTCCGCGCCAAGCGGGCGGAGCTTCAGGTGAACCGAACGGCAAAGAAATGCTCGATCTGGTTCTGCAATCCCTTGATGATGACAAGGCCGAAGACGTGGTCGCAATTGATCTCGCTGGTAAGTCCGAAATCGCTGATCATATGGTGATCGCGTCGGGAAGATCTTCAAGACAAGTCGTTGCCATCGCCGAGAAGCTGACGGATCGCGTCAAGAGCGCGACCGGCCAGCCGGCGAAGCTTGAAGGTAAGGATGGTGGCGATTGGGTGCTGATCGACTGCGGCGACGTTGTCGTTCACGTCTTCCGACCTGAAGTGCGCGAATTTTATCAGTTGGAAAAGATGTGGTTGCCTGCCGGTAAGCCCGCCGACTGAAACATGCGCGTTACCATCTGTGCAGTGGGCCGCCTGCGGGCAGGACCTGAATTCACGCTTGTGTCTGAATACCTTGATCGCTTCGGAAAGAGCGGGCGTGGCCTTGGCCTCGGCCCCGCATCGGTGCGTGAGGTGGAGTCCAAAAAGGGCGGTGGCATGGTCGCGGAGGGCAAGTTGTTGGCCGCGGTATTGCCCGAAAATTCGGTGCGTGTGGTGCTGGATGAACGGGGTAAAACCTTGAATTCGCGAGAGTTTGCCGAGTTGTTGCGGCGATGGCGAGACGAGGGTCGGCGTGATTGTGCATTCCTCATCGGCGGTGCCGACGGCGTAGAAAAAGGGTTGCGTCAGGAGGCTGACATTGCCCTCAGTTTTGGCAGCATGGTCTGGCCGCACATGCTGGCAAGAGTAATGCTCGCCGAGCAATTGTATCGGGCGGCTTCGATTCTGTCGGGAAGCCCATATCACAGGGAATGATTGCCGGTGCTCCGGCAAAGTTCAGCCAACGTGAATTCGAATTAATGCCAATGCGGGTTCAATCTCGCCGATTTGCGAAGTAAACGTTGCAGGAACAACGGAGGCGCAAGCATGAGACCGGTGGTTCTGGCAATTCTCGACGGATGGGGGCTGCGCTCCGAGGCAGAGGCCAACGCTGTTGCCTTGGCCGATACACCCAATTTCGATCGGCTGTGGGAGAGTTGCCCTCACACCCAGCTTTCGGCCCATGGAAATGCCGTCGGCCTGCCAGAGGGTCAGATGGGCAATTCCGAGGTCGGCCATACCAACATCGGTGCGGGTCGCGTCGTCTGGATGGACTTGCCGAAGATAGACAATGCAATTGCCAATGGCTCATTTGCCGAAAATCCTGCGCTACTGAGCTTCATCGAAAAACTCAAAGCGTCAGGTGGTGCGGCGCATCTCGCCGGTCTGGTTTCGCCCGGCGGTGTTCATGCACATCAGCGTCATATTCTCGAAGCAACGAAAATCATTGCGGCAGCCGGAGTTCCGGTAAAGGTTCATGCATTTCTGGATGGGCGGGATGTGCCGCCTCGCTCCGCTGCACACCAGATCGGCCAAACCGAGGGTCTGATGCCCGACGGTGCCGAGCTTGCTACGATTTGTGGCCGTTTCTTCGCGATGGATAGGGACAACCGTTGGGATCGCGTGGGCGAAGCCTATTCCCTACTGGTGCGGGGCGAAGGCTCGCGTGCTGACTCAGCCGTGGACGCAATCGAGGCCGCCTATGCCAAGGACACGACAGACGAGTTCATGACGCCAACCGCGCTGGGTGACTATGCAGGCATGGCGGATGGTGATGGCTTGTTTTTCTTGAACTTTCGAGCGGATCGGGCAAGGGAAATACTCTCTGCGCTAGCGGCCCCGAAGTTCGACGATTTTGATCGTGGAACGCCGCCAAAGTTTGCCGCGGTTCTCGGCATGGTCGAATACTCGACCGCCCACAACGATTTCATGGAAGTGATGTTTCCGAGCGAGGAGATCGTCAACACACTCGGCAGCTATCTTTCCGGACTGGGCAAGAAGCAGTTCCGGATTGCGGAAACAGAGAAGTATCCGCACGTTACCTTTTTCCTGAATGGCGGCGATGAAGTGCCCGCCGAAGGTGAAGCTCGTTACATGGCTCCGAGTCCGAAAGTCAGGACTTACGATATGCAGCCAGAAATGAGTGCAGCGGAGGTGACTGAACACTTGGTAGAGGCGGTCCGCTCGGGCGTATACGATCTGATCGTGGTCAACTATGCGAACCCGGATATGGTGGGCCACACCGGTGATCTGGAAGCGGCAAAGGCTGCCTGTGCCGAAGTCGACCGGGGTATCGGCAAGCTAGTTGCCACTCTGGAAGATACTGGTGGAGCGCTGCTGCTGACGGCCGACCACGGCAATTGCGAAGTCATGATCGATCCGGAAACCGGCGGGCCCCATACCGCCCACACACTAAACCCGGTTCCGCTGATACTGGTCGGCGGACCGGATGGTGCGACGCTGAAGGCAGGCGGCAAACTTGGCGACCTCGCACCGAGCCTCTTGCAACTCTTGGGCCTGCCACAGCCGGACGAGATGACCGGGATACCGCTGATCGAGGTGGTATGATACGTACGCTCGTTCTTGTCTTGCTGCTTGCAGTGCCCAACGCGGCCAAGTCCGATGGCCTCGCGGATGCTTCAGCAGCGCTGAACCGTGCGGATGAAGCCTTGATCGCAGCTTCGGGCCTGGAGGACAGGCGTGTAGCCCTCTCCGACGCAGTAATAGCTTACGAGGAAGCGCATCGCTCATTGAGAGTGGCCATGAGTGCGACGGGTGCCGAGCAACGGCGGCAGGCACGGTTGCTGCGCGCCGAAATGGCTGAATTGGCACCGGTTCTCGCGGCCTTGCAGCGGATTTCCCAACGCTCTGAACCACTTTTTGCCTTTGGTTCGGGAGAGCCGAGGCACATTGCGCTGGCGGCCTTGCTTCTGGAGAGGGCCAGCGGAGCGGCGACGTCACGCGTGAAGTTGCTGCGCGGGCGCTTGGCCGAGTTGTCGGGACTGCGCAATACAGGTGCGGAAATCGGAAAGCAGATTGAAGCGACGACTCAAGCTCTAAAGGCGGCCGCTGCACAGCTGTCCGAAGAAAGTGCAATGGTGGCGCCGGATACACCGGGGTTTGGCCAGGATGCAGCGAACCTTGCAGCCCTTGCGGCGGCACTTGATGGGGTGCCCGACCCGCTTGCAAGTGACGATTCACCACTGGCAGCGCTGGACGTGCCAGTGCCGGGCGAAGTCTTACTGTCGTTCGAGGAGGCGACGCCGAACGGTATTCGTCGCCCAGGCCTCACAATTGCCGTCGCCCCAGCGCAACTATTGGTGACACCTCTCTCTGCCACAGTCCGTTTCGCCGGTGAACTTGACAGCTACGGCACTGTGGTGATTGTGGAGCCCGACCCTGGCGTGCTCTTCGTGTTCGCGGGGATGGGCGACCTGCTGGTCACAGCGGGGACTGAGATTGTGGGAGGAACTGGCCTTGGTTTTCTGCCTGGTGTTCACGAAGAATTTTTGGTCGGCGACGAAGAGAGTGATAGCAACCTTGAGCCACAATCGCTCTATATTGAGGTCAGAGTGAACGGTACTCCGGTCGACCCGGCCCGTTGGTTCGCGTATGAAAACGAGGAATGATAACCATGAAACGACTTCTTCTTGCGGCTTCCATCGGCACGATTGCCGGTGTTCTCGTGACAAGCCAACTCGCGGGACCCATCGTCGCACAAGAGTTGGATCGTGAGCGGGTGACCTATCAGCAACTCGATCTCTTCGGCGACATTTTCGAACGTATCCGCTCCTCCTATGTAGAAGATGTGGACGAGAAGGAGCTGATCGAGAGCGCAATCAACGGAATGCTCTCCTCGCTTGATCCGCATTCCAGCTATCTGCCGCCGGACGATTATACCGATATGCGGGTACAGACGAAGGGCGAGTTCGGCGGCCTCGGCATCGAAGTGACACAAGAGAACGGCTTCGTGAAGGTCGTTTCACCTATCGATGACACACCGGCAGCGCGTGCCGGAGTTCAGGCTGGGGATCTCATTACTCATGTGGACGGTGAGCCTGTCCTCGGGCTGAACCTGAACGAAGCTGTGGATCTCATGCGGGGACCTGTTGGTTCCGATATCCTGATCACCATCGTTCGCGAGGGCGATGACGAACCTTTCGACCTAACATTGACCCGAGACACCATTCGCATCTCGGCCGTGCGGGGACGGACAGAGAGTGATGCGGTTGTACTGCGTGTGACGACCTTCAACGAACAGACCTATCCGAACCTCGAAGAGGAACTGCAAAAGCAGGTAGAGGAGTTGGGTGGCATGGAGAATGTGTCCGGTTTCGTGATCGACCTGCGGAACAACCCAGGTGGATTGCTAAACCAGGCGATCATGGTTTCGGATGCCTTCCTGGAAGCTGGTGAAATTGTTTCGACCCGTGGTCGCGATCCGCGTGACAGCGATCGCTATAACGCAGAGGCCGGTGATCTTGCGGAAGGCAAGCCGATGGTCGTTCTGATCAACAGTGGGTCGGCTTCTGCTTCTGAAATTGTTGCCGGCGCGTTGCAGGATCACCGGCGGGCGGTCGTCGTCGGCACAAAGAGTTTTGGTAAGGGGTCGGTTCAGACGATCGTACCCTTGCAGGGAAATGGAGCTATGCGCCTGACGACCGCGCGGTATTACACACCGTCGGGACGCTCGATTCAGAACCTTGGGGTGGCGCCTGATATAATTGTGGAACAACGTCCGGCGGAGCCTGAAGAGGAGGAGAGCGAGGACAGCGTTGCGCTGCAGCGGCGCTCCGAAGCAGATCTGCGCGGGTCGTTGTCAAACGACAGCCTCAGCGAGGACGAGCTGAAATTGCTGGAAGAAGAACGTGAGGAAGCCGAGGCAGCAGCCAAGCAGCGTGCCGACGATCAGCAGCTCGCCTATGCGCTGGATGTTTTGCGTGGATTGTCTGTACTGAGCCGCGCCGAATAATGAAACAGATGAAGCCGCGCGACAGGGATTAGAACCCTTCAGCGCGGCTTCGCTATCGCGAAGTGTGCCTCCACGGAGCAAGGAAACTCATGACACCGGAAGAAATTGACAATCTTCCATACCGGCCATGCGTCGGTGTGGTTGTCCTGAATGACGATGGCCAAATCTTTGGTGGCGAAAGGATTGACACGCCGGGCGCCTGGCAGATGCCACAGGGCGGGATCGACAAGGGCGAGAGTGCAAGGGATGCCGCTTTGCGTGAGCTTGTCGAGGAAACTTCCATTCCAGCTGTTGCCGTAGCGATCGTAGGCGAGAGTGCTGGTTGGCTGCGCTACGATCTGCCTGCCGAGGTGATCCCGCACCGCTGGCAGGGCAGATACCGTGGGCAGGAGCAGAAGTGGTTTCTGATGCAGTTTAGCGGCCAGGACTCCGATGTTCGCATTGACACTGTCGATCCGGAGTTCAGCCGTTGGCAGTGGATGTCGTCTGAAGAGATGCTGGAGAGCATCGTACCTTTCAAGCGAAGTCTCTATGCCGACGTCTTTCGGGAATTCAATCTGAGCTGAGAAGCCGGAAGGCCTATGTCGAAACAGCAAGGTCGGACTGAACCGGTCAGTCCGACCCCGGTGGTGTCACCCCGGCCTTGTCGGGGGCAGACCTCAATGGGCGAGTGCTACCGCCTTTGTTTCCAGCATGAAGTTGGCTCCAAGACAAAGGCCCCCAAGATCTTCAAGCAAAAGGTCAGTCAGGAGACCGCCGGCCACCTCGAGGTCAAGTCCGAGGTTGCCACCGCCACTCCCGTGTGTCTCCCGTCCGATTTCTGCCGACGCGAGAACATAGGTTAGCGGCGCGATGTTGAACACATCAATCTGAGCGGCGGCGGCGATGTCCACGAATACGAGGATGCGAACGCCGTCGCCGGGGCCACAGGTATTGCGGGAATTGAGTGCAAGGGCGTGCGGCAAACCATTAGGCAGCTCTGCATCAAGGATCGACCAGAGATTCGAGATAATGATTGTCGAGGAAATCCGAGCGTCCTGTGCCACCTTCACTGGGCAATCGCTGAAAAGGGTCACGCCGGGAAGCGCGACATCGGCCGGGATCATCAGAACTTCATCCGCCCTGCATGTTACGTGCAGAGATTGATTGGCTGCGACATCGGCAAAGCTCAGGTCTTGCAGTGAAATGACGGCGTCTGCCTGAGCAACAGCATCTGCAAGGCTTGCACTGAGTTCGGCTTCGGTCGACAGGATGGCAGTCAATGGATCCGTGATGATATCGACGACACCTCCGAGGAAGCCGCCAAACGTCAGTGAGGCCACTTCGGTATTGAGAACATTCGTTGGCAAGGAGGTCAGCAAGCCGCTATTTATGAGGCCGACAACGTGCTCTGGTATCCATGCGCCGTTTTGCGCAACCTGTGCATCGACTTGTGCCTTGATGCATACGCCCAAGAAAAGATTGGTGTTTTCGACATCGACGCGGGTGCGGGTCGTGAGGATCGGGTCTTCACATCTGGCGCGATCCGATTCGAATACTCGGGCGGTAGAACTGGCGGATACGTTCCAGTAGTCCAGACCGCCGAAGTGAAGGAAGTAGGTTGGCACGGGGTTATCGCGGTTGGACGTCCGGCGGAGGGTTACCCGGACAGCATCGGGATCGGCGTCGTCGGTGTCGAATGCGCCTGTTTCCTGATCCCAGCGGCCGAACTGTACGTCGCTGGCGAGGGCGATGTTGGCCATTTGGGGGCTGTCGAGGTTGGCTTTGACGCGCTGGAGGGCCACTTCGGTTGGGTCGAGGCCGTCGATGACTGAATCATCGTTGCGAATCATGGCTGTAGCTGCTGCGTGGGTGGCGGCATCGGCGGCGGCCTGAAGCATGGTCTGAATGCGCCATGCCTGGGCGACATCGACCGAGAGACCACCGGTTGCAAGTAATATGATGGTCCAGAAGATGCTTTGCATCGTGACCCAGCCATCCTCTTCCACGAGGGTGCGGGCCGCGCGACGGGCGAGGAAATCGAACATCAGATCGGCTCCTTCAGCATGGAGACACGGGCTTCGATATCACCCCACGCCTTGGTGGCGATGAAGGAGAAAAAGGCAGTGTCTTCAATGGGAACGGAGATCGTGACGATCACTTCCTCGCCCTCGTCGAGAGTCTGAACCTCGACGCTGTCGGCTGTGTTGCGTACACGGGAATGCGCGTAGGTTTTGGCTTCCTCACCATCCATACTGTAGGTGGCCATGCGGCGGGCGCTGTCGCGTGCCACATCCCACATCTGGGCATTTTTGGAGAAGATCAGAGAGAAATCCACGGAAGTGGCTATTATGAGGAAGAAGATCGGGAGCCAAAGGGCAATTTCCACTGTGGAAGAACCGTCTTCTTCTTTCAGGAGTCGATGGGGTCGGGGGGGGATACAATACCGCATTGAACTAGCCTTTAATCGGGTTTCTGATTACCTCCCGGTACTCTGGGAGAACTCTGTTACCACGAACGCGTCAATACCGTTTACACCTTGAGGTTGTGATCCAATTGGGTCTGAAATTTGTCCTGAATTGTGGTTTAAGAATGTCTTAACTAATTCAGAAAGAGGAACGCCCGGTATGCCAATGTGTGCCATGCTGGGCTCGGGGCTGTCGTCTGCGAGTATGGTTCCAGTATGGATTTGGTATGATTTTGATATTGCTACAAATTTTGTCGAGTATTCAAAACAGCGCGATATCAAGATGCGTGCAGTATTCGCGATTTTTACTTGGTCCGCCCGGCCGGGGCGGAAGTGATGGGAGAAAAAAATTAATACCAAAGTAGGAAGCGCGGCGATGATAACTTTCGCCATCGTTTCCAGACATGAATACAATCACTGGGAGAAACCTGCCATATTTTCCCGGATCGATGTCAGAACCCGCCATGAAACGCGGTAGGCGAGTATCGAATGGTGGTGTCGAACCCGTTCTGGTGATGAACTGACCGCGCAGGCGATTTCCGGCAGAACGCCGGGCAGAACTACCCGTGCAGAGCACTGGCCAGGATGACCGGAAAGAAAGTGCCTTCGGAGCGAAGGCCGAACCACTCTTCCTCTTCGTGCGTCTGTGTCTCGCCGATGTCGACCAGGCGGTAGAAGCTCTTGCGGTCGATCAGAGCCTCCAAGCCGCGCCGGATGTGGATGTAGGGGCTGGGCTCGCCCGATTCAGCATCGAGTTCAACGCGAATCGGATGATCCGGGCCGGCGGTGGCCGTGTCGTCGACATTGGTGAGGAAAGTGATCTTCCGCTGTTCGCCATCACCCTCTGCCGTAAAATCGACCGCAACAAAGGGTGCGTCTTCCACCTCTATGCCTACCTTTTCAACAGGGGTGACGAGGAAATACTTGCCGTCTTCAAGTTTCAGGATCGACGAAAACAGCTTCACGAGCGGTTTGCGGCCTATGGGTGTGCCAAGATAGAACCACGTGCCGTCACGGGCGATGCGGATATCCAGATCGCCACAGAAAGGCGGATTCCACAGGTGGACGGGCGGTGGCCCCTTTTTGGCGGCGGCCTTGGCGGCTGCGGCGATGCCCTCCGCGTCCGGAGTAACGGTTTTCTGATCGGACATGGCATGGTCCTCCGGCTTGATCCCAGGTGCATAAGGCTACATCCTGTGTTTGACTATATAGAAGCCGGTCGGATGGGGGCCAGCGGCACTGGAAACTTGAAGAGGACCTCTGTCTATGAGCGATCATGATCTAGCCGACCAGATGGAAGAGACATCCGACGCGCTGCAACGGGCGCGGGAAATGGTGGGCCGCCGCGTCATTGGGCAGGAAAAGGTGGTGGATCTGACGCTGATCTCGCTGCTCTGCGGTGGCCACGCTTTGCTGGTGGGGGCGCCGGGTCTGGCCAAGACGCGACTGGTGGAGGCTTTGGGTACAGTGATGGGGCTGGATGCGAACCGCGTGCAGTTTACACCGGACCTTATGCCCTCTGACATTCTGGGTGCCGAGGTGCTGGAAACCGGTCCGGACGGCAGCCGTACGTTCAAGTTCATTCAGGGGCCGGTGTTCTGCCAGTTGCTGATGGCGGACGAGATCAACCGCGCCTCGCCGCGCACCCAATCGGCGCTGTTGCAGGCGATGCAGGAGAAGCGGGTGACGATCGCAGGTGCGGAACGGGTGCTGGCCGCGCCGTTTCACGTGCTCGCAACCCAGAACCCCATCGAACAAGAAGGCACCTATCCGCTGCCGGAGGCGCAGCTTGACCGGTTCCTGGTGCAGATCGATGTTGATTTCCCCGAGCGGGATGCCGAACGGGCAATCCTGCTGGCGACAACCGGTGCGGAGGACGCGCAGGCGGAACCGGTGTTCACTGCGGATGCCTTGATTGCCGCGCAGGGCATGATCCGGCGGATGCCGGTAGGCGAGAGCGTGGTGGAAGCCATTCTCGACCTCGTGCGCTCGGCGCGACCGGGAACCGCAGATGCCCACGTGCAAATCAGCGACCAGGTGAGCTGGGGGCCGGGGCCGCGGGCGGCGCAATCACTGATGTTGGGCGTGCGGGCACGGGCCCTGATGCAGGGCAGGCTGGCGCCCTCGCTGGACGACGTGGCTGCGCTTGCGCACCCGATGATGGTGCATCGCATGGCGCTGGGCTTTGCCGCGCGTGCAGAGGGGCTGACGCTTGATGCCGTTATTTCGCGGCTGGTGGAGGTTACGCTGGACCGGGATGTCGCTGCGTGACCATTTCCCCCTCAGAGCGGGCGAAATCGGCGGTCCTGCTCCGGCGTGATTCCGAGAAGATCGCAGGCTCTCTGCCGCCATTGCTGGCGGAGGCGGAACGACTGGCGTTCACCGTGGCGATGGGCGTGCACGGTCGGCGCAGGGCCGGTACGGGCGAAAATTTCTGGCAATACCGGCGGGCGATGCCCGGAGACGTACAGACGGCTGTAGACTGGCGTCGCTCCGCCAGGTCGGACCAGTTGTATATCCGGGAAATGGAGTGGGAGGCGGCTCAGACCGTGTCCATCTGGGCGGATGATGCGGCGTCCATGGATTACCGCGGCGAGAAAGCCCCGCGAAGCAAGCGTGACCGCGCGGTGCTGTTATCGCTGGCGTTGTCGGTCTTGCTGGTGAAGGCCGGGGAGCGTGTGGCATTGCTGGGTACGGAGGCGTCGATGCCGCGTTCCGGTGAAAAGCAGTTGCGGCGGATGGCGCTGGCACTGGCCGAGGAGCAGGAGGACCGCCCGGATTACGGTGCGCCGCCGAAAGCCAAGTTCGAAGCCAGCGGGCGGGCGGTGTTCCTTTCCGACTTCATGGGCGCGCGGGATGAGGTTTTTCCGGCGTTGACGCATGCGGCGGATCGCAACGTGGCTGGGTGCTTCGTGCAGATCGTGGACGAGACGGAGGAAGTGTTTCCCTTCGACGGACGCACGATCTTTCGCAGCATGGGCGGCAGCGTGGAATTCGAGACCCAGCGGGCACGGGCTTTGCGGGAAGCGTACCAGGAGCGGCTGGCGGAGCGCCGCGCGGCGCTGGAGACGATGGCGCGGCGGACCGGATGGCGGTGTCTGGTGCATCGCACGTCCGAAAGCCCGCGAAAGGCGTTGCTGTGGCTATATATGGCGATAGGCGGGGTGCGCTGAGATGCTGACGCTGGGCCCCATTGCCTTCCTCGCCCCACTGTTGCTGGTGACGCTGGCGGCATTGCCCGTGCTGTGGTGGCTGTTGCGGGCGGTGCCGCCGGCGCCGGCAAAGCGGGCTTTCCCCGGCGTGCGGCTGCTGATGGGGTTGAAGGACCCCGAGCGCATGCCGGAGAAAACGCCGTGGTGGCTGCTGCTGCTGCGAATGGTGGCTCTGGCGGCGGCTATACTGGCGTTCGCCAACCCGGTCCTGAACCCGGAAGTTCAGGGCGAGCGGGACGGGCCGTTGCTGGTGCTGCTGGACGGCGGCTGGGCGAGTGCGCCGAACTGGAGTGCACGGCAGGCGAAGGCGCAGGATGTGCTGGACCGGGCTGCGCGGGCCGGCAGGCCTGTGGCCATGGTGGAGATCGCGAAGGGGCTGCCGCAAGGCGAGACACTGAATTTCCGCGATGCGGGGGCGTGGGCGCAACGGGTGGCAGGACTGACGCCGGAAGCCTGGGCACCGGACAGGGGAGCGTTGGCGGAGTGGCTGGAGAGCCGTATCGGCGACGGGTTCGAGACGGTCTGGCTGGCGGATGGGCTGGCGGGCGATGGCGACGGTGACTTCCTGCGCGTTTTGCAGGCGGCAGGGCCGGTGACGGTTATCAGCGACGCGTCCGACCCGGTGGCGCTGACGTCACCGCGGTTCGAGGATGGCGCGGTGCGAGCGGAGTTGCTTCGCACCACGGATACGATCCGGCCGAGCCTGCGGGTGACAGCACTTGGGCCCGATCCGAATGGGATCGAACGGGTTCTGGGTGAAACGATGGTGATCTTCGATGGCGAGGGCACCAGTACCGGGGTGGAAATGGATTTGCCGGTGGAGTTGCGCAACCGGGTGACACGTCTTGTGGTTCCGCAGGAGCGGAGCGCCGGCGCGGTGGCGCTGACGGATGACGGCCTGAAGCGGCGCAAGGTGGGCATCATCGCCGGGGCGCAGGAAGAGGAGGCGGCGCGGCTGAATTCCCCCCTGTTCTACATCGGCAAGGCACTGGAGACGAGCGCCGACCTGATCGAAGCGCCGCTGACTGACATCCTGCTGGCGGCGCCCGATGTGATTATTCTGGCCGACATCGCCACCTTCGCGGGGCCGGAGCGGGAAGCACTGGAGGAATGGGTGCGGGCCGGCGGCCTGCTGATCCGTTTTGCCGGGCCGCGGTTGGCGCAGAGCGGCGAAGGACAGCTGGAGCAGGATCCGCTGTTGCCCGTGCGATTGCGGGCCGGAGGACGGGCCGTTGGCGGTACGATGAGCTGGGGTGCGCCGAAGCAGTTGCGTGCGTTTCCGGAAGACAGCCCGTTCTTCGGGTTGCGCCTGCCCGACGAGGTGACGGTATCGAGCCAGGTGATGGCGCAGCCGGACCCCAACCTGCCGGAACGGGTCCTGGCCTCGCTGGAGGACGGAACGCCGCTGGTCACCGGACGGGCGGAAGGCGATGGCCGGGTGGTGCTGTTTCATGTGACGGCGAATGCCGACTGGTCGAACCTGCCGCTGTCCGGCCTGTTCGTCGAAATGCTGGAACGGCTGGCGGTCAGCACGCGCGGCCGGACGCCGGATGCAGAGGCGCTGGAAGGCCAGAACTGGCTACCGGTCTCGGTGCTGGACGGCTTCGGTTCCCTCGTCGATCCGAAGCTGCTGGCCGGTGTCGACGGTGCACGGCTGATCGAGGAACGTCCGGGGCCGACGATGCCGCCGGGACTTTACGAAGCCAATGACCAGAGTATCGCCGTGAACCTGTTCCAGACGGGCGATACGCTCGAACCGCTTGGGGCAATGCCGTCTGGTGTGGTAGTCGAGGCCATGGGCGTTGTCGAAGAGACATTCCTCAAGCCGTGGCTGCTGGTCGTGGCATTGCTGCTGCTGGCGGCAGATATCCTGGCTACGCTGTGGCTGGCCGGGCGGCTGACCGGGCCTCGGGTCGTCCGTGGCGGCACCGTGGCTGTGCTGGCCTTGGGGTTGGCGGGCGTGCTGGCACCTTACGCAGACGCACAGGAGCTTGAACGAGATGATGCGGCGGCCGTGCATGCGACTTCCGAGACTGTTCTCGCCTACGTGGAGACTGGCGAGGCCCGAGTGGACAACATCAGCCGCGCGGGGCTGGCGGGACTGAGCCGGGTGCTGACGCGGCGCACGGCGATCGAGCCGGCGGAGCCCATGGCGGTGAACCTGGAAACCGACGAGATAGCTTTCCTGCCGTTCCTGTACTGGCCGATCAGCGAATTGCAGCAAATTCCCTCGGATGCGGCCTATGCCCGGCTAAATGCCTATCTGCGTTCCGGCGGGATGATCCTGTTCGATACTCAGGACGCCAACCTCGGCGGGCGGCTGGGCGCGGGGACGCCGAACGGTCGCATGCTGCAACGGCTGGCGGCGAAGCTCGACGTTCCGCCTCTGGAACCGGCACCGGATGACCATGTGCTGACGCGGACGTTCTATCTGTTGCAGGATTTCCCCGGCCGGTTCGCCAACACCGATATCTGGGTGGAGGCGATGCCGGATATCGAGGAGGTGGAGGGCATGCCGTTCCGCAACCTCAACGATGGGGTGACACCGGTTATCATCGGCGCAAACGACTGGGCAGGAGCCTGGGCCGAGGATGCCAGCGGTAACGCAATGCTGCCCGTGGGCCGTGGCTCCGGCGGGGCGCGCCAGCGCGAGATGGCCTACCGGTTCGGCGTGAATCTGATCATGCATGTGATGACCGGAAACTACAAATCCGACCAGGTGCACGTGCCTGCGCTGCTGGAAAGGCTGGGCAACTGATGGAATTTTCCGCCGTCGATTTCGCGCCGGTCCTGCCGTGGCCGTTGCTGGCTGGTCTCGCGGGACTTTCACTGTTACTGATCGTCTTTTCACTATGGCGGGGGCTGGCTGGCTGGTGGTTGCGCGGGCTGGCGGCACTGGTGCTGCTGACGGCGCTGGCGGAACCTTCACTGAAGCAGGAGGAACGCAGCTTCCTGCCCGATATCGCATTTCTGGTGATTGACGAGACCAGCAGCCAGGGCATCGACGTGCGACCGGAGCAGATCGCCGAGGCGGAAGCGGAGCTGCGCGCCCGGATCGGCGCGGCCTCTGATGACGCACCACTGGAATTGCGCGAGGTGCGGGTGACGGACCCCGACAGCGCCTCGGACAACTCGGGCACCCTGTTGATGAGCGCATTGGCCGAAGCCTCTGCCGAGGTGAGCCAGGAACGGATCGCAGGGGCAATTCTGGTGACGGACGGACAGGTGCACGATGCCGGCGTACTGGGCTCCTTCCCTGCGCCCGTACATGTGGTGCTGACCGGCCGCGAGGACGAGTGGGACCGGCGGATCGTGCTGAAGACGGCGCCGAGTTTCGCCATCGTCGGCGAGGCGCTGGAACTGGAGCTGGAGATCGAGACGCTGGGCGCCGCGCCGGATGCAGAAGAGGTGCCGTTGTTCCTGTCGCTCAACGGTGAGGACCCGGAAGTTTTTCAGGTACCGGTGAACGAACCGGTGAAGTTGCCGCTGGAACTGGCACGTGGCGGGCTGAACGTGTTGCAGGTGACGGTGCCGAGTGCCGACGATGAACTGACCGCCCGCAACAATGACGCGATCATCACCATAAACGGTATTCGCGACCGCTTGCGGGTGTTGCTGGTCTCTGGCGAGCCTTATGCGGGCGAGCGGACGTGGCGCAACATCCTGAAATCGGACCCGGCAGTGGACCTGGTGCATTTCACCATCCTGCGTCCGCCTGAAAAGCAGGACGGCGTGCCGGTGTTCGAACTGAGCCTGATCGCCTTTCCGACGCGGGAACTGTTCATGGACAAGGTCGATGAGTTCGACCTGATCATCTTCGACCGCTACCGGCGGCGCGGGGTGTTACCCTCGCTCTACATCGACAATATCCGACGCTACGTGGAGGATGGCGGGGCGGTGTTGATCGCCTCCGGACCGGCCTTCGCGGGGGCTGAGAGCCTGTACCGCACGCCGCTGCGGGAGATCCTGCCCGCCACGCCGACAGCGCGGGTTCTGGAAGAGGGCTACACGCCGCGTATCTCCGAACTGGGGCAACGCCATCCGGTGACGCGCGGGCTGGAACAGTTTGCCCCTCGGCCTACGGCCGAGGATGGCACGCCGGGTTGGGGGCGCTGGTTCCGGCTGATCGAGATGGAGCAGGAAACCGGCCACGCGGTGATGGAGGGGCCGGATGGCCGGCCGCTGCTGGTGCTGGACCGGCCGGGCGAGGGACGGATCGCCATGCTGGCCTCTGACCAGGCATGGCTATGGTCGCGCGGTTTCGAGGGCGGCGGCCCGAAGAGCGAATTGCTGCGGCGACTGGCGCACTGGCTGATGAAGGAGCCGGAACTGGAGGAAGAGGTGCTGGTGGCGGAGCCGGACGGCGCCGAGATCACGGTGACGCGCCGCTCTCTCGGCGATACGATCGGGGATGTCGTGGTGCGCACACCGGGCGGCGGTGAGGAAGTGCTGCAACTGGAGCAGGTGACGCCGGGCGTCTGGCAATCCCGGTTCCCGGCGCCGGAAAACGGAATCTACCGGTTGTCCGAGGGTGTGACTGAGACGGTGACGGCTGTCGGGCCGGCGGCACCGCGGGAATTCGAGAACCCGATTTCCACCGCCGCGCTGATCGAGCCGCTGGGTGATGCGACAGGCGGAGGCATTCTGCGGATCAGTGATGGCGTCCCCGGCATTCGTCGCGTCTCCGAGGGACGGGTGGCGGCGGGCCGTAACTGGCTGGGGCTGGTACGACGCGAGGCCTATGACGTGCGCGACATCCGCCTGACGCCGCTGGCGCCCGGCTGGCTGATGTTGCTGCTGGCCGGTGCGCTGGTCTTCGTGGCGTGGCGGATCGAGGGCCGGTAGCTGCGGCAGGGCAACGCCGTTGTATCGTTTCGCGTTTCTCCATCGCTAATATTTGGCGAAGAAAGACGAGCGCTCTGATCGACCTTGCGATAGATACTGCTTCGGTCTTTCTGACTGGCATCCGGCACGCCTTATGGCGGGATGTGCAAATGCTGCGCAGTTCCTGCAAATCGCAAGCCCCGGGGCGGGAGCCCGTTGCAGGTACCATGCAACCGGGGTTACGGTGATCTGACCGTCCGTGCGGCCCGATCCGGGACCGCGACCCGGTTAAGTGAAATTTGACGGGGAGCAGGAAATGGATGGGATCGTGAGCGGCCTGAAGGGGCAGGCGGACATGGTTGTGGGCACCAATGACACGGCGCCGCGTGTCGGCTCCGGCAGGATCGCGGTGCTGGCGACGCCGGTGATGATCAATCTGATCGAGGAGGCGGCACTGGCAGCGGTGGAGCATCTGCTGCCGGAGGGGATGCAATCGCTCGGAACCGAGTTGCATGTCAGCCACGTGGCGGCGACACCGGTAGGCATGGGTGTGACCGCCGAGGCTGAATTGATCGGTGTCGATGGCCGAATGCTGGAGTTCCGGGTGATCGCCCGCGATGCGAAGGACCTGATCGGCGAGGGCACGCACAAACGTGTCGTGGTGACGGCGGACAGGTTCGCGGCGCGTGTCAGGGAAAAGATGGGCTGAAGATGGGTTGGGCTGGCGAAGGCCGGCAGGATTTTCTACCACTGTCAGCATGACCACCGCCAGACTTTCCCGGGAACACCTGGCGCTCTATGCGCTGCTGACATCCCTGACCGCGATCAGCATTGATGCCGTGCTGCCCGGGCTTCGACTGATCGAGGCCGAGCTTTCGAGCGCCCCAGCGCTTTCGACCCAGCAGGTGACGACGTTATTCATTTTCGGGATGGTGTTTGGGGAACTCTTTCTCGGCCCGATTTCCGATGCGGTCGGTCGCAAGCGGGCGCTGGTGATGGGCCTTTGCGTCTATGCCGTTGGCACCATCATCGCCCTCGTCGCCGGCTCGCTGGAGATGCTCGTACTGGGGCGTTTCCTGCAGGGTGTGGGCGTCTCCGGCCCAAAGATCGCGACGCGGGCCATGATCCGCGATCAGTTCGAGGGCGAGGCGATGGCGCGGGTGATGTCCTTCATGTTCACGCTGTTCATCTTCGTGCCGATGCTGGCGCCGGCACTGGGGCAGGCGGTGATGGCCCTAGCCGGATGGCGCGGAATGTTCGGGTTCTATCTGCTGATGGCTGCCTTGCTAGGTATCTGGCTGATGCGGAGACAGCCGGAAACGCATCCACCGGAGGCGCGGATTCCCTTTCGGCCAGCCACCTTGCTGCGCAACGGCGCGAGGATACTGGCAAGCCGGCGGGTGGCGTGCCTGATCGCGGCCACGGGTTTCGTCTTCGGAGCGCATCTGCTGTACCTGAGCACGGCCGCGGACCTGTTCTTTGACGCCTACAGTATCGACGGCATGTTCCCGGCATTTTTCGCGCTGCTGGCCGCCGGTATCGGGCTCGCATCGTTCATGAACGGACGGCTGGTAATGCGGTTCGGCATGGATGCAATGGCACGGGCCGGTTTCGCCGGTATGACGGGGGCCGGTGCGGCAATGCTTGCCAGCGCGATTGTCTGGGCGGGGAAGCCACCTCTTGTAGTATTCATGGCCGCAGGGTTCGCGGCCTTTTTTTGTATCGGCATCCTGTTTGGAAATCTGAATGCGATGGCAATGAGGTCGCTGTCGCGGATGGCTGGACTGGGAGCATCTCTGATCGCATCGGGGTCCAGTCTGGTTGCGACTGTGTTCGCCAGCATTCTCGGGATGTTCTATGATGGGGGAGTCGCCTACCTGGCGGTGGGGTTCCTGGTGGCGGGGGCGGTCGCATATCTGCTGGCAGAACTGGCAGCGGGCGGCGACGGCGCGGAAGTGGAAGCCGTTCAATAATCGATCCGAGCTTTGACCGCGGACGAGACTCGCCATTCCGACAAATTGGTCATATAAAATTACCAAAACGCCTGAAGGGAGGGTAAGCCATGGAGATGCCGACGCCGGATGCCACCATAATGGGGCGCAAGGCGGCTATTGTCGCCGGGCTGGAGGCGCTCCTGCCGAAAGATGCCGTAATATCCGACCCGCATGAGACCCGTGCATATGAATGTGACGGGCTCTCGGCCTATCGCTGCCCGCCGCTGGCAGCGGTGTTGCCCGCGAATACGGAGGAAGTGGCGGCGATCCTGAAATTCTGCCATGCAGAAGGCGTGCCGGTGGTGCCGCGCGGTTCCGGCACCTCGCTGGCCGGTGGGGCGCTGCCGACGGCAGACAGCATCATTCTCGGCGTCTCAAAAATGGCAGATGTGCTTGAGACCGATTACGCAAACCGGATCATCCGAGTGCAGACTGGCCGGACCAACCTTTCGGTGACCGGGGCGGTGGAGGAGGATGGCTTTTTCTATGCGCCGGACCCGTCCAGCCAGCTTGCCTGTGCCATCGCCGGCAACATCGCGATGAATTCGGGCGGGGCTCATTGCCTGAAATATGGGGTGACGACGAACAATCTGTTGGGCGTGACCATGGTGACGATGGAGGGCGAAGTCGTCGAGATCGGCGGCGCGCATCTGGAGGCGGCGGGATATGATCTGCTGGGCGTCATCTGTGGATCGGAAGGTCAGTTGGGAGTGGTGACGGAAGCCACATTGCGCATCCTTGCTAAGCCGGAGGGGGCGCGGCCGGTTCTGATGGGCTTTGACAGCAACGAGGTGGCTGGGGCCTGTGTTTCCGACATCATCAAGGCCGGGGTGCTGCCGGTGGCGATCGAGTTCATGGATCGCCCCTGCATTCGCGCCTGCGAGGATTTCGTGCATGCGGGTTATCCGGATGTGGAGGCACTGCTGATTGTAGAGGTCGAAGGTTCCGACGACGAGATCGACGAGCAGCTGGAGAAGATCATCGAGATCGCGAACCGGCACAACCCGGTGGAGCTGCGGGAAAGCACAGGGCCGGAGCAATCGGCCCTAATCTGGAAGGGCCGGAAATCCGCCTTCGGGGCGATGGGCCAGATCAACGATTATATGTGCCTCGACGGAACCATCCCGGTGAGTGAACTGCCGTATGTGCTGCGAAGGATCGGCGAAATGAGCGGCGAGTTCGGGCTGGACGTGGCCAACGTGTTTCATGCCGGGGATGGCAACATGCATCCGCTGATTCTCTACGATGCCAACAAGCCGGGCGATCTTGAAACCTGCGAGGCCTTCGGCGCGGCAATCCTGAAACTCTGTGTTGAGGTCGGCGGGTGTCTGACGGGCGAACACGGTGTCGGAATCGAAAAGCGGGATCTGATGCTGGACCAGTATGCGCCCGCCGACATTGCGGCGCAGATGGCAGTGAAGGATGTGTTTGACCCGGCATGGCTGCTTAACCCTGCAAAGGTGTTTCCGCTGGCTACGTCGGCTTCGCGGCGGGTGGCGTGATGCTGCGGCCGGTGAACGAAGCAGAAATGGCCGACGCAGTCAGGGCTGCCACCGGACCATTGCGGATCAGGGGTGGCGGTACGCGGCTGGGTTTCGGGCATGATGTCGATGGCACGGTGCTGGAGACCGGTGGGCTCTCCGGTATCACGCTGTATGAACCCGGAGCCTTGACGCTGGTGGCGCAGGCCGGGACGCCGCTGGCAGAAGTCGAGGCGGTGCTGGCGGCGGAGAGGCAGCGGTTGCCGTTCGAGCCGGCGCGGCTGGGGGGACTTCTGGGCAACGGCGACGAAACGACGATCGGCGGCGTGGTCGCCACCGGGGCTGCCGGGCCGCGGCGCATTCAGGCTGGCGGCTGCCGGGACAGCATGATCGGCGTGCGGTTCGTCGATGGTGCGGGCCAGATTGTCAAGAATGGCGGGCGGGTGATGAAGAATGTCACCGGCTACGACCTTGTGAAGCTGCTGGCGGGAAGCCACGGGACGCTTGGCGTGCTGACCGAGGTGGCGTTCAAGGTATTGCCGGTTGCCGAGACCGCGGGAACGGTGGTGCTGAACGGGTTGGATGATGCGGCAGCCGTAAGTGCCATGTCCGACGCGCTGGGCTCGCCCTTTGATGTAAGCGGGGCGGCGCATCTGCCGGACGGACGGACCGTGGTGCGGCTGGAGGGGTTTGCCGGTTCGGTTGCCTACCGGATGGAACGGATGCGGGAGCGTCTGGCGGGATATGGCGCCGTTGAGCTGATCGCGGACCAGACCGGGGTTGAGGCTCTCTGGGCCGGTATCCGCGATGTGACGGCACTGGCGGATGTGCCGGGTTCGGTTTGGCGAATTTCGGTGAAACCGAGTGACGGGCCTGCAGTGCGCGCGGCACTGGGGCCGGATGCCGTGAGCCTGATGGACTGGGGCGGCGGACTTATCTGGGCGGCGGTGCCTGAGGGGCGTGACGTGCGGGCGGCGCTGTCGGTTCCCGGACACGCGACGCTGGTGCGGGGAGCGGCGGAGGAGAAAGCGCGCTTTGGGGTGTTTCAACCGGAGCCGGCACCGCTGGCGCGCATCAGTGCGGGGTTGCGTGAGAAATTCGACCCGCGCGGCATTCTGAACACGGGACGGATGGGCGCCGACGGACGGCAGGCCGCGTGATGGAGTTCATCTTGTGGCCACTTCTGTTTTACGCCGCCGTGGTGCTGATGCCGCGCGGAGTAGGGCCGTGGGTGGTCCTGGGTGTGGGCACGGTGATCGTGGGGATGATGTTCTGGCAGATGGTGGTGAACTACCCGCCGTCCAACGACCCGCAGGCCGGTGTCGGGCAGGGGATGGCGGCAGTGCTGGTGCTGATGTGCGGCGGCGGGCTTGCCGGCGGGGCACTGGTGCAGGGCGCACGGGCCGCGATGCCGCGCGATGTGCGGGGCTGGGCGGTGTTTTATTGGATGTTGGCAGCGGTCGGCTGGGTGGTGATCTTCCTGCCGTTCGTGATTTTGGAATAGGTGCGATGCAGACGAATTTTTCCCCGGAACAGTTGAGGGATGCGAGTACGTCGCGTTCCAACGAGGTGTTGCGGACCTGCGTTCACTGCGGGTTCTGCACGGCGACCTGTCCGACCTATCAGGTGCTGGGGGACGAGCTGGATTCTCCGCGTGGGCGGATCTACCTGATCAAGGACATGCTGGAGAGTGGGCGGCCAGCGGACGAGAAGACCGTCAAGCACATCGACCGTTGTCTTTCCTGTCTCAGTTGCATGACGACCTGTCCATCGGGTGTGCATTACATGCACCTCGTCGATCACGCGCGGGAGTATATCGAGGAGACCTACCGGCGGCCGTTCATGGACAGGGCGCTGCGCTGGGTGTTGGCGCGCATCCTGCCCTATCCGGGGCGGTTCCGGCTGGCCTTACTGGGTGCGAAGATCGGGCGGCCGTTTGCCCGGCTGATGCCGGACGCACGGCTGCGGGCGATGCTGGCGATGGCACCGAAACGAATACCGCCGCCGAGCCTGATGGAGGAGCCGCAGGTGCATGCGGCGCAGGGCGAGCGACGGATGCGGGTGGCGCTGATGGTCGGCTGTGCGCAGCGGGCGCTGAACACCGATATCAACGAGGCGACGATACGGTTGCTTGTGCGCCACGGCTGCGAGGTGGTGATCGCGCGGGGCGCCGGCTGCTGCGGGGCGTTGACCCATCACATGGGCAAGACGGACGAGAGCCACGCGAGCGCGGCGCAAAATATCCGGGCGTGGGCGGAGGAAATGGCGGGCGATGGGCTGGATGCAATCGTCATCAATACATCGGGCTGCGGGACCACGATCAAGGACTATGGGCACATGTTCCGCAACTCCGACCTCGCCCAATCGGCGGCAGCGGTTTCTGCCATTGCGAGGGATATCTCGGAGGTGATGGTAGACCTCGGATTGAAGGATGCAGCGGCACCGGAGCCCCTGAAGGTAGCCTATCACGCGGCCTGCTCGCTCCAACACGGCCAAAAGATCACGAGCCATCCCAAGGCGCTGCTTAGGGCGGCGGGCTTCACGGTGCTGGAACCGAAGGACGCGCACCTGTGCTGCGGTAGTGCCGGAACGTACAACCTGATGCAGCCGGAAATTTCAGGTCAGTTGAAGGCGCGGAAGGTGGCAACGCTCGAGGCACTGGTGCCGGACGTCATTTCCGCCGGAAACATTGGCTGCATGATGCAGATTGGCGGCTGCACCGGGGTGCCGGTGGTCCACACGGCGGAATTGCTGGACTGGGCGACTGGCGGGCCTCGTCCGGAGGCGCTGCGTGACAGGGACTGAAGGCCGCGAGTATTTCGCCCTTATTTGACGAAGGGCAGCGAATGCAGGCGCGCTGCGAATGTCTCGGGGCCGATGGAGACGGACAGGCCGGAAGCCGTATCTGCGAGATCGGCACGTATGAGACCGATGGCAATCGTTTCATCAACCCGTCTGGAAGCTGCCATTTCGCTGACGAACCCGACCTCCTCGCCCGCGCGCAGAAGCGGCACCGGATTGCTCGGCAGTGGCGGCGTGCCTTCGACGATCAGTCCGACACGTTTGCGGGCAAGAGGCTTTGATGCAATGCGGATCAAAGCATCGCGGCCAACAAACTCGATATCCGAAGTCAGATCGAGCAGTGGGCCGAATCCCATTTCGAACGGATTTGCCGGATAGTCCTGCCTCCGCATGTCCGAGCCGTAGGAAATGAGGCCACTTTCCAGACGTTCGGTGTCGTTGGGAGCGCCCGGCCCGATGCCCCAGGGCGCACCGGCCGACTTTACGATATCCCACAACTCGGTGCCGTGCCTCTGGTCCATTAGATAAAGCTCAAAGCCGCCCTGTTTGGACCAACCGGATCGCGCGAGGATCAGGGGAATAGTGCCGAGCGACACTTCCCTGAACTCGAAGTAGGAGAAATCGCGAACAGTATCGCCGAACAGGGCGGCGGCAACGTCCACTGCGTTCGGTCCCTGAATGGCGAGCGGTGAGACATCGGGCTCCGAGACCGAGACGTCCCATCCCCTTTCCCGACCTATTGCCGCCGCCCATAGGTGGATGTCGCTGTCGGCAACCGAGAACCAGTAGCGGTCTTCCGCCAGTTTCAGCAGGACCGGGTCGTTGATCAGCCAGCCGTCGTAATCGCAGAGGGGCACATAGCGGCCTTTGCCGACCTTCGTTGCGCTGAGGTTTCTAGGTGTCAGATATTGAGCAAGGCGGCCTGCATCCGGGCCGAGCAGTTGAACCTGGCGCTGCGCACCGACATCCCACATGGCGACGCCGTTCAGCAGGCGATCGTACTCCGCTTCCGGATCGCCAAAGTGGGCAGGCAGATACATGTGGTTGTAGACGGAGAAGGACTGGACGCCGTCACGGACCGTTGCGTCAAAATAGGCGGACTTGCGGATGTTGGGATTGATACTGATCGAGAAAGCCATAGCACGCCGTTTCACACTACTGCGGTACCTGTCAATTCTTCTGCTTCGGTTCCGGGGCGGGCAAGGCGAAATTCCACCGTTCGCAGGGCCGTCACTGTGGTTTGACGATCCCAAGTCCCTGAAGCGTGGTCCGTGCGAGGAGCCACAACTCTTCTTCGCTTCGGATCACCTTGCAAAGCACATTCAGCCCCATCATCAGGTTTTGCACGGCGAGCGCGGTGGCGTGAATGTCGTGATCTGCGGAAATCTCGCCGTTGGCCTTTGCCACGTGCAGTAACTCCTCGATCCGGGCGATCGAGCCGCTGACCATATTTGACAGTTCGGCGCCGAGACCGTCGGCATGATCGTCCGGGCAAAGTTCGATGATTGTGTTCTGGATCATGCAGCCGCGGCCTTCGGGATCGGCTGCGGTTGAGCGGCAGATCTCGCGCACGGTGCGGATGATCACTGGCAGCGCGGGCGACTTCACAGGATCATTCAGGATCGCGCCGGGGGCCTGGGAGGCATAGGGGGCGATTGCCTCTCGGAACAGGGATTCTCGAGACCCGAAAGCATTGTAGAAGCTGGACCGGGTCATGCCGAGGAGCTCGGAGAGGCTCTTGACCGAGCAACGCTCAAACCCATTGGACCAAATGGCTTGCATGGCCCTGAAGACGGCATCGGCGCGGTCGAATTTTGCTGGCCTGGCCATGAGAAAAATCCCCCGAAAGTTTTGTACATATATGGACAAAAAGATTTGCTCCTGTTATGTACATAGAAGTACAAAAATCCGAAGTCAAACCCACGCCGGCAACAGGAGGCCCTTTATGAGTGCTTTTCTCATCGCGACCGTAACCATCAGGGACAAGGAAAAATTCGAGGCATACAGCAAGAAGGTCGGACCCGAACTTCCCGGTTTCGGTGGTGAGTTACTGATCCGTGGAAGCTTTGCGGAATCTCTGCACGGGGGCGGCGACCATCAACTTGCGGCAGTGCTGAGGTTTCCCGACATGGCATCTCTGCGCGGCTGGTATGACTCGCCTGCCTACCAGCAGGCGATCGGCCTGCGGAATGCGGGTGCCGATATGACGATCACGGCCTACGAAGCCATCGACTGACCGCAACGCCGTGCCGATCACCGGCGCGGTCTTTTCCATCCAAATGCAAGCCAACCTCCCGTTCGGACGCCGTGTGCATCCGAACGATGAGAAGGCTTTGCCAGCAGTCCGGATTCTTTTCGGAAGACTACGACCACCAACAACGAGGAAAATACTGATGAAACTCTACTACATCCCCAGCGCTTGTTCCCTTGCCGTCCACATCGCCCTGCGGCAGGTGGGTGTTGTGCCCGAACTCGTCCGCTATGACCCCGTTACGGGCAAGGACGAAACCGGTGCGGCGTTGAAGGACGTCAACCCCAAGGGTTATGTGCCGACGCTAATCGACAAGGATGGCGATGTGCTGACCGAGGTTGTCGCGACGCTGGTGGAACTGGATGGCAGGTATCCGGAGGCGGAACTGTTGCCGGTGGGCGGAGCTGATCGGCGCCGGGCATTGGAGTGGCTGGCCTACACATCCGCAGAATTGCACAGGAATTTCATTCTGCCGTTGTTCATGGATGTTCCGCAGACCGAAGATATCACGGCGGCGCGGGCGAAAGTCGAGATGCGGCTGGAGCACGCGGCGGCGAACGTCTCCGCTAGCGGGCCGTATTTCATGGGGGCGCAGATTGGTGCCGTCGATTTCTACCTGCTGGTGATGATGCTCTGGACGGGCCCCGCGAAGGTCAATCTCGAACAGTGGCCGCAGATGGTTGCATATCGCGACCGGCTGCTGGCGGTAGAGCCGGTGCGCGAAGCCATGAAGGCCGAAGGTTTGATCTGAGAGGCGCGCGCGCGGCCCCGCGCTGGGCCGCGGCGCAGGTGAAAACATATCGAGACGCGAGGTTTGCGATGGTTGATTTTCGGTTCCACACCCCGGACACGGCGCCCGACGGCAGCAAGGCACTGCTGGCGGAGGGGGCCCGGAAATACGGACGGGTGCCGGCGATGTATGCCGCGATGGCGGAAGCACCTGCACTGCTTGAAGCCTATGACGCGATCCAGGACCTGTTCATGTCCAGCAGTTTTACCAAGGAGGAGATGACCGTCGTCTGGCAGAGCGTGAACGTGGAGCACGAGTGTCTGTATTGCGTGCCGGGACACACGTTGATTGCCGAGATGATGGGTGTGGATCCTGCGATTTCCAGGGCGCTGCGTGACGAAACGCCGTTGATCGACGCGCGGCTGGAGGCTTTGCGGGCGTTCACCTTGCAGATGGTGCGGCAACGGGGGGCGGTCAGTGGAGATCAGGTGGAGGGGTTTCTGAGCGCGGGATTTGACAGGCAGCATGTGTTCGAGGTGATCCTCGGGATCGCGCAGAAGGTGATGAGCAATTTTACCAATCACGTCGCGGCGACGCCGGTGGACGGGCAGTTGGAACCGTATGCCTGGAGACGGCGGGCGTGAAGGGGATGGCAACGGTTTTCGGGCACTCTCTGTCGCCACCTGGCTTGCGCGGCGAAGAAGCCTCGTGCGATAGTCGGGGAATTAATCCGAGGACTATTGATGCGTAACCGGTTTCTGTGGATTTTCTTGTGGTTTTTCGGGGTCCTGCCGGTGTCCGCGCAGGATCTTACGCACCTGACGCCCCTGACGACCGCCGACGAGGCCCGAGCCTGGCAGGCTGTAGGGCGAATCGAGGTGGAAGGGAACGGGTTCTGCACCGGTGCTTTGATCAGCGACAGGCATGTGCTGACGGCGGCGCATTGCGTCTATTCCCAGACGCTTGAAGCGATTGTGAAGCCCGGGGACGTGGTGTTTCGGGCCGGCTGGCGCGATGGTCGGGCTGCGGCTGTGCGGACTGCGCGGCGGTTCGTGGTACATCCGGATTACACTTTCACCGGGCGCGACAAGGTTGCGCGGGTGGGCAGTGACCTGGCGGTGATCGAGCTGGACCTGCCGATCCGCGATCCGGCCATAACACCATTCGAGCGGGATGCCAGCCTCGAGTTCGGCGACGAAGTAATGGTCGTGTCTTACGCATCGGGCCGGGCGGAAGTGCCTTCTCTGCAAAAACTGTGCCATGTTCTGGCGGACCGAGAGCCGGTGATGGTCTACTCCTGCACGGTCGCCTTTGGTGCCTCCGGCTCGCCGATCTTCGTGCAATCTGACACCGGTCCGCGGATCGCTTCCGTGATCTCTGCCATGGCGCAATGGCGCGACCGCAACGTCGCGTTGGGCGCAACGCTGGGCGATCCTGTCGACAGGTTGCTGGAGGAGTTGAAACGGGAGGACCCTGTATTCAACGGCAAACCCGCCAAGGGAGAGAAAACTTCCATTGCCCAACAGCTTGGCCGAGGGGGCGGCGAGCGACGTTACCTGTTGCTGCCACAGATAGGAGACTGAGTGTCCTTCCCCCCAATGAAGCGGCTGCTGCCGTTTGCCCTCACCCTTTTGCTTTCCCTTGCGGCGACCGTGGCTTCCAGCCAGTCAGGACCCGTCCTCAAACGGCTTTCCTCGCTGGAGGATGCGCGCCCGTGGCAGGCAATCGGGCGGTTGGAAATCGGTGGCAGCGGATTCTGTTCCGGCGCTCTGATCTCGCGAACTCATGTGCTGACGGCGGCGCATTGTGTTTTTGACAGCACTACGCGTGAGCCGGTTCCGGCCTCGTCCCTGACATTTCTTGTAGGCCTGCGTGATGGCGGTACGATTGCGACGCGTCGGGCAAGGCGGGTAGCCGTGCGCGAGGGTTATAACGCAAAGAGCCGGAACTTCGAAAATCGGGCAGCGCGGGATGTGGCGGTGATCGAGCTGGAATATGCTGTTGCCGATTTGGCGATCACACCACTGACGGTGCATCGGCACCTGCGCAAGGGCCAGCGGGTGGCAGTCGTCTCCTACGGGCAGGGGCGCGAAGAAGCACCTTCGTTGCAGACCGGCTGTCAGGTTCTGGAGCATGTCGGTGAATTGTGGCTGACGGATTGCGATCTGACCTTTGGCTCCTCCGGAGCGCCGATCATGGCGCTGACGGAGCACGGAGCGCAGGTCGCCTCCATCGTGTCGGGCGGCATGTCGTGGCGTGGGCGAGATGTCTCGATCGGGGCGCCATTGGATGACAGCGTGGAAGTTTTGCTCGCCAAACTGGGTGTCGAGGCCGAGGCCAAGAGCATTGCGGCGCCGGCGTTCGGCGCACCGGTAAAAAGCCTGGGTGACCAACTCGGGCGTGAGACATCCGGCCGTTTGCCGCAAATCGGAAACTGATGCCGGGCCTCTTGAAACGGAATTTTTCCCTTCCCATCTGAGAGGCAGCCGGGGGCCATATACGGACCTGGCTGAGACTGAAAGCACCTGTCCGGATGGAAGGTGCGTCAACGTTTGTATCGCTCACTCAGGAGGATGCGAGATGAGAACTTATGACTTTACCCCGCTTTACCGTTCGACTGTCGGTTTCGATCGTCTTGCCGGTATGCTGGATCAGGTGCTGACCAACGAAAACACCGGTCAGTCCTATCCTCCCTATAATATCGAGAAAACTGGCGAAAACGCTTACAGGATCACTGTTGCAGTGGCCGGTTTTTCCGAAGATGAACTGAACATCGAGGCCCGCGACGGGCAACTGGTGATCTCCGGCAAGAAGGCTGCCGAGGACAAGGAAGCAAACTACCTGCATCGCGGGATTGCGACGCGCGCATTCGAGCGCCGTTTCCAGCTTGCCGACCATGTACGCGCCACAGGCGCGAAGACCGAGAATGGTCTTTTGCATGTGGACCTCGTACGGGAAGTTCCCGAAGCGCTGAAGCCGCGCCGGATCGCCATCGAGAGCGGTTCGCAGAAGGCGGTCGAAAGCGAGACTGTGGACGCGTGATCCTGATCTCAGGATGATCTGTATGTTATTGCTGGGCCCGCGCATTGCGCGGGCCCTTTTTTTTGAAGTCAGTGTGGCTTACCTTGCGACAGCCGAAGCCAGTCTGACGAGCCGCATGAATTCCGCGCGGTAGCCATGAGGATCGTTTGCAAGGCCGGGGCGGGCTAGGCCCTCGATCCGGTCCCACCCCACTGTGCCAGTGCCGCGCAGCCGCTCGCCGAAAGCGGCAACAGCTGCCGCGAAATCCCGTTCCGCCGCCGGAATGTCCTGTCTGTCCGCGGTGACCGGCGTGGTGACAAGGCGGCTGGTGGTCTCTCCGGGCAGCTTGTAGCGCAGCTTTACAAACGCGAGTTCACCGGACGAGGCGTCCGAGGCGGGAAGGGCGGCGTCGGCTTCTGTGCTGTAGCGCAGGGGCGGAAGCTGTTCGGCGGGGGAGCCTTTGGGAGTGACCTCGTAGAGAGCGGTTACTGAGTGCCCGGCACCGATCTCGCCGGCGTCGATCCTGTCATCGCGAAAGTCTTCTCGCCGAAGCGCACGTGTTTCGTAGCCGATCAGGCGGTATTCGGAGACTTTTGCTGGATTGAACTCCACCTGAATTTTCACGTCGGACGCTATCGGGAAGAAGTTGGCCGTCAGATCATCTACCAGCACGCGCTGGGCCTCCGCCAGCGTGTCGATATAAGCCGCCGTGCCGTTGCCGTTCTGGGCCAGCGCCTGCATCGTGGCGTCCTGCAGGTTGCCGCGCCCGAAGCCGAGGACGGAGAGGTAGGTGCCGCTGTCACGCTTGCCGGCGATGAAGGTTTTCAGCGCCTCGGGATCGGAGATGCCGACGTTGAAATCGCCGTCGGTGGCGAGGATGACGCGGGTGGTTTCGCCCTCCCGGCCCATGGTTTCGGCGAGGGCGTAGGCCTGTTGCAGTCCGGCGGCTCCGGCAGTGGATCCGGTTGCGGTAAGAGTGTCGAGAGTTTGCATGATCGTTGCATTCTCGCTGGCCGGTGTGGGCTGCAAGGCGATGCCAGTCGAACCGGCGTAGGTGACAATGGCGATCTCATCGTCGGGATTGAGGGCAGAGAGCAACAGGCGGAAACCGGCGGTGAGGAGGGGGAGCTTGCTTTTGTCCTGCATCGAGCCGGAAGTGTCGATCAGGAAGACGAGGTTGAGTGGCTGCCGTTCGGTGACAGGGATGGCGTAGCCTTGCAGGCCAATCTGCATGAGCCGGGTATCTGCGTTCCAGGGGGTCTCCGACACCGCGACAGAAGTGGTGAAGGGCGTCCCGGCGCTCTCTGGCGCGGCGTATGCATAATCGAAATAGTTCACCAACTCCTCGATCCGGACAGCCTGCGGCGGCGGCATTTGGCCTGTGTTCAGGCTGGAACGGACAAGGCTGTAGGATGCGGTGTCGACGTCTATCGAAAAGGTCGAGACCGGCTCGGAGGCTACGGACTTGATGGCACTTGCTGGAGCGGATGCGAAGGATTCTGTGTTGACCGTCGGCACTTGAACGGACTCGTTGCGGGAACGCTGCGGGCTGACATGGCGGCGTTCGGGGGCTGCCGCCAGACCGGCTGTGCCGATTGCGGCGCTCGGCGCGGCTTGCCCCGGCGGCGTCGTATTGGCCTGGTCGCTATTGCCGGGGGTCGGTATCCCGAAACTTTCTTCGACGAAGCTTCCAGACGCTTCGCGTTCACCAAGGCCGGTGCCTTCGACGACATCGGCGGCTTGCCCGGCAGTGGATGAGCTTCCCTCCGGGGCCAACGGCGTTGCAGGCACCTGCACCGGAACTGCCGAGCGGGCGGGCTCCATGGCTCCGTCGGCTTCCCTTGCGAGGGTGGGTGGTGTGGCTGGGCGCGGTGTCTTGGCGGCCAGCATTTCAGGTTCAGGGGCCGCAGCGGCATCCGCAAGTGACGGTGTCGTCGGGGCGGCGTTCTGCACCTGTGCCCTGGATTGCACCGGCTCGGCAGCGATTTCGAGCGAGACCGTTTTGTCCCTGTCTTCGCTCTTCAGCACTGCTCCGGTTGGCGCGGTCTGGTTCATGAATTCCGGGCGGTAATCTGTCGTGATCGTGATCGCCAGTGCGAGGGTGGCGAGGGATGCTGTGCCCATAAGGGCGGGGCGGGAAAGCGCGGGTGCGAGCATGGTTTTCAATCTCCTCCAGAATGAGACCGCGGAATTGCGGCTTGCTGGAGTGGGACGTGGCTGCGAGGCAAATCCTTGGGATTCGGCTTCAAACCCCGCCATTGCGGCCCGCAGGGCGGCATCGTGCGCGGTATCGCTTGGGCCGGGGGTGGCCTTCATCGCATTCCTGAGGTCGTCAATCGGGTCGGTCATGCCCGTTTCTCCTCTTCGCGGAGCGTGGTGAGGGCGCGGCGCACCTCGCTCATCCGCCAGCTTACAGTGCCCTCGGAGATGCCGAGTTCGGCCGCGGCCTCGCGGTGGTTCATGTCTTCGCCCAGCACGAGCGCGACTGTGGCGCGCAGATCGGGCGACAGACCTTGTAGCGCCTCGGCCAGCCAGCGCTGCTCCTCCTGTGCCTCGGCGATCTCGGCCTTTCGGTTCACCTCCCAGTCGCCCCAGCCTTCGGTGGCGCGGGCATAGGTGGTACGCCTTCGCAGCCGGTCCTTGGCGGCGTTGATCACGAGGCGATGGAGCCACGTGGTGAACTTCGCCTCGCCCCGGAAGCTGCGGAGGCGCGAGGCGAGGGTGGCGCAGACATCCTGTGCCAGATCCTCGGCTTCCGCCCTTTGGCCGAGCATCCGGTAGCTGAGCCTGTAGATGCGATCGTAGTGGCGCGAGACAAGGGTGCCGAAGGCGCGGGCCTGCCCGGCCTGCGCGTCTGCCACCAATGTCTCGTCACTCACTTCCATCAGCATGTCACTTCGTTGGACGTGTGGGGGCGCCCGATCCTTGGGGCTGGCCCAGAAAATCTTTCGCGGGCGGGTATGGCAAGGCTTAACCGCGGCGACACGCAGGGTTGATGGGCGGGGCTGGTGCGTTTCAGCGCGTTGCAGGCGTGAGGGAAAACGTGTTTTGGGGATTGCGTGGCGATATGGCATTTTGGAGCGGATTTTAGAGAGGTGAGACATGAGGTGGCTTTTGATCGTGGCGGCGCTTATGGCGCTTTCGTCGTGCGCGACACTGACGGAAGAGCAGTGCGAGGCGGGCAACTGGGCAGCGATCGGCTATCGGGACGGTGAGAACGGGCGCCTGCCGAATTTCCTTGAACAGCACCGAAAGGCTTGCGCCGAAGTGGGAATAACGCCGGCGCAATCGGAGTGGGAGGCGGGACGGACACAGGGGCTGACGCAATATTGCCGTCCGTCCCGGGCCTACCGCGTCGGGCGTTCGGGCCGGGCCCTCTCGCCGGTGTGCACCGATGCACAATGGCAGGAGATGCGGCCGGCGTGGAACCACGGGCGGAATTACTGGCGGCTGGAAGACGATATCAACGACATAGAGCGCGAGGAGCGGCGGATCCGGTCACACCTCGCTGCGTTGACGAAGGGCGACGAGAGCCTTCGCGCACACCTCTTGAGTGATCTGAGGTTCTTGCGGTTGAGGCGGCAGCAGCTTGAATTGCGGCAATTGCGGTATTCAAGCTGGCCTTGAGAGCAGGCTCGCCCGGGAACGATCCGGGCGGGCACTTTCTTGCTGGCAGTTAAGCGTTACTGCAGATTGAGGCGGATAAAGTGGGTTTCACCTGAACTGTCATCGACCCCATCATTGTCCGTGACGGCGTAGGCGTTTCCGTCAACGTCGATGGCGAAGCCCTCTAGCTTGTCCACAACATAACCGCCGGGCGCCTTCAGATCGCTCATGAAGTCGTAGGCGAGTTCCTTGGTGACGACCGGGAGGTCACCGCCAAGGGGCGTGGGTTCCATGGCGGACAGCGGCACGCGGTACAGGTGCTTTGTCACTGCGGCGGCGCCGATCTGGTTGTCGCGCTCAAGTATGTAGACCCAATCGCCTTTGGCTGTGATCTCCGACAATCCAACCCAGCCGGTATCAGGGCTGGCTTTGGGGTAGAGAACTGCACCCCATTCTTCGGTTTCAATATTGTAGGCGACAAGTTTGACATGGTTCTCCGGGTCATCTGCCCATTCGCGCTGGATGGCGATCCACAGTGTATCACCAACGCGGGTGATGCCTTCTGCACCGAAACGTTTCTCGGACGCCAGCAGCTCTGCCGGAAAGGGTACCTCCTTTAGGATGCGCCCATTCGGACCCACGTGGTACAGCGCGTGGGGGATCAGGCGGTCCGTCCGGCCTTCCGATGCCAGCCAGAAAGACCCATTCTCGTTGGCGTGAATGCCCTCGATATCCAGTTTCTGAGCGGCATCCGGGCCGCGCGTTACTGGAATGGCGCGGACGATGCGGGCCGGTGTCTGTGTGGCGTCGATCTCGAAGATCGAGGGCTGCATTGCAAAGAAGCTGTCGTTGACAGCGTAGAGCCTGCCCGGCTCGGTTGGGGATGCCGCAAGGCCGGAAAGCGCACCCCAGCCAATCAATTCGTCGGCACCGGCTGACGTGATCGTCGGAAAGGCTGCCGCAGCATCCTGAAGCTCGTAGATCATGACATGTGCGCGGGCGCCACCATCCTCAACAAGGTCGGTCTCGTTGGCGGAGATGAGCAGACCACGCTCTGGCAGGGCCAGGATACCTTCGGGGCCGATGCCGGATGGCAGAAGCTGCCGCAAGACAGGTGCGGTGGCGTCAGTGGCGTCGTAGACACCAATGACCGATGCGCGCTCTGCCCCCACGAATACCATTGGCGTTTCGCCGAATGTGGCAGACTCAATACTCTCCGGTTCGACACCCTTGTTCGCGGAACGGCCTTCAGGATAGTGACCGATTTCAACGATGGCATACTCAAACGATGTACCGGATTCGTAGACGACCGTACCGTCCTGATTGAAGACGGTCCAACCGCGTGAGCCGCCGTTGTAGTCGCCCTCGTTGGCAATCGCGAAGTGGTCATTGTCGAGCCACTTTACCGAGTCCGGTTCCCGCAGGCGTCCTTCCTGCTGCCCTGTGAAGTGGAAAGACCCGAGCTCGAAAATATCCACGCCCTGCAGGTCCACCGCGCCGGCGGAGAAGTGGGAGAGTACCGCGCCATCTGAGTTGAGGATGGCGATGTGATTATTCTCCTGAAGCGTAACGACGATTTCACCCTCGTCGTTGATGGAGACGAATTCCGGCTCTGGATCAGACGGTGCGATTTCGGCAAGGCCGGTAAGGTCGGCGCTGATGCGGCTGTCGCAATCAAGCGTGCCGTCCGTGATGCTGAATATGTCGACGGTTCCTGCTGGCATCTGCGGGATTTCGCCGTCGTTCAGGTCTTCATCGCGTTCGTTCTCGATGGCAACCACGACGAATGAGCCGTCCGTGGCCATGGCGACGCTGTCAGGCTGTCCGGAGAGGTCGCATGTCTTGCCGGCTTCTTTGGTGCGGACGTTGAAAATCGCGAGCTTGCCGGATGGCTCCGTGTAGCTCTCCGAAGTGTTGATGCCTACAAACGCGCGTGCGCGGAGCATGGCGACGGAAGTCGGTTCACCTTCGAGTGCGATGGTGCCCAGCGGTTGCGGGTTGGACGGATCCTCGATGTCGATCATGCCGATAACACCCAGCGGGCTGTCGGTATAGACGAGGATCGTGCCGTCTTCTGTGGCGGCAATGATCTCTGCCGAGGTTTCGACGGCGCGATCACCTTCGAGAATGTTTCGGCTGACATCGAAGGACGCAATGCGGTTGAAGTTGCTTTGCGCGAATGCGGGGGCCGAGGCCAGTGCGGCGAGGGCAGTCGTGGAAAGGATACGTGTTATCACTTGGCGTGCTCCATCGGTAAGGGTCGCTCTCTCTCTCTGACGGTGAAGCATCGCGGTTTTGCGAATGATTTGTTTCATTTTGGTGACGGCGGTGGCGGGGTAAATGAACGGTAGTTCAATTTTTCATGTTTACCTGTGCACGATTGCTGGTACGTTCATCTTCAGGGAAGCGTGCAGACCCGGCGAAGACCGGGTGATGTTCCCCGACTGGGAGGGCCTCGGATGCCGATGGATCGTTCGGAAGAGCGGCTGGACACGTTTCCACGCCTGTTGGCGCGGAATGCGGAGAAACGGGGCGGTAGCCCTGCCTATCGTGTCAAGGAATACGGGATTTGGCGCAGCTGGACATGGAACGAAGCGCAAACCCTGACGCGGGATTTCGCTATGGGGCTGGTCAGTCTCGGGATCGGGCCGGGCGACCATGTTGCGTTGATCGGACGCAATCGGCCGGAACTGTACATGGCGATGATCTCGGTACAGATGGCGGGCGGAATTCCGGTGCCGGTATACCAGGACAGCGTGGCCGAAGAGATGGCCTATGTGCTGGAACATTGCGGTGCGGTGCTGGCGATCGCCGAGGATCAGGAACAGGTTGACAAGGTTGCGGAGATTGCCGGGCGCTTGCCGGAACTTCGCTCAGTCATCTATCGCGAACCGCGCGGAATGCGCAGATATGACCATGCAACCATGAAAAGCTATGCCGACGTGGTGGCTCTCGGGCAGACGGATGGTGACCCGGCGGAACTGGATCGGCGCATCGACGCCGCGGGACCGGATACCACCTGCGTGATGCTCTATACCTCCGGCACAACCGGGCGGCCCAAGGGCGTGGTGCTGTCCAATCGCAATATTATCTCGACATCGGAGGCTTCATCCGAATTCGACCATCTACGGGAGAGTGACAGCGTACTCGCCTATCTACCGATGGCTTGGGTGGGAGATTTCATCTTCTCTATGGGGCAGGCCCTGTGGACGGGATTTTGTGTCGCCTGCCCTGAGAGCGAGGAGACAATGCAGGCTGACCTGCGGGAAATCGGGCCGACGTATTTCTTCGCGCCGCCGCGCTTTTTCGAAGGTTTGCTGACCAGAGTGACGATCCGTATGGAGGATGCGAGCCGGCTGAAGCAGCGGATGTACCGACACTTCATGGGCTTCGCGCGGGAGTGGGGACCCAAGTTGCTCGACGGCAAGGCGGTGAGCGGTGGCAAGCGACTGTGGTACCGGATTGGCGACTTCCTGATCTATGGGCCGCTGAAAAATACGCTGGGGCTGAGCCGGGTGCGGGTCGGCTATACGGCAGGGGAGGCGATCGGGCCGGAGATCTTCGACTTCTACCGCTCACTCGGGATCAATCTCAAACAACTATACGGCCAGACGGAGGCCAGCGTTTTCATCACGCAGCAACCGGATGGCGAGGTGCGCGCCGATACCGTGGGCGTCCAGTCGCCGGGCGTTGAGATCAGGATCGGCGAAAGTGGTGAAGTTTTCTACCGCTCGCCAGGGACATTCGTTGAGTATTACAAGAATCCCGAAAGCACCGCCTCCACCAAGGACGCCGAAGGCTGGGTGGCGACAGGCGACGCAGGCTTCATTGAGCCGGAAACCGGGCACCTGCGGATCATCGACCGTGCGAAGGATGTGGGCAAGATGGCGGACGGCCGATTGTTCGCGCCAAAATACGTCGAGAACAAACTCAAGTTTTATGCCGACATACTGGAAGCGGTCGTCTTCGGTGCGGGCCGCGAATTTTGCACCGCCTTTATCAATATAGACTTGCTGGCGGTGGGCAACTGGGCGGAGCGGAACAATATCGCGTATGGCAGCTACCAGGAACTGGCTGGGCATCCGCAGGTGCTGGCCAGTATCGCCGAGCATGTTGCGGCGGTGAACGAGAGCGTGGCCGAGGACGAAATGCTTTCTGGCTGCCAAATTCACCGGTTCCTCGTCTTGCACAAGGAACTGGATGCCGACGACGGGGAACTGACGCGCACGCGGAAAGTGCGCCGCCGGATCATCGAAGAGAAGTATGGCGATCTGATCACGGCGCTGTACGATGGATCCGAGAGTGTCTCTACCGAAACGGAAGTGACCTATGAAGACGGGCGGAAGGGCTCCATCAGGGCGACGCTGGAGATACGGCCAGCACATATTGTCAGTGACGGGAAAAGGATTGCGGCAGAATGACTTCCCATCATGATCTGAACCTGCTGGGGGCGCTGCTGGGCAGCCGTGCCTTGCGCCGGTTGGCGCTGGTGTTGTTCACATTGGTTTGCGTCGGCTGGCTGGTGTTGGCGGACTACCACCCGATGACGCTATCGGTGCTGGTTTCGATTTATTTCGCCTTCTATGTCGGCTTTCGCCTGCTCGTGTGGATGGACAACAATCGGATGACACCCCGCCGCTATCAGGTGGGCATCCGCTGGGCGCTGGTGGGATATAACGAACTGAACGACGAGTTCGACCTGCGGCCCGTGCGCATCTATTTCCTGCTGATGTCGATCGAGTTCGTGGGGCTGGTGGTGCGCCCCGTCGTGCAGGGGCTGGTGGCGTGATGGCCGGTGACGCTCGCGCTGGCGCGCATCGCCCCACCCGCCATCCCGCGGAAATTGGTGAATTTCACCAATGCAGTGCGGAGAAATGAAGCGATGACGATCGAAAAATCGCAAGTATTATTTTGCATTGTATCGCTTACGCTATTGGGATCACTGTGGCCATTTGTTGCGCCAGATGGACAAGTCCATTCGTTTGCGTGGCCGGCTGTTTTCGGCGCTGGCGCTGTGTGTTACTTGGCAGGTCGTTGGGAGCATCCAAGTCTAAATGACGACAAGAGTTTTTTGTCCCTTGGTATCGGTCTTTTTTTGCATGGATGGCTGGGCGTGATATTTGGCGCGGGCTCAGTGGGAGCCGGCTGGATCTTGGGAATTATCGCATGTGTGAATCTTGCTCCTAGGTTCGGCTATTTTCGCTGCATAAGGATCGACTGATGGACGGCGGATCTTTCACCACACCGGACGGGCGGACCATCGGCGGGGTGCTGATGGAGATGCGCAACATCACGCTGCGCTTCGGCGGGGTGGTGGCGATCAAGGATATCTCGTTCGATATCCGAGAGGGGGAGATCCGGGCGATCATCGGGCCGAACGGGGCCGGCAAATCCTCGATGCTTAACGTGATCAACGGGTTCTATCATCCGCAGGAGGGCGAGATCTGGTTTCGCGGCGAGAAGCGCGGGCCGATGAAGCCGCATGCCATCGCGCATCAGGGGATCGCGCGGACGTTCCAGAACATCGCGCTGTTTCGCGGCATGAGCACGCTCGACAACATCATGACCGGACGGTTCACCAAGATGAAGGCACCGTGGTGGCAGCAGGCGATCTGGGCCGGGCCGGCGGAGAGGGAGGAAGTGGCCAACCGCGAGGTCGTGGAGAGGATCATCGACTTTCTCGAAATCCAGGCAATTCGCAAGACGCCGGTGGGCCGCCTGCCCTACGGCTTGCAAAAAAGGGTGGAACTGGGCCGGGCACTGGCGGCGGAGCCGAAACTCCTGTTGCTTGATGAGCCGATGGCAGGAATGAATGTGGAAGAGAAGGAAGACATGAGCCGCTTCATTCTGGATGTGAACGATGAGTTCGGGACGACGATTGCATTGATAGAGCATGATATGGGCGTGGTGATGGATATTTCTGACCGGGTCGTGGTGTTGGACTATGGCCGGAAGATTGGCGACGGGACCCCGGAAGAGGTGCGCAGGGACCAGGCGGTAATCGATGCATATCTCGGGGTTCCCCATGAGTGACGTGAAGGTAGCACTTCGCGTCACCCGCAGACGGGCCGCGGGATGCGCCATGGCCATCGCGATGATGATGCTGCAGGCGCCTGTGGCTATGGCCGACGATGCGGAACAGGCCGAGGCGTTCTGGGGCTTCGCTCAGGAGCGTTGCATCGGTCCGCAGGAGCAGAACACCACGCCGGTGAAGGATGGCATGAAGTTGTCGGCGGCTGTCGTGGCGCTGGTGCCGGGCCTGACCAACACCTCCCTAGCGTGGCAGACGCAGGACGACCTGTTCTTTCTCGCCCGTGATACCAGCAGCGAATATCTGCGCTGCAGTGTCGGCATTTATGATCCGGGTCTTCGACGCCGGGAAGTGGTGCGCGACGTCGTGCTGGCGAAGCTGGAAAAAATGGTGGCTGACGGCCGGTACGCCGAAACGGAACGACGCGGCGAGGAGGAACGGCTCATATTGCGGCTGGAGAGCAGTGACTGGCGCGAGGCCCCGATCGAGGTGATCCTGTTCTCCGACACCAAGATCGGCAGGCTGCATCTGTCCGTCAACGAGTTGAGAGCGGAGGACTGACAGTTGAGCGCACAGGCCCTCTACACGATCGAAGTGGTACTGAACGGTCTGATGGCCGGAGTGATGTATGCGCTTGTGGCGCTGGGTTTCGTGCTGATCTTCAAGGCCTCCGGCATCTTCAACTATGCCCAGGGTGTCATGGCGCTTTTCGCGGCGCTCACGCTGGTAGGGTTGCAAAGTGGCCAGGTTCCCTTCGCGCACCTTCTGAACGCGGTCTTCGGTTCGGATTTGCATTACTTCGGCTGGGAGATGCCGAAGATCGGCGGCGTGCCGGTGGTTGCAATTCTCATGGCGGTTCTGGTGATGATCGCCTTCGCCTACGCCGTGGAGAGATTGGTGCTGAAGCATCTGGTAAACCAGGAACCGATCATTCTGTTTATGGCGACGATCGGGCTGGCCTATTTCATGGAGGGGTTCGGAGACCTGATGTGGGGATCGGACATCAAGAAGCTTGATGTCGGCCTGCCGCAGGGTGGAAATTTGTGGCTGGAAGAGACCACGGCAAATTGGGGCGGCGAGGGGTTCTACGGATTCTATATCGACAATCTCGATATCTGGGCGACAGTCTTCGCGGCCATCCTCGTGATCGGATTGGTTCTGTTCTCGCAATACACGCGCACCGGGCGGGCACTGAGAGCGGTGGCCGACGACCACCAGGCTGCGCTGTCGGTAGGTATCAGCCTGCGCAGTATCTGGGTGATCGTTTGGTCAATTGCCGGTTTCGTGGCGCTGGTTGCCGGTATCATGTGGGGGGCGAAGCTGGGTGTGCAGTTCTCGCTGAGCCTGATCGCGCTGAAGGCACTGCCGGTGCTGATGCTTGGCGGGTTCACATCCATCCCCGGCGCAATCGTTGGCGGGTTGATTATCGGTGTGGGAGAGAAGCTGTTCGAGTTCAGCATCGGGCCGCTGATCGGCGGTGCCACCGAAAACTGGTTTGCCTATGTGCTGGCACTGCTGTTTCTTGTGTTCCGACCGCAGGGTCTTTTCGGCGAAAAGATCATCGAGCGGGTCTGATGTCGGCGTTTTTGGCCGAAGAACTGAGAGGAATGATACGTGAAGATGCTGGATCGCCTATTTCGGGAAGATGAAACGATGTCGCCCCGGCTGGTGGTAGGGGGAGCGCTCTTGGCGTTCGCCCTTGCGCTGTTCGCGCCGCAATTCGGAATGGTCATGCGCGGGCTGGTTTCGCTGATTGCGCTGATCTTGCTGGTGGCGCCCGCCTATATGGCCTTGCGCTTTCTGGTACCGATGATGGATCCGCGAGATGCGGAGGCGGACAGGTTTGCCGTCTGGGGCGGGCTTGTTCTGCTACTGGTCGTAGGCTTCTCGACCTTTGGGTTGATGACGCTTCCGGCGCTGGCACTGGCTGGCCTTCTCTTGTGGAAAAGGGCGCCGGAACTGATGGAGCCGTTCGAGCGGTTCAGTGGACCGAAGGCGAACTACTGATGTTTTATCGCGAGGCGGGAGATTTCAAAACAAGCTACGCGGCTGACGGCCAGACCTTCCCCATTACCTTCGATCGCTGGCGGTACTTCGCCGTCGTCGCCGTGGCATTTCTGGCGATCCCGTTCCTCCTGAATGAATACCTCGCTTCGGCGGTGCTGGTTCCCTTCCTTATCTGGTCGATCATTGCCATCGGCCTGAATATCCTGACAGGCTATTGCGGGCAGGTCAGCCTCGGCACCGGAGGCTTCATGGCTGTGGGCGCATATGCGGCCTACAAGATCATGACGGCGGTGCCGGATCTCAACATCCTCGTGGTGATCTTCCTGTCCGGCGGGGTGACGGCCTGCGTGGGGCTGCTGTTCGGCTTGCCTTCCCTTCGTATCAAGGGCTTTTATCTTGCCGTGGCGACACTGGCGGCGCAGTTTTTCCTCGTCTGGCTGTTCAACCGCGTGCCCTGGTTCTACAACTACTCGGCGTCGGGCCAGATCAACGCGCCGGACAGGACCATGTTCGGCTTCCTGATCACCGGACCCAACGCGACACCGGAGGCGAAATACCTGTTCTGCCTGATCATCGTCTTTGCGATGGCATGGCTGGCGCGCAACCTGACGCGAGGGCGGCTGGGGCGTTCGTGGATGGCGATCCGGGATATGGACATCGCTGCCGAGATCATCGGAGTGAACCCGTTGCGGGCGAAGCTTTCGGCCTTTGCCGTATCGTCGTTTTTCGTCGGCGTCGGCGGTGCGCTTTTCTTCACGGTCTATCTTGGTGCAGTGGAAGTGGGCGAGGCGTTCGGCATCAACAAGTCCTTCCTGGCGCTGTTCATGATCATCATCGGCGGGTTGGGCTCGATTTTCGGGTCATTTGCAGGGGCGGCGTTCATCGTGCTGCTTCCCGTTCTGCTGAAGAATATCATGGTTGGTGGGCTGGGATGGCCAACGGATATTGCCGCGCATTTCGAATTCGTCATTCTCGGGGCGCTGATCATTTTCTTCCTGATCGTGGAACCGCACGGGCTGGCGGCCCTGTGGCGGACAATCAAGGAAAAGTTGCGGCTGTGGCCGTTTCCACATTGAGGAGAAAAAGTTGAATGCCTCCGGCGGGGATATTTTTGCGAAGATGAAGGGCGGTTCCCCCTGCTTCGGTCCAAATGTCCATGGCGGAGGCGCCCAAGGCTGAGCGGAGCGTTGCGCTTCACTCAGAGATAATCAACGGACCCCGGAAAACGGGGCCATTAACGGGAGGAAGACATGAGACTAATTAATCTGACGGGTCTGGCGGTTGCTGGCCTGATGGCGGCAACGCCAGTGATGGCGGACCTGGTGTTTCCGTCGCTCAGCTATCGGACAGGGCCGTTCGCGGCCAGCGGGACGCCCTTTGCCGACGGTTATGCAGACTATTTCACGCTGCTGAACGAGCGCGATGGCGGTATTGGCGGCGTGAAAGTCTCCGTGCCCGAGTGCGAAACCGGCTATAATACTGAGAAAGGCGTGGAGTGCTATGAGAGCACGAAGGGTCTGGGCGCACTGGTATATCAACCCTTGTCCACCGGCATCACCTACCAGTTGATCCCGAAAGCGTCAGCAGATGGCATCCCGATTCATTCGATGGGTTACGGGCGAACCTCCGCTGCCAATGGCAAGGTGTTCGAATGGGTATTCAACTACCCCGGCACCTATTGGGATGCCGCTTCGATCATGGTGCAGCACGCCAAGGATCAGGCCGGTGGCAGCCTTGAGGGCAAGACGATCGCGTTGCTCTATCACAACTCGGCCTACGGCAAGGAACCGATCCGGACGCTTGAGGAAATCGCCAAGAACGAGGGCTACAGCCTGACGCTGATCCCGGTCGACAGCCCTGGACAGGAACAGAAATCCCAGTGGTTGCAGATTCGCCGTGAGCGGCCCGATTTCGTGCTGTTCTGGGGTTGGGGCGTGATGAATCAGGTCGCCGTGCAGGAGGCCGCCAATATTCGTTACCCGATGGAGAACTTCATCGGCGTCTGGTGGTCGGGTGCGGAACCCGACGTGCTGCCTGCCGGAGACGGAGCGGATGGTTACAAGTCGGTGAATTTCACCGGTGTGGGCACGGGCTTTCCGATTTTCGATGACATCCAGACACACGTGGTCGACAAGGGACTTGCAGCCGGCGACGGCAGCAGTATCGGGCAGGTGCAGTACAATCGGGGGCTTTATGCGGCGATGCTGGCGGCCGAAGCAGCCCTGAAGGCGCAGGAGATCCACGGCACTGCCGAGATCGACGCGGCGATGATGCGTGATGGCATGGAGGCGCTTGATGTCACGGCGGCGCGGATGGAAGAACTGGGCCTGCCCGGATTTGCACCCGAGGTTTCCGTCACCTGCGAGCAGCATTCCGGACCCGGTATCGCCCTGGTTCAGCAATGGAATGCAGGTGAGCAGAAGTGGGAGCCGGTGACTGATTTCATCGCAGCGGACCGCAGTGTCATCGAGCCGCTGGTGGCCGAGGATTCCGCGGCCTATGCGGCAGAGAACGGCTTGGAGGAACGCAGTTGTGAGTGATTGTTTGCGCCCCCTTGTCGAGAGGGGGCGCAATTGCTTTGGCAGGAAGGCGGACAACGCGTGCAGGATGGAACGGAAGCCGGGGAGACGCTCCTCGAAATCAACAATATCGAGGTGATCTACAACCACGTGATCCTTGTGCTGAAGGGTGTGTCGCTGACCGTTCCGAAGGGCGGGATCACGGCGCTTCTGGGCGGCAACGGCGCTGGCAAGACGACGACGCTGAAAGCAGTGTCCAACCTGCTGCACTCCGAGCGGGGGGAAATCACCAAGGGGTCCGTTGTGTACCGGGGCGAAAGGGTGGGCAACCTGTCACCTTCCGACCTGGTGAAGAAGGGAGTCATCCAGGTGATGGAGGGGCGGCACTGCTTTGAGCATCTGACCGTCGAGGAGAACCTGATGACGGGTGCCTACACCCGCACCGATGGCAAGGGCGCGGTCGCGGCGGACCTGGACATGGTGTACCGCTATTTCCCACGCCTGAAAGATCGCCGCAGGAGCCAGGCGGGTTATACCTCCGGAGGTGAGCAGCAAATGTGTGCCATCGGGCGGGCGCTGATGAGCCGACCTGAAACGGTGCTGTTGGACGAACCGTCGATGGGACTGGCGCCGCAGCTTGTCGAGGAAATCTTCACCATAGTCAAGGATCTGAACGAGAAGGAGGGCGTCAGTTTTCTGCTGGCTGAGCAGAATACCAACGTGGCCCTGCGGTTCGCCCATTACGGTTACATTCTTGAGAGCGGGCGTATCGTGATGGACGGCCCGGCTGCGGAGTTGCGGGAAAATCCGGATGTGAAGGAATTCTATCTCGGTGTTTCGGACAAGGGCCGCAAGAGCTTCCGTGATGTACGAAGTTACCGGCGTCGTAAGCGCTGGTTGAGCTGAGGGGCAGGGATGACATCTTTCTTCGACGCGCTTGAAAAACGGTCCACCGATCAGAGGGAAGCGGATCTCTTCGCAGGGTTCCGGGAGTTGATGGACTTCGCGCTGGAACATGCGCCGGGGTTGGCGGCCCATTTGGACGGATGCAGTGCAGACGAGATCGAGGATCGTGCGGCTTTGGCGCGGCTACCGGTGTTGCGCAAAAGTGCATTGTCCACGGTTCAGTCGCCGGAGCAGCCGCTCGGCGGGTTCTCGACCCGGTCGCACCGGCAAATGCGGCATCTGTTCATGTCGCCCGGACCGATCTTCGAGCCCGGCGGCGAGGCGCCGGATTTCTGGCGCCTCGGGCGATTCCTGCATGCCAGTGGCATCGGAGCCGGCGACATTATCCAGAATTGCTTTTCCTATCACCTGACACCTGCCGGAACCATGTTCGAGAGTGCGGCTGCGGCAGTGGGTGCGGCAGTGGTGCCCGCAGGTGTCGGGCAGACCGAAATGCAGGCAAGGGCAGCCGTTGCGCTTGGCGTAACTGCCTATGCCGGTACGCCGGATTTTCTTGGAAAAATTCTGGAGAAGGCGGACGAACTCGGGCTGGAGACGGCGATTTCCACCGCGACTGTTTCTGGGGGGGCACTCTTCCCGAGCCTGCGTCAGGGCTATGCTGACAGGGGCATCGCGACGCGGCAGTGTTATGCCACCGCTGACCTCGGGCTTGTGGCTTACGAGTCCGATGCGTTGGATGGAATGATCCTTGATGAGCATGTGATCGTCGAGATCGTGCGCCCCGGTACCGGCGATCCGGTGCCGGATGGTGAGGTCGGTGAGGTGTTGGTGACGGTGTTGAATCGGGACTATCCGCTGGTGCGGTTCGCCACCGGCGACCTTTCCGCGATGCTGCCGGGCGAGAGTGCCTGTGGCCGGACCGCGCCGCGCATCAAGGGCTGGATGGGCCGCGCCGATCAGGCGACGAAAATCCGGGGGATGTTCGTGCGACCGGAGCAGGTGGCGGAACTGGTTGCCCGTACGGGCGTTGGTAAGGCGCGGGTGACAATATCACGCGCCGGTGAGGACGATGTGATGGCCGTGTCGGTGGAGGGCAGCGACGGCGATACCTCGGCTCTGGAAGAGACAGTGAGGGATCTGCTGAAGGTGCGCGGCAGCGTGACAATTGTGCCGCCGGGCAGCCTGCCGAATGACGGGAAAGTGATTGACGATCAGCGCGTCTACGACTGATCTTTCAAAACTGTCATATCCGGACCCTTGTGTTGATTTCGGTTCTCGCGGGCGATGTGCTTCTCTCGCGGCAAGAATAGAACCGAAAGGGAGACATCATGTTTTCGAGCAAACTGACCCGCCGGTTGGCGGCCACCACTGCCTTGGCCTTGAGTGCAACCTTGGCGCAGGCACAGGATGTGGCACTCATCATCAGCAATCCTGCAACTCTGCGAGGCAGCCTTTCCGAGAACGTCGATAACGGGCATGCTGATCTTGTCTCACTATACCGGGACATGGGGTACGAGGTAACTCAGGGGCGTGATCTGAGCCGTTCGGCTATCCGAAGGATGCTGTCGGACTTTAGCCGCGAGGTAGAGGACGGGGACGGCAGGATTGTCATCCACTTCTCCGGTCGCGCCGTGACGATAGGCAATGAAACCTTACTCGTTCCGGCCGACATGTCCGCCACGGAACGCACGGGTGTAATCTTCGAGGCTGTGCCGCTGACCGCGCTGTTATCGACGGCTACTTCCGGCGAAGGCGATGCGGCCGTGATCTTGGCGCTCAACTCCATGGTGGACCCGGAGTTCGAAGAATTTGCGACGCGGCCGTTCGATGTTGATGCTCCGGAGAACGCTCTCGTCGTCTACGGAAATGCAGGCGCCGTGAACGAGGCAGTGCGGCAGGATTTTCTGACGCTTGGACTGAGTGCCACAGAAGTCGAATCCCGTAACAAGGGCGTAACGCTCAAGGGTAAGGTGACCGACGATATGTTGTTGGTCCCGGCTGGTCGCAACCGTGATACAGGCCTGAAGTTCGCGCAGGACATGCTTTGGCAGATGATTGCCACATCGGAAGACCGGGTGCTGATAGAAGCCTATCTTCGCCGCTTCCCGAATGGCCCACACGCCGAGGAGGCGAAATCGATGCTCGGCAACCCGGCGGAGCGGAACGAGCAGGCCATTGGACTGACAGCGGACGATCGCAAGGAAATTCAGCGGCACCTTACAATTCTCGGATATGATACGCGCGGGATCGACGGCATCTTCGGACGCGGTACGCGCGGCTCGTTGCGCAGTTGGCAGGAAACACGTGGACTGGATGTGACCGGATACCTCCGACAGCCGCAACTCGCCATGCTGGAAAGCGATGCCGACGCGCGGCGCAAAGAAATACGCGAGGCTGAATGGCAACGGAAGCGTGCCGATACCGAGTTTTGGCAGGCAACCGGCAAAAATGACACCAAGCCCGAGCTTCTGCGTTACCTCAAGCGGTATCCCAACGGCGTACATTCCAAGCAGGCCAACCGGATGCTGAACCAGATTCGCAAACAGGAAGAACAGTCCGCACGTTCCGAGGACCGCGATGCATGGCAGGCGGCCCAGCAGGATGCAACGATTGCAGCGTATCGTGCTTACCTGCAGGCAAACCCGGACGGTCGGTTCCGTGACAGGGCCGAGGAACAGATAGCCGAGCTTCGCGATGCCGACGACCGTCAGGCTCGACGTGCTGCGTTCCGCTCGGAAGAGGACGCATTGGGACTATCGCAGGATTCTATCAGAACGCTCGAACGGCGGTTGACGAGGCTGGAGTTTGAGCCGGGACCTGTGGACGGCACGGTCGATCAGGATACGCGCCGGGCTGTGCGCCAGTTTCAAAGTAGCCAGGAGCTGGAGGTGACAGGTTTTTTCAACCAGGGAACGGTACAGCGCCTTCTGGCAGTTTCCGACGACGACTGAAGAATGGTACCGGGTATCGTAAGCTGACGCCCGAAACAAAAAGGGCCGCACCATCATGGCGCGGCCCTTTTTAACTACTGCGACCGGCTTCAGCCCTGACGGGCTTTGAACCGACGCTGGGTCTTGTTGATCACGTAGACCCGTCCCTTGCGGCGCACCACGCGGCAATCGCGATGGCGGCTTTTCAGGGAGCGAAGCGAATTTCTGACCTTCATGGCCTCTCTCCTCGATCGGCGCGCGCGTTGCCTGCTGCGCCTTGTTGCGTTGGCCGCGGGCGGCCGGTGAATGGTGGGCGTAACTGGGATTGAACCAGTGACCCCTTCGATGTCAACGAAGTGCTCTCCCGCTGAGCTATACGCCCGAAAAACAGACAAGCAGAGACTCGCGCCCCTGCCGTGAGGGAGTTCTATAAAAGGGAAGATCACGGGGTTCAAGGGCTTTTGCCAAACTGATGTTTGCTCTAAGTTCCTTTTTGTCGAAGTTGCCGGAGCGCCGCCGCAGTGGAGTTGCCATACCATCTTACAATGCCGGGGCGCGTGACTTCCCGAGCCGTCTTCAGCTCTCCCCATTCCGGGTCCGACTATCCTACAGCCTTCATGGCCGGTGCACTGCTGGACCCGGTTGCCTTGCGCTCGTCGGAGGACGCATTCGTCGATCGGCTGTTCGAGGCCGCACCACGTGCCGGTGCGCCCATGCTGGTTGCCCGTTTCCCGCGCGCCTATGTCGACCTTAACCGCAAGGAAGATGAACTCGATCCTGCCCTGATTGCCGGGGTGGAGCGTGTGGCGACAAATCCGCGGATCGCGGCCGGTCTCGGAGTTATTCCCCGAGTCGTCGGAGAGGGGCGGGCCATTCAGGCCGGCAAGATTTCAATGGAAGAGGCGCAGTTGCGGCTGCGGCAGGCGTACCGACCCTTCCACAAGATGCTGGAGCAGATACTGCTACAGCAGCGCCGACGTTTCGGCAGCGCCATCCTCTTTGATTGTCACTCGATGCCGCACGATGCGCTGTCTGCCGCGCCGCTGGTCCATGGGCGGCGGCCCGATGTAATCCTCGGTGACAGGTTCGGGGCATCCTGCGGGCACTGGCTGATTGACGCGGCCATGGGAATCTTCACGGCCGAGGGGTTCGCCGTTGCCCGAAACGCCCCGTTCGCTGGCGGTTTCATTACCCAGCACTACGGTAAACCCGTCAGTGGCATTCATGCCTTGCAGATCGAGATTGATCGGAAGCTCTACATGGATGAACGAACGATCTTGCCGCACTCGGGATTTCGAGAGGCCAGCGAGCGTCTGGCGCGTGTGGTGGTGGCGCTGGCGCAAGTTTGCGACCAGGCGCAATCCCTCGCCGCCGAGTAGCCTCCCCATCTACAGCAAAAAAAGGGCCACGCACGAAGCGTGGCCCAAGTCTAGGGAGGAAGCGCCTCTCGGCGCACAATGCCAAAGCATCTGCAACGATCATCATGCTGCAGCGCAGCAGTGTCAAGTGTGCAGTTGCGAGATAGCTTGGCTGGCAAGCAGGAGTGATCGATATTGTCGATTTTGCAACAGTGGGCAGCATTCAGCTGAATGATTGCACGATTTTTGCTCAGTTCGAATGACAAACTATTGCTGCGGGTGCGCTGGATATCCGGGAATGCCGTGTTGCACGCTGCGTCGATAGTTGAGCCGAGAGAGTTTCGAGCCTAGCGCAGCGACCGGCCCTTGAGAATCGCATCCTTGCCGAACCGGTCGCGAATCGCATCCGTTGCCCTCTCCGCGGCTGTTCTGGCCTTGGCTGACGCATCCAACAGATCTGGAGACGTGTCGGCTTCGCTGCCTGCCGTCAGGTTGGTGAGGCTGACACCGATCAGCCGGAATGGCCCCTCGCTGATCGACCTTTCGAGCAAGGGTTTGGCGGCATCGAAGATGACATGGGCAAGTTGCGTGGGCTCCGGGAGGGTGATGCGACGCGACAGGCTGGAATGATTGCTGCGCTTCAGCTTCAGGGCAACAACACGGCCCGCGAGATCCTTTGCCTTCGCCCTGTCGGAAACGTTCTCTCCAAGCCTCCAGAGGTGGCCTTCGAGCAGGTCGGGATCAATCGTGTCTTCCGAGAATGTGGTTTCATTCGAAATGCTCTTGGTATCGGACCGTGATGAAACGCGGCGGCTGTCCTGGCCGCGGGCCAGATGCCACAGCCTGTCCCCCATGGCACCATAGCGCTCAGCGAGGGATTTGCGCTCTCGTCGCTTCAAATCTGCAATCGTGCGGATACCATCGCGTTCCAGAGTTTCCCGAAAGGCACGCCCCACGCCCCAGATAACGGAAACGTTCTGACGGGAGAGAAAATCGTCCGTTTCCGCCACGCCGATTACCGAGAAGCCGCGAGGTTTGTCGAGATCAGATGCGATCTTGGCCAGGAATTTGTTGTGTGACAGGCCGACGGAGGCGGAGACGCCCAACTCCTGTTCTATTCTGCGGACGAGCTGGGCCATCATTAATGATGGCGGTGCGCCGTGCAGCCGTTCGGTTCCCGTCAGGTCGAGGAAAGCCTCATCAAGCGAAAGCGGTTCGATGACCGGAGTGAGTTCTTCCATCAGGGACCGGATTTCGCGTGAAACCTCGACGTATTTCTCCATCCTTGGTTTGACGACCACGGCTTCCGGGCAGAGGGCGAGCGCCTTGAACATCGGCATGGCAGATCGCACGCCCTTTATCCGGGCTATGTAGCAGGCGGTGGAGACGACGCCCCGCTTGCCGCCGCCGATGATTACCGGCTTGTCGCGCAGGTCGGGATTGTCCCGCTTCTCAACCGATGCATAGAAGGCGTCGCAATCCATGTGCGCGATGGACAGACTACCCAGCTCCGTATGAGTCAGCAGGCGCGGGGAACCACACTTCCGGCAGCGCCGGCCTTTGGGGGGCTCTGTGGAGAGACAGTCGCGGCAAAGGCTGTTCATTACATGACTCTGAACGGGATGCCGGCAGCGTATCGCGTTTGAGACGAGACGTGAATTGCCATTTCCGGCAATTCTCTGTGACAGGCTCAGATATTCCGAATGCTGGCGAGGATATCAGCCGCAGCCTGTCGCGGGTTTTCCGATTGCCACATCGGGCGGCCGACGACGATATGATCGGCGCCTTTTGTGAGGGCCTCTGCCGGCGTGGCGATGCGTTTCTGGTCATTACTGGCGCTGCCTGCGGGGCGGACGCCAGGCGTCACGATCAGTTTTCCAGTTGCTTCCGGTAAAGCGCGGATTGCCACTGCCTCATGCGGGGAGGCGATCACACCATCTGCACCGGCGACAAATGCTGTCCTGGCGCGATCCACCACGAGATCAGCAAGTTCACCCGGGCGGATCAGCGAGCGGTCCAGATCCCCCCGGTCAAGCGATGTCAGGAAGGTTACGGCCAGGATTTTTGTTGGCAGGCCGGCGCTCGCACTGGCGGCGGCCTCCACGACGTGCGGATCGCCGTGGACCGTCAGGAAGTCGAGTTCGTACTGGCAAAGACCGGAGACCGCGGCTTTCACCGTCGCCGGAATGTCGAACAGCTTCATGTCGAGAAAGACCCGCTTGCCGTGTTGCTTCAACTCGTCGGCGAGAGCGAGCCCGCCACCGGTGAGCATGCCGAGCCCGATCTTGTAGAAGCCTACGGCCGGACCGATTTGATCGACCATTTCGAGGGCTGCGAGGGCATTGGGGAGGTCGAGGGCCACGATGAGCCTGTCATCTGCGCGGGTGACCGTCTCGCTCATGTTCGCCTCGCACGTTTGCCGGTGGCGGGGCGCACCGTGATGCGCCCCGAAACTTGGCGTCAGTTCTTAGCGGTTTCCTTGAAACGTACAAGGGCTTCAATCGCCTGCGTCATCTCACCGGTGATCTTCTCCATCGTGCCATGGAGAGTTTCAAGATCATCGAGATCGGGCTGACCACCATTTGCAACAGCTTCCGCGATGGGGCGAATGCTCGCCCAGTTCTGGGAAACTAGCTCAAGCTGATCGCGGATTTCTTCGGTCGGTGCGGGCGGCACACCTAGGGCAGGCATGCCCTCGATGAAGGCTCTCACGGAGTTTTCATAGATGCCTACGGTTTCCACCAAGGATGCGCGGGATTCCTCCACATTGTAATTCTGAGCAATAAGGCAAATGTCCTTGGACAGTTTCTTGCCCAGCATACGCTGCCGTTCATAAAGGTCGATCAGCAGGGCGTTGCCGAGGCCACCATCGGCGCTGATCTCGTCCTCGTATTCGGAGCGGAAGGATACGACTAGGGAGTTGTTGAGGTCGGACAGGAGCGCCGTCTCGTCGATGATCGCGTTGAAGTCGCTCTCCGGAATGTAGACGCCTTCGAGAACCCTGTCATATTTGACTGAAAGGTCCTGCCAGACTTTGTCCACACGCTCCCACTTGCGGCGGACCAACCGGCTCTGTTCGGCCTGAAGCTCCAGCCCGCTGTTCCCGCCGTTGATACCGAGGTGATACCAATCAAAGACGTTCCGCATCACGTAGAGGTCGGATTCGTTCTCTTCCTGCTCAACGTTCAGACGGGAAAGGCAGATTGCGCTGGCCATGCCTTCGGACAGCATGCGCTGACGGCCAGCGATGGTGTAGCGCGTACCCATTGTCTTGGTGGCGCCTTCGCGTGACTGGGCAACGGCGGGTTCGACGATGGCGGGCAGGGCAATGGCCGCAGCCAGCGTCGCGCCGATCAGCGCGGTACTTTTGAAGCGAAAAAACGGATACACGGGGGAGGTCTCCTTCGTTTTTGACGAATGTTCTGGCGTTCTCTGGGGGCCAAAGGGCTTTGATTCTCGCGATCACAAATGCGGATCGTATGCGGCAATTTTGTGTGCGTCAGACGTTCAAAACGAGATACGGTGTTATGTTCGTCGCGGCTTTGCCGGGAGCCTGCCGTGGCCCGTGAAGGCAATTCGGAAGACCGGAGAAAAATAGAATGCGAAGTTTTATCGAGACATTCGAGATAGATATCGGGCGCCGAAATATCGTACTTGCCAGTGCGGACCTGCTTGAAGCCCCCAATTGGTCCCCGGATGGACAGACGCTTGTCGTCAACGGCGATGGTCATCTTTTTCGGCTTTCCGTGGCAAATCCGAAGCTGGAGACAATTGATACAGGTTGTGCGGATGAGTGCAACAACGACCATGGGTTGTGTCCAAAGGGATACCGAATCGCAATCTCGCACCGGCTGAACGGCGACTCCACGATCTTCACTTTGCCCTTCGAGGGTGGGGAGCCGGTGCAGGTCACGGCACGCAATCCGAGCTATTGGCACGGGTGGTCGCCGGACGGGCGGCGGCTGGCCTTTGTGGGGCGGAGAGACGGGGCGTTCGACATCTTTACTATCCCTGTCGCCGGGGGGGCGGAGAAGCGGCTGACGCGGGACATGGGGCATTGCGACGGCCCGGACTACACGCCGGATGGCGCGTGGATCTGGTTCAATTCGGACAAGACCGGATCGGCGCAGTTGTGGCGGATGCGGGTGGATGGCAGCGGATTGCAGCAGATGACGGACGACGCGTTCGTGAACTGGTTTCCGCACCCGGATCCAACCGGTAAACACGTGCTTTACCTGGCTTATCCGCCCGGCACGACTGGGCATCCGCGGGACCGGGATGTGGTCTTGCGGCTGATGCCGGCGGAAGGCGGTGAGGCGCGGGATCTGTGCCGCTTCAACGGCGGGCAGGGTACGATCAACGTGCCCTGCTGGGCGCCCGACGGGCGGGCATTCGCCTTCGTTTCCTACGCAGCCCCGGAGTGAGGTGCCCCCCCGGAGAGAAAGCTGGGTTCGGTATGGGTTTGGTATGGTTTCGGTATTGCGACCGGATTGGTCGGGAATTTTGCTGCAGAAGGCGCCTGTTGCATTCTTGCAACCCTGATTTCGACACCCCATATCCCAATCGAGGCTTGCGGCCCGCGCCTGATCGGGCGGCCCGGCAGGCGCTTTGAGAAGGAGACTGACCATGAACTTGGAGAAGTTCAGCGAACGGGCGCGTGGGTTCATCCAGGCGGCCCAGACGATCGCGATGCGAGAGGACCACCAGCGCATCCTGCCGACGCATCTGCTGAAAGCGATGATGGACGATGAGCAAGGGCTCGCCGCCAACCTAATCGCTGCCGCGGGGGGCGATGCGGCTGCCGTGCGCCAGGACGTCGATGCTGCCGTGGCCGGATTGCCGAAGGTGACGGGTGGCGGAGACCAGATCTATATAGACACGCTGACCGGCAAGGTGCTGACCGAAGCCGAGGATCTGGCGAAGAAGGCCGGAGACAGTTTCGTGACTGTCGAACGGATGCTGACGGCACTGGCGGTGCAGCCGAGCGATGCTGCCAAGATCCTTAAGACCGCAGGCGTGAGCGCCAAGTCGCTGAACGAGGCGATCAATGCCGTGCGCAAGGGGCGGACGGCGGACAGTGCATCGGCGGAAGATACGTTCGAGGCGCTGAAGAAATATGCCCGCGATCTGACGGAAGCCGCACGCGAGGGCAAGATCGACCCGATCATCGGCCGCGACGAGGAAATCCGCCGCACGATGCAGGTGCTGAGCCGCCGGACCAAGAACAACCCCGTGCTGATCGGCGAACCCGGCGTCGGCAAGACCGCCATCGCCGAAGGGCTGGCGCTGCGGATCGTGAACCGCGATGTGCCTGAGAGCCTTGAGAACAAGAAGCTGATGGCGCTGGACATGGGCGCGCTAATCGCGGGGGCCAAGTATCGCGGCGAGTTCGAGGAGCGGCTGAAATCCGTGCTGAACGAGGTGACGGCCGCGGCGGGCGAGATCATCCTGTTCATCGACGAGATGCACACGCTGGTGGGGGCGGGCAAGTCCGAAGGGGCGATGGATGCCTCCAACCTTTTGAAGCCCGCGCTGGCGCGTGGTGAGTTGCACTGCGTGGGTGCGACGACGCTGGACGAGTACCGCAAGCACGTCGAGAAGGACGCAGCCCTTGCCCGCCGGTTCCAGCCGGTGATGGTGACTGAGCCGAACGTGTCCGACACCATCTCCATTCTGCGCGGGATCAAGGAAAAGTACGAGGTGCATCACGGCATCCGCATTTCCGACCGGGCACTGGTGGCGGCGGCGACGCTGAGCCATCGCTACATCACGGACCGGTTTCTGCCGGACAAGGCCATCGACCTGATGGACGAGGCAGCCAGCCGCTTGCGGATGGAAGTGGACAGCAAACCGGAAGAACTGGACGCTCTGGACCGCGAGATCCTGCAGAAGCAGATCGAGGCGGAGGCGTTGAAGGTCGAGAAGGATGACGCTTCTCGGGACCGGTTGCAGAAGCTGGAGGCGGAGCTTGTGGAGTTGCAGGAGCGTTCCTCCGAGATGACGGCGCAGTGGCAGGCCGAGCGCGACAAGCTGGCCGGGGCGCGGGATATCAAGGAACAGCTGGACCACGCGCGCGCGGAATTGGATCAGGCCAAGCGGGCTGGCAACCTCGCCAAGGCGGGTGAGTTGCAGTTCGGTGTCATTCCCGATCTGGAGAAGCGGTTGGCCGAGGCCGAGCGCGCCGAGGAAAGCGACGTAATGGTCGAGGAAGCGGTGCTGCCCGAGCACGTGGCGAGCGTCGTGGAGCGCTGGACCGGCATTCCGGTGGACCGGATGCTGGAAGGCGAGCGCGAGAAATTGTTGCGGATGGAAGAGGATCTGGGCCAGCGGGTGATCGGGCAGGCGAAGGCCGTGGCCGCGGTTTCCAATGCGGTGCGCCGCTCGCGCGCCGGGCTTGCGGACCCGAACCGACCAATGGGCAGTTTCCTGTTTCTTGGGCCGACCGGTGTGGGCAAGACCGAGCTGACCAAGGCACTGGCCGAGTTCCTGTTCGACGACGACAGCGCAATGACCCGCGTGGACATGTCCGAGTTCATGGAGAAGCATTCCGTGGCCCGGTTGATCGGCGCACCTCCGGGTTACGTGGGCTACGATGAAGGCGGAGTGCTGACGGAAGCGGTGCGGCGCAAGCCCTACCAGGTGATCCTGTTCGACGAGGTCGAGAAGGCACATGGAGATGTGTTCAATGTGCTGTTGCAGGTGCTGGATGATGGCCGCCTGACGGACGGGCAGGGGCGTGTGGTCGATTTCAAGAACACGCTGATCATCCTGACGTCGAACCTCGGCAGCCAGGCACTGTCTATCCTGCCGGAAGGCACGGATAGTGCAGAAGCGAAGGAGCAGGTGATGGAAGCGGTGAGGGCGCATTTCCGCCCCGAGTTTCTGAACCGGCTGGACGAAATCGTGCTGTTCGACAGGTTGTCCCGCGCCAACATGGACGGGATCGTCGATATCCAGCTGGGGATTCTCGATCAGCGGCTGGAGGCGCGCAACATCCGGCTGACGCTGGACGAGGACGCGAGGACATGGCTGGCCAACCAGGGCTATGATCCGGTTTACGGGGCGCGTCCGCTGAAACGCGTGATCCAGCGGAGCCTGCAGAACCCGCTGGCGGAAATGCTGCTGTCCGGGGAGGTTGTGGACGGCAGCCAGATCCCGGTAACGGCAGGCCCGGACGGGCTGATCGTTGGCGATCATCTGGCTGACGAGGGCCCGCGGGCAGCCGTGGTGCACTGAGCGAAACGGGCGCGGCGCATCATCGCCGCGCCCGTTTGCACTCGGTGTCCTGCCGGTGGGCCACGGAGTGTGCCGAAGATCACGCAAGAACCGGTTAAATTACCTTTCTAAGCCGATTTTTGATATACAGCCTCTCGGAAAACCGGCGCCGCCAGGACCAGGCGCGTCGATCTTGAGGAGTGTAATCATGGCTGTAATTCTGACAACGAACACGACAATCGGGATCAACGTTTCCGCAAGCGGGGACACCTACATCACGCGGGAAGGTTTCTATGTCGCCGCGGATACGGATGCTTTCGATTTCGTGGACTTCGACAACCTCGAGTATTTCATTGAGGGCGATGTGTTCGCCGGAGACGACGGCATCGTTGCCTCGACGGGAGCCAATAACAACGATATCTCCATCGGGTTCGGCGCCTCCGTCCAAGCGGGCGGCGACGGGATCCAGTTCTTTGGCAACACTGTGAGTGATAGCGGCCACGACTTCGTCAACAATGGTTCGATCGTGGGGCTCTCTGGCGAAGGGGTCGACGTGCGGGCCAGTTTTTCCTCGCTTATCAACTACGGATCAATAACCGGCTTCGGCTTCGGCGTGTTCTACTCCGGCACCGGCAATTCCGTCCGCAATCACGGGACCGTCTCCTCCGCCTCGACGGGAATCGGGCTCTCCGGATCGAACGGCGAGATCCGAAACTTCGGTGGAGTGATTGCCGAGTCGAACGGCCTTGATGTGTCGGGCGGGGACTACATCATCCACAATGCCGGAAACATCTCCGTTGGATCCATCGGTATCGACGCCGGCTCGGGCTCGGGTAACATCCTGAACGCGGGCAACATCCTCGCGTCTATCGGCGTGCGGATGTCGGCTCCAACCGACAGCATAGAGCAGAATGGCAGGCTGACGAATTCGGGCGAAATTCATGCGGATTCGACCGGGATCGACATTGTGTCGGTCGATTCGGTGGATGTGTTCCGTGTCGTCAACAGCGGCCTTGTCTCGGTGGCTGCCCCGGACGGTGACGCGCTTTCAGGCGGCGGGTCGGTCGAGATCCTTGTCAATACGGGTACGCTGATCGGGGATGTTACGTTGAATGGCGGCGACGATGTTTATTTCGGCACCAACGGGCGCGTGATCGGCGTGGTCGACGGCGGCGCCGGTGATGACATTCTGCGCGGCGGGGACGAGGACAATGATCTCGACGGCGGAACAGGGGACGACATGTTGCGCGGTGGCGGAGGCGATGACGAGTTGCGCGGCAGTGCCGGCCATGACGAGTTGCGCGGCGACGCGGGGGACGACCTGGTGTCCGGCGGCGGCGGTCATGACCTGATGTTTGGCGGTCTGGGCGATGACGACCTTAAGGGTTTCGGAGGGGACGATACGCTGAACGGCGGACAGGGCGACGACCTGCTGTCCGGAGGCTCCGGTGCGGATGTGTTCCAGTTCTATCGCAATGCGGGGGAAGACCGGATCTGGGATTTCCAGAACGGCACGGACAAGATCGACATGACGGCCTTCAGCGTGTTCTTCAGCGACATCAATGCGGCCATGACCTCGCGCTGGGGGAATGCGATCATCGATCTGGATGCGTTGGGCGGCAGCGGCACGATCATCGTCAACGGTGCGGCTGGCGCGCTGGACGCGAGCGATTTCATCCTGTGAGTAACACCCGGGGCCTGTAGCCCCGGGCGCACCGGCAGCGGTTACTGCGGCATGATCACGCTGTCGATCACGTGAATGACGCCGTTCGATGCCTCGATATCGGCGGTGGTCACGGTCGCCCCGTCGACCATCACGCCACCCTCGGTGGTGATGTCCACCTCGGAGCCCTGCACCGTGGCCACGGACATCGGGCCGGAGATGTCTGTGGACATCACCTTGCCGGGGATGACGTGGTAAGTGAGGATCGCGGCAAGCTGATCCTTGTTCTCGGGCTGCAGCAGACCTTCGACCGTGCCTTCGGGCAGGGCGGCGAAGGCTTCATCTGTGGGCGCGAAGACAGTGAACGGGCCTTCGCCCTTGAGTGTTTCCACCAGTCCGGCCGCTTCAACGGCTGCCACCAGGGTGGAGAAGGTGCCGGCATTGACGGCCGTGTCGACGATATCCATCGAGTGCCCGTCTGCGAAAGCGGGTGTGGACAGGCCCAGGGCGACGGTTGTTGCTATGAAAGTACGGCGAAGCATTGTGTTCCTCCTTTGAAGGTTTCAGACACGGAGCACATCCTTGTCTGGCTGGAGATACGGCGCTCCCTTGAAAGCGGATCATGGCAAAAATCCCGCGCGCGGCCTTGAAACGTGCCGTGCAGCGCTAAGCCCGGCACTTGCGGGATTTCCACTCACCATTTGTTTACCGGCAGGTGCCCTGCGCTGCCGGCCGTAGCCCGGGTGCTGTCACATTTCACGAGGAAACGTGAATCCGCCGTTACGGGATTCCGTGCGAAAAGAACGGCAATGGCGCGGATGTGCGCCCATAAGTGTAAATGACGAGGGAATGACCTGTTGCTGATCAACACCGCGCCGAAAATCCGATCTTCCGAGATCACGCCGAAAGCCGCTTTCCTGAACCGCCGCGCCCTGTTGGCGGGCACCGCTGGCGCGATTGCCGGGGCGGCGGTGCCGCGCCAGGCGGTGGCGCTGGATTACGTGAAAGCCGAGGGAGAGCCACCGGCGCCATTGACGGCCTTTGAGGAAATTACCAGTTACAACAATTTCTACGAATTCGGCCTGCGCAAGGAAGACCCCAAGCGCTATGCCGGGGAGCTGACGACCGACCCGTGGAGCGTGAAGATAGACGGCATGGTCGGGCGACCGGGTGACTATGCTCTGGAAGACCTGTTGAAGCCGTCGGTGCTGGAGGAGCGGGTCTACCGGTTCCGTTGTGTCGAGGCCTGGGCGATGGTGGTGCCGTGGATCGGCATTCCGCTGGCTGACGTGATAGCGCGGGCGGAGCCTCAGAGTAGCGCGAAATACGTGGCATTCGAAACCCTGGTACGGCCGGAAGAGATGCGCGGGCAGCGCGGCTTCCAGTCGCTTGAGTGGCCCTATCGCGAGGGCCTGCGCCTCGACGAGGCCATGAACCCGCTGACGATTCTCGCCAACGGCCTGTATGGCGAGGAACTGCCGAACCAGAACGGCGCACCACTTCGGCTGGTGGTGCCGTGGAAATACGGCTTCAAGTCGATCAAATCGATCGTTCGGATCACGCTGACGGATCGCCAGCCGCCGACGACATGGAACATGACGGCGGCAAGCGAGTACGGCTTCTATTCCAACGTGAACCCGGAAGTGGACCACCCGCGCTGGAGCCAGGCGAAGGAACGCGTGGTCGGCAGCGGGCTGTTCGCGGGCAAGCAGGATACCCTGTTGTTCAACGGATACGCCGATGAGGTCGGCAGCCTCTATGCCGGCATGGACCTGCACAAGAACTTCTGATGGAAGCGGTGCGCTCGTTGAATGGCTGGCTGCGCAAGCCGCCTGTCTGGCCTTTCTACATCCTCGCCGCAGTGCCATTCGGCTGGTATGTCTGGCTGGCGGCGACGAACGGTCTGGGGCCGGATCCCGTCAAGACATTGGAGCACGGACTGGGCAAGCTCGGTTTGCAGTTCCTGGTGGCATCGCTTTGCGTCACGCCGCTGTTGCGGATCACCCGGATCAACCTGATGCGCTTTCGCCGGATGCTGGGACTGGCGTGCTTCGCCTATGTGGCGCTGCATTTCGCCGTCTATCTCTTTCTTGACCTGCAACTGGACTGGGGAGCGCTGGCCAAGGATCTGACCAAGCGGCCCTACATCATTGCGGGCACATCGGCGTTCTTGCTGCTGGTGCCGCTGGCGGTGACATCTAACGGGTGGTCGGTGCGCAGGCTCGGCGGCGCGGCCTGGGCGAAACTGCACCGACTCGTCTATCCGGCGGCGGTTCTGGCCGCCCTGCACTATATCTGGCTGGTGAAGGCCTGGCCGCTCGAGCCGATGGTTTACGGGGTCGGAATTGCCATACTGCTGGCATCGCGCGG